>JACMLY010000068.1 GCA_014379345.1 Chitinophagaceae bacterium
AAAGGAAGCAGCAGTAACTTGCAAAAATTGTCTAAATTACAGGGCCACCAACGCGGTTAATATGACCGAAGAAGCCATTTTACAAGGCTGTTTACACAATGAACCGGGAGCTCAACGCGAACTATACCAAAAGTATAGCTCAAAGATGCTGTCGGTTTGTTACAGGTTTGCCCACAACCGGGAAGATGCAGAAGATATGCTTCAGGAAGGATTTATTAAAGTGTTCTCGCAAATACACACTTTTCAGAATAAAGGAGCATTCGAAGGCTGGATAAGAAGAATCGTAGTACATACCTGCATTAACCATTTGAAAAAGAACAAAAAGTTCAATGAAAGCGTAGATCTTATTCATGCCACCAGCGTACAGATACGGGAAGAATCAGTTCCCTCTATTGTACAGGCCAAACAGGTGGTTGAGTGTATCAGAATATTGCCGATAGGTTACCGGACTGTCCTTAACCTGTACGCAATTGAAGGGTATTCGCACAAGGAAATTGCCGATATGCTGGATATTGAGGAAAGCACCAGCCGGTCTCAATACACCAGGGCGAAACAGATGCTGGAAGATATTTTAGTAAGAAAGAAAATCATTCAAAGGCCTTCGGATAAAACAGGATGGTTCAAGATTGCCGCAGGCCGATAATGAGCATGTATCCTTTATTCTATGAAAACAATAAGCCGTACAAACACTAACGATTATGGAACGTGATTTTTACACTGATGAATTTGAGGACCTGATCAAACTGAAAGCTGATCAATACCGAATGTATCCTTCTGATAAAGTGTGGAAAGGAATTAAACGTTCATTACATTCTCATAAAAGAAAATACTGGTTTGGATTCGCTTTGTTACTGACCGGCCTGAGTTATTTTGGTATTGATCAGCTGATCGTATCACCTCCTTCGAAACAAGTTACCAAACCCACGCCGGCCAGCCCATCACCTGAAAACCAACAGGCCAAAATCATTCCTTTTGACCAGGTGACACCAGGGATTATAAATGATAATTCTGGTAATGATAATACTGGTAATGATATTAATAGTAATACCCGCTCAAATTCAACCCTAATCCAGCCGGAACTGTTTGATAAATCAGCTGTTACACCGGAAAGAACTGGTTCTGAATTGCTACCGGAAATAATTGCAGCTCCTGAAACCCTGGTATCCGTTCTTGTACCGGTTGAAGCTGTAGCCATCTCAATGCCAGTGCCATTCGAAATACAAAGGGAAATAAGCACAAAACATTTACCTTTTAAGCAATGGCACAAGGCACCGGACATGCTGATCGTTTCCTCTTCACAGGGAATTAAGCCAGACATTCAGAAAGAAGAAGATATCCAAAAGATCAACTGGTTGCAGGAGTATGCTGTGTACAATCTAGCTCCATCGAAGCCCAGGCGGCTCAACTATCAGTTGTCTTTTGCACCCACTATGAATTATCGAAGGCTTCTTGGTCGCAAAAACGCTAATATCCAATCCACTTCAGGGAACATACCTATTGCTTTGAATATTGAGGGAGACCTGGACAAACTCGTGAATCATAAACCTGCGCTTGGATTTGAGCTTGGTTCTTTCGTTTTATACAGTGTGAACCATAGCTTGTCGCTGAAGGCCGGCCTTCAGTTCAATTACTCGCGGTATGAAATTCAGGCCTACAGTTCTGCAACCGAGCGGGCAACTATTGCTTTAAACAGTATAAATGGCCTGAGCTCATCGTCCATAAGTAACCTTACACAACTACGAAACTTTGGCGGATATGCCGTGCAGGATCTCCAAAACCAGTATTTTCAATTATCTATACCTGTAGGTATTGAATTGAATATTTTGGGAAATAATAAATTGCAGTTGGGGGTAGCGGGTACTGTTCAACCAACCTATCTGTTAAACCGTAACACGTATCTTATTTCCAGCGATTATAAAAATTACACTAAAGAACCATCTTTGGTGAGAAGATGGAATGTAAATACCAGTGCTGAAACCTTTGTATCTTATAAGGCCGCCGGGCTTAAATGGCAGGTAGGACCTCAAATCAGGTATCAATTACTTTCCAGCTATACAGATAAATACCCGATCAAAGAATATCTGATTGAATACGGTGTCAAGATTGGGGTGACCAAGACTATCCGCTAAGCATCATCGATGCAATTACAATAGAAAGCCGCTGTGTAAACAGTGGCTTTCTATTTTTTTGAGCCTATTCAAATACATAATTTTGCCGAATGAACAATTTAGTGAGGGGTATCCTATTATTACTTTTTATTAGCTGTAATAACCCCGATACACGGCCAGATCCGTCGCCCGCTATTGATTCAACCCAAAAGGTAAAAGCATATTTTCCTGTTCTTGATTTTCTTAAGAGCGAGATAAATTATGTCGATTCTCTGCCGGTTGGAATCATGAGGTATACTACACAAAATGGGATTATTGATTCAGGCTATATAAAGCCCGAAGAGTTTCATAGGCTGGCCCAGGAATTTCTTTCGCCGGTATTAAACAGGGAAACATTTGAGAACGAGTTCTCCGAAACATCATTCTTCGACAACACAACTCAATACTCAAGCTTTCTCTATGCAACCCCCAACAAAAATTTACCTGTATACCGGGTAGATGTACTTGTAAAACCAGAAGATGTTGTTTACAATAAAGTAAAAAGCATCTATATGGAAAAGCTTTCAGAAAAAGGCGACTCTTCCATTGTGCAAAAATTATATTGGAAAGCAGGGCATCATTTCCAGATAAGCTCTGAAATAAGAACTTCAAAACCTGAAATAACATCAAGCCAGGTTAAAGTTGTATGGAATCCGTGGGATTAAAGCTATGACGCAGACAGATTTTCACAATATGGCGCACACTATACCGGTGCAACCCGGTATATACAAATATTACGATAGCAACAACGAGCTACTGTATGTAGGTAAGGCTAAGAATCTTCGTAAACGTGTAAGCTCCTATTTCACCAAAACATTTACGAACTATAAAACTCATGAGCTTGTTCAACGAATTAAGAGGATCGAGTTCACCATCGTGCACTCGGAGCAGGATGCATTTTTGCTTGAAAATTCTCTTATTAAACAATTCCAGCCAAGATTTAATATTGATCTTAAAGATGATAAATCATATCCCTATATCGTCATAAAAAATGAACCCTTCCCCAGGGTGTTCCTGACCCGACGCAAAATCAAAGACGGTTCTCAATACCTTGGACCATTTACTTCTGTGGCGAAAGTGAGGGAGCTCATTAATTTTGTGAAATCCACAATCCAATTGAGAACATGCAAGCTCAATCTTACAGAATCAAATATTCAAAAAAAGAAATTTAAAGTTTGCCTGGAGTATCATCTCGGCAATTGTAAAGGGCCGTGCGAAGGATTTCAGGCACTGCAGGATTACGAAGACAGTATTCAACAATTAAAGAACATTCTAAAAGGTAATCTTACGCCGGTGATACAACATTTCAAAAATGAAATGAGAGAATATGCATCGGCACTGGAGTTTGAGAAGGCGGATACTGTTCGAAAGAAAATCGAGCACCTCGAAAATTACGAGGCAAAATCAGTTGTAGTTAGCCGCCAGTTAACCAATGCAGATGTATTCTCAATGGTCAGGGATGGCAATGAGGCTTATGTTAACTACCTGATGGTTCAAAATGGAACCATTGTTCAAACACATACATCACCATTGGAAATACCCCTGGAAGAAGCCGATGAAGATATCTTAGCGTTTGCCATTGCTCAACTAAGATCTTCTTTTAATAGTGTAGCAACAGAGATTGTTGTACCCTTTCAGATTGAATATCCTGAGCATGGTGTAATACTGACCGTGCCTAAAGGGGGCGATAAGAAAAAGTTACTCGAACTCTCCGAAACCAATGTCAATTATTTTCTGCAGGAGATACATAAGCGAAAAATGCTGAGGCTCGAGGGAAAAGATGATATGGAGAGAAAAAAAGTTCTGTACCAACTGCAACAGGATCTGCAACTTCCGGCGCTTCCCACGCATATAGAATGTTTCGACAATTCAAATTTTCAGGGAAGTTTTCCAGTTTCAGCAATGGTGTGCTTCAGAGACGGAATGCCCAGCAAAAAAGATTACCGGCATTATAATGTAAAAACCGTACAGGGAATAAATGATTTTGCAACCATGAAAGAAGTTGTGTATCGCCGTTATAAAAGGCTCACAGAGGAGCAATCGGCCCTTCCACAGCTCATCATTATTGATGGTGGCAAAGGCCAATTACATGCTGCAATGGAAAGTTTAATGGACTTGAATCTGATTGGGGAAATGACCGTTATAGGATTGGCTAAGAATGAAGAAGAGGTCTTTTTTTCAGGAGATAAAGAATCTGTTCGCTTGCCCTATAATAGTGAAAGTCTTAAATTAATCAGGCGTATCAGGGATGAAGTGCACCGTTTCGGAGTTACATTTCACAGGGTGAAACGCAGCAAAGGCACTTTTTTTAATGAATTGGAAAACATAAAAGGCATCGGGAAAAATACGGCCGACCAGTTATTGAAAACATTCAAATCAGTTAAAAATATCAGAGGGCTAACCGAAGAAGAATTGAGTAAGGTTGTAGGAAACACACGTGCCCGGCTCATCTGGAACTTTTTTCATCGGCCTGACAGCAATAATGTAGAAGAAATCGACGAAGATAAAAAAGAAAAGGGGCCAGGATAAAAATCCAGCCCCGTTTTTAAAATCCAATATCCTATGAAAAACCGTTGTAAAAATAGTAAAACACCGTCATAAAACAATACCCTTTATGGGGTATTTTCGCAAAAAAATAATATAGTTTATGGGATGCAATCAGACTGATAATGAATCGTTCCGCGATTTTTTTTTTATTTACATATAGAAGGCAGGGCATCGTAAATCTACGATGTATAGAAGATAAATAAAAAGGCATCGTAAAACTACGATGCCTTTATTATAAATTGTAAGTTTTGCTTAGTAAGACCAGAGATCCTGTTCGTAATTAAAGATCTTGTCTTTAATATTTTCTCCTTCCAGTAAGGCAAGGATCGGATCTTTTACATATAAGCTGATCAAAAGATCATTCGGATTGTTGATGGTTGATTTAATTACACGGCTGGCAAACATCCTGCTTTCGAACAATTCTTCCCAGCTCATTCTTGCGCCATAGTTTTTGCCATTGTATACTTCATACTTGGCAAGCATGGGCCTGAGATCAGGATAGTAAACCCAGAAGATCGGGGTTACAGCCCTGAAAGAGCCATCAGGATTCAAAACCGTTTTTAAAGGAGCGATACCGAGTATCCTGGTGTACATTCTTGACGATTCTTTATCGAATACCACATCTTCTTTGATCCAGTATCTTTCAATTTGATCGGGGTTAAAGATTTCTGTTATTACAGTATCCTTTTGAATTCCTTTAGAGCCATCAGGATCTTTTGTCCAGTCTGGAATTTGCTCCACTTTGGGTTTACCGATCAGCTGTTCTGATATTTTTGAAAACGTGATTGGTGTCGTAAAGCGATCATCAACAGTTGCATCAAACGCCACCAGGCTATCATTTTTCAATGCATTCAGTAAGATCATAATGAAGCGCTGGTTGCCATAATCACCATCTACCTTGTAAACAAAAGGAAGGTTCATCTTCTCTTTTACATCAATCTCCCTCCATACCCTTTGCATGTACGTAGCGTCATCTTCACGTATATGCTCGTAAGCCAAAGGTGTTCTTTCCTTTACAAGGTTACGCTCGATAGCATTATCATTACGCAATGATCTCTTTGGTGGATCAATTGTAATATCCATTGACACCGGAACTACAGGAACTGTATCCTTTGCAGGCGCTGTCAACGCAGTTGTGTTTCCACCATTCTTACTTCTATTGGTGGTCTTCGTTGTGGTAGCTCTTTTACTTTTCGCACGAACAGGCTTTTTCTGTTGTGCGTCTGTGTTTGTAGTAAGTGCAACCATTACTGCCAGCAACAAACTTAATTTCAAGACTCGGTTTCTCATTGTTCCCTATTTATAATATTATTTCAAATTGAATACCATCGGAGGAACTTCAACAGTTCTTCCGTCTGGTCCAATAACTCTCACCTGATCAAAATAAATGGATGTACCTGGTGTTGCTTTTCCAATAATATTGGCGGCTGATCCACTCCATCTGTTTCCATCATTTGCAGCTTCCTGGTATACAGGAAATGCGCCACCACTTGCTCCGAGTCTGTAACTCACTATCCTGAATGGGGCATCAAATTCTGAATCTTCCAAACGTGCAATGACACCACCTTGTGCTTTAAATGAGGCAGCAGAAATAGACCCTCCTCTGCTTTGGCCAACAAATGTGGCCGGCTTCGGCAAATATTTAACCCTGAATTTTACAGGAGTACTTTTATCTTCTGCTCTTACAGTGATTGTATGTTCACCCGGATTCGTTGGCTTAGCAATGTACTTGCTTCCACCAACCTTTGAAATTGAACCACCGGTAAAAGAGGCAGTTACCTTTTCGCTTCCTACACCAGCAGTAATCGTTAATGGATTTTCTACACCAATGTAAAGAACGTTCATTTTATCAGCTGATACTGCTATGCCTGAAGGAGCACCAACAGTATATTCTAATGTTTTATTGATCGTTTGTGCAATGCCTTCCTGGTTAACATATCTAATAACCACATTTACATTATGACTTCCAGTTCCACCGGCATCAAAGTCTGCAGTTGCCAAACCATCAGCATTCAAGCTTACTGGTCTGCCATTGATGGTAATACTCGGTTGTGCAGCAGAACTTGTTGCACCTAAACCAGAGTAAACAGTCACTTTTTCACCAGGCATTAAATAGCTGGAGCTTAATCCACCCACAAAACCATATTTATCAAAGCGAACTGCTACTGCATCCACTTTTGCATGGCAATATGTTACGATCTGATTTTCTGCGCTCTTAACATCATTCTGGAATTTACTCAGAATGGTGGTTGCAGCAATCGCCGGTGTCATATGAAAATAATTCGTAGTCCAGCTTGGATTTTTATTTCCTGTTTGTGATTTCGGAATGCTTAGGTCGATTGGCAATTTGTTTGCAAATTCTTTTCCGATTTCAGGATCGATAGAAAGAAGATTCTTCTTAAGAGTTTCAAGCTTTTTCTTTAATTCATCACCCTTTCCCAGCTTATCCATCAATCTCGTTGATGCGTCAAGATTATCTGTCCAGTTAGCAGTGTCTCCTTTTGGATCAAAACCTGCTTCTTTCATCAGTTGTTGCTTCAGTTGATCGATATAATCGTACGCTTCGTTTGACAATTTTTGAGCCTGGACTGCTTTTGGCATCCAGAGCTTCGCTTTTTCCGCGGTTTTACCATCGGCAAGCTTTGTAGCAAACGATGTGTATATATTATTGTTATTAGCAGTCAATACGCCATTGGCGTTAATGATACTGCCGTTTACTGTTTTAAAGGCGTTAAGAATCTCAGATGATACATTCAGTGCCAACAATGCTGTTAACACCAGATACATCATATTGATCATCTTCTGCCTGGGTTCTTTAGGTAATGACATGGAATTGGGTTAATACTTTTAAACAATGTTTTTCATCCAATGATTAGCATGGTAAGGATATGAATGCCTTATTAATTACGGCCTTGCATAGCGCTTAACATATTACCATAAATAGTATTCAGGTTGCTTAAGTTACCTGCAAGTTTTGCAATTTGTTCGTGAGCACGTTTTGCATCGTCCACACTTCCCTGCATGGTTTGTGAAGCAGTTACCAGGTTACCATAAAAATTATTCATTGCTTTAAGATGATTATTGGTATCCTGTAATTCCAATTCATAAATAGCATTCAGCGAACCCAGGTTTTTAGTAAGTACCTGAACCTGCTCATGAAACTTCTTAGTGCTATCTGCTGCTGTATTGAAATGTCCCATTGTAGTAGTAGCTCCCTGGTATGCAGTTTTCATTGCATCCATTGCTGAAGTAACTTCCTTTGTTTTAGCTGAAAAATCAGTCGTTGATTTAACAACATCCGAAACATCGGCAATCTTGTCAACAGAAGTACCTAGTTTTTTGAAACCATCACTCAAACGAGTCAGGTTAGCTGGAGTAATTTCTGCTTCCTGAAGCATTTTATCCATTTTAGCAAGAGCTGGATTTGAAGAATTACCATTACCAGCTAATTTCGGAAGAGCTTCAGCAATAGCATGCATTTCTGATCCGGGAGGCGGTAAGAATGCATATACAACAAATATGACAGCTTCAGTGATCAATCCTGCAGTGAGGAAGAAATCAGCTAAAGGTTGGTGAGTAATTTTTTGCCAGGCGCCAAAAATTACAATTGCAGCGCCCATACAGACGATTACGTTTACGAGTCTTTCGGTAGATTTAGAAACTCCAGCCATGTTTAATAGATTTAATGGTTTTGAAACGGATTAAGGGTGATAAGAAAAAATTATTTTGATATTATTGATGAATCAGATCAATAACGGAAAAATCAGTTTTAAATTACTTTGATAACAGAAATTTAACGCTTGCTCGTAGCTGGTAAATCAATTACAGTACGGAATCCAATATATGATTTGGTAGTATCCTGGTACTCGTAGTTACGAGTGCTGGTTTGAAGATAGTATCCAACATCTTTCCAGCTTCCGCCACGGATTACTTTACGCTTCATACGCGGAGGATCTGAATCCTTTGCATTGAAACGAATATCAGGATTCATATCGTGCTGAAAATTGTAAGCACCTTCGTAAAATAAAGAAGAGGTCCACTCAGCAACGTTACCAGCCATACAATACAAGCCAAAATCATTAGGCCAGTATGCGTCAGCACGTACTGTGTAGAAACCACCATCTTCCGGATAGTTACCACGACCAGGTTTGAAGTTAGCCAGTAAACAACCTTTCCTGTTTCTCAGGTAATAGTTACCCCATGGGAACATAGATTGTGAACGGCCTCCGCGGGAAGCATATTCCCACTCAGCTTCAGTTGGTAACCGGAAATCAGATTCAGTAGTTCTTTTCTTATTTTCCAGGAATGAATTGAGAAGATGTGTTCTCCATTCTGCAAAGGCTGTAGCCTGTTTCCAGCTTACACCAACAACAGGATAGTTACCGAATGCCGGGTGAGCGAAATATCTTTTTGAAGCAGGCTCATTGTATGAGTAACTGAAATCACGGATCCATACAAGGGTATCAGGATAAATCTTGATATTTTTCTTGGAGATGAACTGTGATCTGGGCTTTCCTACATTTTCTCTTCTGGCAGCTTCTTTCAAATCGAATATCTCAGAATGATACTCTAATTTGGAAGGATCGATATCTTTTTTACCAAACACCCGGTTTTCAGGTGTAAGGATCATCTGATCGATCTTTTCAACAGTAGACTTATCACCCCATTTAATGGTTTGCGCTTTTTTCCAGTCAACTGAAAATTGACCATCAACCTCTTTGCCATATTGCATGAGTGTAGCGGCGACTGAGTCGCGTACCCAATTTACAAACTGACGATATTGATTATTGGTAATTTCAGTGGCATCCATCCAGAAGCCATTGATGGAAATCTGCTTGTTACGTGCAGTATACGTAAAATTTACATCCTCATCACTAGGTCCCATATGAAAGGTTCCAGGTGGAATGTAGACCATACCAGGAGGTTTGGTAAGGTTGTATTTGCCGCCAGGGGCTACTCCATGTAGCTGGCCGTCATTCGGCAAACCTTTGGCAGATTTTTTTCCAATTTTGCCACATCCCACTGTAACCAACGTTACAATGAGGATTAATAAGGCGGATAGGTTTTTCATTTTCATAGTTATTAAGGGTATTGGGCAAAAATAATGTTTAACCGATTTCATCACAATTTTAGAGTTTATTTTTGATAACTGCAATACATGACATCTGCAAAGTTGTAAACGGTGCCGGAAATTATAATATTGTATTAAAGGATCATTAAAGTTTTACACATGTTCAAGCATCCTGTTCAACACATTCATCTCAGTTACAGGTTGTTGGCATGTATAATCCTTACAAAGAAACAATAACGGCTGTTCTGAAATTTTCTTGCCTGCCAATAAGGGAAAATCTTTAGTTTCCAGGGTTGAAGATTGAAAAATACGGAAGGGAATGAAAGTACGTAAAAATTCATTACGAAGATTTTGGATATGTTCTCCGGTCAACGCCACTTCAGGAATTCCATACGATATCCCTAAAATGTTAGTTGCCCATACCCCAAATGATGTTGGATACTTCGTGACCACATCATACATGGAACTGCAGGCTTTTAATGCTCTTTCTTTCCAAACCGGTAAATCAAACACTACCCCTAGATAATATAAATTCCATGCCATTATCGAATTCCCGGATGGAACTGCTCCATCATACAATTCTTTTTTTCTGACCAACACATCTTTTTGATCCTTATTTGTAAAAAAGAAAAAGCCTGTATCCTTTTCTTCATAATGTTCAATTACATATTCACATAATGCCCTCGCCTGCCGAAGATGATCCATATTGCCGGTTATTTCCTGTAAATGGATCAATGCCTGTATGAGGTAAGCATAATCATCCAGGAAGGCCGGGTGCCTGGCTTCCTGGTTTTTGTAAGAATGATAAAAATGTTTTCCCGTTGGGGTTTTAAACCTGCTCAGTAGAAACTGCATATTCGCTATTGCCCGGTCTTTAAAATTTTCGTCATTAAAAGCCGCATACGCTTTTGAATACGCCGTGTTCATTAAAGCATTCCACCCCAGCAGGATCTTATCATCCAGCGAAGGTCTTACCCTTATTCCACGTTGCTCTAATAGCTTTTCAGATGCTTTCCGGATCCTGGAGGAAACTTCTTCTACAGACAGTTTCTTTGTGGCCGCGAATGCGGGCAATACAATGGGTACATTCAATATGTTGGTATGTTCCCAGTTGCCTCCGTCGGTTATTCCATAGAACTCGCAAAACAGCAGCGCATCATCCATGAGCCCTTGCTCTATTTCATTTTTACTCCAAACATAAAATTTGCCTTCAACACCCTCACTATCTGCATCGAGTGCTGTATAGAACCCGCCTTCAACCGACATCATCTCTCTTTCAATGAAGGCGATCGTTTGTTCAATAGTATCTTTATATGCTTTTTTTTGCGTTACCTGGTAGGCTTCACTAAGAACAATTATCAAAAGTGCATTATCGTACAGCATTTTTTCAAAATGAGGCACCAACCACTCATTATCTGTTGAATACCTTGAAAAACCGCCACCTATCTGATCATAAATACCGCCCTGAATCATTTTGTTCAGACTTATACAAGCCTGATCCAACGCATCTTCATTTTTTGTATGGTAATAATAATGCAACAAATACTGAATATTGAATGTCTGTGGAAATTTAGGCGCTTTCCCGAATCCCCCATGCACCGGGTCAGCAGATTTCATCATCGTTTCAAATATCTTATTTCCCGTTTCCCTGGAATACAGCCGCTCTGAAATGCTATGTACGTCTGCCTGACCGAATTGGTTGGAACTTAAAATATGCTGGGTAAGCTCTTCAGCCTGAGAATTAATTTCATCCCTTTTTTCCTGATAAATTTTACTTAGGCTTAACAATATTTCTTTCCAGGAAGAACGGTTGAAAGCTCTTTGGGGTGGAAAATAAGTACCGCCATAAAAAGGTTTCAGATCAGGGGTTAAAAATACATTTAGTGGCCAGCCTCCGCTCCCGGTCATTGCCTGCACTGCATCCATATAAATGTGATCCAGATCCGGGCGTTCCTCCCTGTCTATTTTAATGTTGACAAAGTTTTCGTTCATGATTTTGGCTGTAGCTCCATTCTCGAAACTTTCTCTCTCCATTACATGGCACCAGTGGCAGGCCGAATAACCAATACTTATCAGGATCGGACGGTCTTCCCGTTTGGCTTTTTCAATGGCCTCCTCACCCCACGGATACCAGTCTACAGGATTGTGTGCATGTTGAAGTAAATAGGGGCTTGACTCTTTCCCTAACCGATTTGTAAATTCAGGCATGCCCGATTTTTAATGAACTTTTGAGAAGAAGGGAAAAGAGAAGAGGGTAAGAGATTATTTTTTTTTGCTTACCGCCGATAAATATTGCTCCAAAGCCGCAACCATAGAAGGCATTTTTGGTTGAGGGGCCACAATATCCAATGTAAGACCGGCTTGCTCAACAGCTTTGGAAGTGTTATTCCCAAATGCGCCGATACGTGTGCCGTTTTGATTAAACGCGGGGAAATTATCAAAAAGGCTTTTTACGCCACTTGGCGTAAAAAAGCAAATAATATCGTAGCTATTTTGACCAATGACTTCTTTCACATCATTGCTTATTGTACGATACATGAAAGGCGTTGCAAATCCACAATTATGGGTCTTTAACCAATTCACGATTTCGTTATCCTGCTGGTTCTCGGAGCAGGGGTAAAGAAACTTTTCATTCTCTTTATGCTTGTTTATTACGTCAAACATGCTTTTATTGGTACCATCTACTCCGTAAAAGACCTTTCTTTTCCTGTATAAAATAAATTTTTGAAGATATAAGGCTACTGCCTCAGTGATACAGAAGTATTTAGTGTCCTGTGAAATGATCACTTTCATTTCATCGCACATGCGAAAGAAATGATCAATAGCGTTGCGACTGGTAAAAATAACCGCTGTGTAATTGCTTATTTCAATCTTTTGCTTCCTGAATTCCTTGGCCGGAATTCCTTCAAGACGGATAAAAGGGTGAAAGTCCAAATCGACATTAAACTTTTTGGCAAGTTCAAAATAGGGCGATTTGTCTGTATCCGGTTTGGGTTGTGTGATTAAGATCTTCTTAATCGTTGAAAGGTTTATTTCTGTGTTAACCCCGTTTTTAACCATATTTTACGTATGGATTGCAAATTTAATTACTTCTTTCCACAAAAGTCAATAACACCTTGTAAATCAACAAAAGGGGTGCTATTTCAAAAGCGCAAAGGTAAAGAAAAAAATGAAACCTGTTTACTTTTATTTCACTCCTTATCGGACGGAATGAATTTACAAACCGATATCCCAGCAATAATATCAACATTATATACGAAAGCAGAATTAGAACCGGCATTAAATACTGATTAGGGAACGAAAGCAATATCACGATAGGCAACAAAAAAATGCCAATCATTTTATTGACGAGGAAGACGATGAATATATATGTATCTGTTGCATTGCTAATATTAAAAACCCAGCCGGTGATTTTTAAAACCAGGTATTTACCTAAGTAAATGCCTGAAACAAAACCCATAGCGTATAAAAAAGTGATCCAGAAATTTCCAAAAAAACCAAAGTTATAATACCTGGCGAGTAAGGAAAGATACAATCCACACGATATTACAAACAGAATATTCAGGAGCAATGAAGGCAGCGGCGTTTGCAAAAGCTGTTCACGGATCTGCTGCTGACGCATAGTGACCCTGAAAAACAGAGTGGTCAGATTATCAATATACTTCCCGAAAAACAACCTGATACAGGCAAAATAAAGTAATAAGCTGACCAGAAAATAAAACAATCCTTCCGTATCCGTTTGGTTTCTGTTATAAAGATTTGATTCAACCGGCTTCTTAGATAGGGGAAGATATGGATGCTGGCGAAGCGCACGTTGAAATTCCAATATCCTTCTTTTCTTCAGTATCTCCAATGCCTCGTTCGCAAGGGAATCGGCAATGAACACGACTGCCGAATCCACCTTATTCGTTTGAGTTAGGAGAGAGTCTTTAAAAATAACCTTTGCCAGGGAATCTTTTTTTTGCGCTGCTGACTCACCAGCAGTTTGCAGCCTTGAAGGAAGGGAAATGAAAATGCAATAAATAAATACTATAAAAATTTTCTTCACTTCATCTATTTACTTGTGCAAAAGTATTGTAGCAAACGCATTACTAAAAATTCGCCGGACAGATTCTAAAAATAGTTGACGTACCCAATATGAATTTTTGACTGCCTCAGGTTAAATTTCGCATCATCTCTTTTGCCACTTGCGTAAGAGATGTTGAAAATGCCAGCCTTTGTTTCAAAGGCCATCCCCAGTCCGGCACCAATGAATGTATTGGAAATATTTCCGGATAAAGCGGCGTTTCTGGCCCACCCTATATCTGCAAAAGCAAAAAGAAACGAATTCTGTCCCAGCAAATACCGGTATTCCAACGTTCCTACACCATACTGGGAGGCAAAGATGCTTTCTTCATCAAATCCCCTCAGCAATTTATAGCCGCCGATCTGAAACAATTCATTGCGAAATATATTAGGACTTTGAAACCAACCGCCTGATAGTGCCGTTTTTAGGGTTGTGGCCCTACTAAGCCTGAAATAATGTGCACCGGTAAATTTTATTCTGAACTGATATGATTTTAGTTTTACCGTATCATATAACGAATTAAAATTGTATGAGGGATCGAATGAATCGTGTAGTTGAACAATCACATTGTTTTTTTTGACTGTTTTTGTTCCTGCTGCCGCATTGAGATGTAGATCATTTCCCGTTCGCGGGTTAAACCGGTAATCGGTATTAAACCATTCGAGATTAATACCAATGTTTACAGACCGAAGATCTGCTTCCTGTGGTAAACGCTTGTTATTCTTCACTAAAAATGTATCTACCGTTAATAAATTCGTACTGAAATTTTGCAGGAAAACCCCGGCGATATAGTTTGACGACACGGCGTACTGAAGCCCGAGCAGTAAGTTGATATTCACATAAGATGAATCCTTTTTAAAAAGATCAAAATTGAAATTTATTCCAAAAGGGGAGCTGAATAAATATGGTTGCTGGAAAAGAAGGTTCAGTCTGGGTGATTTTACCTGTATCTGTTGCCAATTCAATCCAATCGTCTCTCCGCCTCCCAATGCATTTTTCAGATTTACATTTGCTTCGCCTGTAACCAATAATTTATTATTGGTCAATTGATCAGTAGAAGGCAAAAAACCAACCAATACGTTTATCTGGCTGCTTTTCTTTGGCGCCAGATACATGTTTAAAACAGACCCTGTTCCAAGCAGGGTAAGGTTCCAGGGTTGTTGCTCAATCACGAAAGGCAAGTCGGTGATCTTTTTGCTGATTGCCTGTAATTTTTCCTTTCTGTATATACTTCCATTGAGAATATTCAGGTGCCTTTGTAAAAAGTTTGACGAAATGCGGGCGGTTCCCAGGTTCCTGATGCTGTCTATTTTATAGAGCGGCCCCTTATCAATTTTTATGACGCCGTAAAAATTTTCTGAGGTTAACTGAACGCTATCCAGATCAATGCGTGCAAAGGGGTATCCATTGTTTTCAAGGTATTCCAATATCCTTTGCTTCAAGGATTCGAATTGCTTAAAGTTCATGGCGTTATTTCCCGATTGCTTTTTGTTCCAGCCTATTCCGTCGAGGATTTTCTGCTCTACCGAATCCGTTTTTATCCGGGCACCATGAAAGGCCTCGCCCGTGTACAAAAACACCATTGCACTTAATGAGTCCTGTTGTACACTATCTATCGATGCATTCGGATAGCCTTTGATTTTTAATAAGTCGGGAATTTTATATATATAATCAAGGCACTGTAACCTGTTTCTGAAATTACTTTGAAGCGCTAGTTTATTTTGAACAAACAGGCTGTCCTTATCGACTCCAACAACCATCATTTTGTACTGGCTGTAAGAACCTGCATGCAGGATGCAGGTTATAAACAACACCAACAGTTGCCGCTTATAAGTATATACATCTACCTTTGCCATCTTGATTATCCGACAATTCACGTGTAATATTCGATAAATTTCAGGAATCCGAATGGCAGGCATTTATGTACATATCCCTTTTTGTAAACAGGCGTGCCACTACTGCAATTTTCATTTTTCAACCTCAATGAAGCATAAGAACGGGTTTTTACCTGCTTTATTGAATGAGATTGTTTTGCAAAATAATTTTCTGGGGAATCAATCCGTTGAGACCATCTATTTTGGTGGTGGCACTCCGTCTCTTTTGTCTGCTGACGAGATCTCTCTGATACTTGAATCACTCAGGACGAATTTTTTAGTGGCTCCCGACGCGGAGATCACTATTGAAGCGAACCCGGATGATATTACTCCGGAAAAATTGAATGCCTGGAGCAGGATGTCTATCAATCGCCTCAGCATAGGGATCCAATCTTTTTTTGAAGCGGACTTAAAATGGATGAACCGGGCACACAATGCATCACAGGCAGAACAATGCGTGCAATGGGCCAAAGAAGCAGGCTTTGATAACTTAACGATAGATCTGATCTTCGGTACTCCTACCCTGACCGATGCAAACTGGCTCTTTAATGTTCAGAAAGCTATTTCCCTTGAAATACCACATCTTTCCTGTTATGCCTTAACCATTGAACCCAGAACGCCACTCGAAAAAATGATCCGAAAAAAAACAGCGGAGGGAGTCAATGCAGACGACCAGGCCAGGCAATTTTTACTATTGATGGATTGGTTGAACAATGCAGGATATGAACAATATGAGATCTCTAATTATTCGCTTCCGGGCAAACACAGCAAACACAACAGTTCGTACTGGCAGGGGAAACAATATCTGGGGCTGGGGCCATCGGCACACTCATTTAATGGTGATGCCCGGCAATGGAACGTGTCTAATAACGCCCTGTATATCCAATCTCTTCAAAAAAATATTATCCCTTTCGAGATAGAACTGTTAACCCCTGTTCAAAGGCTAAACGAATGGGTAATGACATCGCTGAGAACAAAGGAGGGGTTGCAGTTGAACCAACTTCCATCAGGGTTCGGCAAGGAAATTATCAGCGGATTAAGAAAAAAGTGCATTATATACCAGCAACAAAATCTTGTACAGGAAACAGAACATGCATTCATTCTCACACGGGAGGGAAAGCTATTTGCTGATGGAATTGCTGCCGGGCTTTTTTTTGAAGAAAGCGAAATTAATGAGGATGTTTTTGTTGCCGGCTCTTTACATACTTAACCAATTCGGCAACCGAAAGAATACCGATCATGATAATGATGGCAATTCCGCTATATGGTAAATAAGAAACAGGCATATAAAAGTCTCTATACTCTATTAGACGAAGATTTATTCAGTTTAGTAACCAATCAGACAAGAATTTGCTCAATCTGGTGAAATCCGTCGCCAGGTTTAACATTTTGCCAGAGTATTTGGTATAAAGCCTCCCCTATTGGCATGTCGGCCCCTACTGTTTTATTGATTAGAAAGATGCATTTGGCAGCGTTGTATCCTTCGGCCACCATATTCATTTCAAGCTGGGCGCTCTTTACCGAATACCCCTTCCCTATCATGTTCCCAAATGTGCGATTTCGACTATATAAAGAATAACATGTTACCAGCAGATCGCCCAGGTAAACGGAAGCCGCATAGTTCGGGCTCTTTTTATGTGTTGCAGGATCTGATTTTTCATGAACACCCACCTCGATATGTTCAATACCTACCTGGCGTAAAAAACCAGCCATTTCATCTGCACAATTCGCTATTAAAACACTCAGGAAATTATCACCATATTCCAGTCCATGCGCGATCCCGGCACCTAAGGCATAAATATTTTTCAGGATAGCCGCATATTGCACCCCGATGACATCATTGTTTATTATTGTGTTTAAATACTCAGTAGTAAAACAAGAAGCTATTGCCTGGGTTTGCGCTGCATTTTTTCCGGAAAAGGTTAGGTACGATAATTTTTCAGATGCCACTTCCTCCGCATGGCAGGGACCCATTATGGTATGGTAGTGGTCTAAGGGAACATTGAATTGATGCGCAAGAAATTCATTTAATAAAAGATTATTCTGCGGGAGAATTCCTTTTATGGCCGAAACAACTCTTTTACCTGCAAACGCATTATGCGCTAATACCGATAATGTGTCAATAACATAGGCAGACGGAACAGCAATTACAATGCAATCGCTGTTTGCCACAATCTCTTTTACGTTATTACTTAGTTGAAGCAATGATGTATCAAAATAAACAGAGCTTAAATAATGTGGATTGTGATGACGATGTTGAAGATGCCTGATCGTAGCCTCTGAACGAACCAGCCAATGGATGGAGTGTTTATTATCGGTAAGTATTTTCGCCAAAGCCGTTGCCCAACTACCGCCACCGATAAGTCCAAATTGCATAATATCTTTATTTTTTTAAGTTGCCGGAAATGAAAACACAAGTCTGGTGCTATTTTATCCTTGCGTTTATTATGATTACTTTTTGTGCGGTGAATTTCCTTCTCCGCTGTTGTTGGTGAAAACACCAACAACGGCATTAATATCTTTATTTTTTCAAGTTGCCGGAAATGAAAACACAGCTCCGGCATGCTATTCTATCCTTGCGTTTATTACGATTTCCTTTTGTGCGGTGAATTTCCTTCTCCGCTGTTGTTGGTGAAAACACCAACAACGG
>JACMLY010000069.1 GCA_014379345.1 Chitinophagaceae bacterium
CCTTTTTCGACAATATACGTAGCGAGTTCCGCCCCGTTCCGGCGGCCGACATTTTTCGCCGCATGGACCACTCCGGCGGGAATGAACAAGACGTCTCCGGCTTTGAGCGTCACCGCAGGCTTTCCCTCAACCTGGTACTCAAACAATCCTTCAATGACATAGATGATCTCTTCACCCGGATGTGAGTGATTACCGAATGCCACTCCTGGGTCAAAGTCAATCCGCGATTGGATGACTTCGCGTCCGGGCGTACTGAGATCGTATCGCTGTAGCTCGGTACGCCTGACTCCTGGCTGTTGCGGCAGAACATGGCCAGGGAAGGCATGTGCAATTAATCCAGGAGTATCTGGCGCAATAAAATTCCATTCTCCCAGTTCAAAGTCATCATAGGTCATTTTGTCGAAGCCGGGAGCAGCCGAAGACCCTTTCATTGCAGGGATGTCTCGTTTTGTTAACGTCGAAGATTTAAAACTGTCCATTAAACTTGATGATGCCAGGAATAAAATCATACTGGCGATGGCTAACTGTTGCATGTTTTTCTGTTTTGATTAGATCTAATGATAATATTTGCTTTAGGCTTTTATTTAGCTCTTTTTTCATTCCTGAACATTCTATCTACCAAAGCTCGGGTGACCGGTCCGTAATCAGGACGAACGGAAGCAGCAACAAATAGGTTTTAGGAATTAAGCTTAACCAATTGATCAAAAAGTGGTCGGTTAAAACCCCCTGTTTCATTACAGTGTTTAAAAAAGCAGCATAGGCTGACGTAAAGAAGCTTATGACCACTCCAACACAATCAATTTTTTTAATTCCGTTTTCATAATAGACTACTTACAATACTAGTTGAAGAAATGATTCGCGTTTTGACACGCTTGTCAGAGAATTTTTTTCTTTTTTTATTTTAAACAATCAAAATGCTCATCATTGATCTTGTTAACCGCTGCCTTGCGCCTTAATCAATCGAAGAATAGAAGGGAGCGCCCGGTGCGCTACCCTTCGATTAACTAACGCAGTGATTTAAACGCCGCTCGTAGTTCCGTCGCAAACAGCTCGGGATATTCCCACATCGCGAAGTGCCCGCCACGGTCTACCTCGTTAAAATAGGTCAGCTTTGGGAAGGCCCTGCGGGCCCATGCTTCTTGAGCGCGAATAACCTCATCGGGAAATACAGTGATGGCCACGGGTACAGAAATCTCCTGTGTTTTTTGCGATGTGGCACTTGTCAGATTCAGGTGGCGACTTTCCCAGTAGATGCGCGCCGAGGAAGCCAATGTGTTTGTCAGCCAATACAGTGAGAAGTTGTCTAGCACGTCGTCTATGGTTGGCGATTGTTTGGGATCTTTGCCGTAGGTCCATTTAGTGAACCCGCTATGCACGAGCATCCATCCCGCAAGGCCCGCAGGGGAATCCGTTAGTCCGTACCCGACGGCTTGCGGCCGGGCACCCATCATTACGAGGTAAGATAATCCTCCATTGCGGAGATACATGCCGAGGTCACTGATTGCTGAGCGTTCTTTCTCGGAAAAGTTTGCAGGTATGGGCCCGCCACCAAGCACACCCTCAACCTCAGGTAAAAGAACCGCAGGAAGGTTGGTGTGAATTCCCAGTAACCCGGCTGGTGCCTGTCGGCCCATCGCCTCGACAACACCCGCGCCCCAATCTCCGCCTTGCGCAACGTAGCGGCTATAACCCAGCCGTTTCATGAGCACATTCCAGGCGAGGCCGATACGTTCCAATCCCCACCCTGCAGCGGACGGTCGCTCAGAAAACCCGAAGCCGGGCAATGAGGGAATCACGACATCGAAGGCGTCCTCCGCTTTCCCTCCGTATCTGGTTGGGTCGGTTAGCGGCTCGATAAGCTTGATCTGCTCGAATACCGAACCTGGCCACCCGTGTGTTATAATTAGTGGCATTGCGTTCGGGTGGCGCGACTTGACGTGGATGAAATGAAAGTCGAGCCCGTCAATCTTTGTGATGAATTGTGGGAAGGCATTCAACTTTGCTTCGCCCTTGCGCCAGTCGTACCTGCTACCCCAATACAAAAGGAGTTCCTTAAGCGTTTCGAGCTGCGCGCCCTGCGACTGATCAGCCACCGTTTCTTTATCAGGCCATCGTGTATTCAAAATGCGCTTGCGAAGATCCTTAACCTCTTCATTGGGTATGTGAACCCGAAAAGGGCGTATACTCTCGGAGGATCTTACATCCGAATGAGATGTGCCCTGTGCGTTTGTCATTGTACCCTGCAGAGCCAACGCTCCGCTGATTACTGTACTGGCAAGGATGTTTGTTGTCTTTGTCATTGTTTAAAATTTTTATTGTGTGTGTTGGTGATAAAATTAACTGCGGTAATAGGGGACTGCAAGGGCGAAACAGGGTGAGCGGACGAAGTGATTTCTGAGACAGTCATTTTTTGAAGCGAAATGATTGAAAGATGCCGAGCAATTTTTTTGTACGCTATCTTTCAACTTCAGACTTCGGTCTGAAGGTCCCCGTCTGACCGGAGCATCCGTCAGACGGGGACCTTCAGCGTGCGAACTCTCGAAACTAACGCAGTGATCTAAACGCGGAACGCATCTCTTCCGAAAATATTTGAGGCTGTTCCCAGGCCGCAAAGTGACCTCCTTTGTCGAGGCGGTTGTAATAGATCAGCTTGGAAAATGCTTTCTCAGCCCAGCTTTTCGGCACCTGGTAAAGTTCATCGGGGAAAGCACTTACAGCGACAGGAATTTTAACTGCCATCGGTTTGAAAAAGATGAACTTATTTTCCCAATACAAACGGGCAGATGATACCGCCGTTTTCGTGAGCCAATAAAGCGTGATGTTATCAAGCACGTCGTCTTTCGTGAGCCCCTCTTTCTTATCATCAAAGGCACGGGCAATTAATTCGTAACTCCGTGCATCATGGTCAAGTATCCATGCAGCAAGTCCGATTGGAGAATCTTCGATTCCATACAATGTTTGCGGACGGTTTCCCATTTCCTGTGCATAAGCAAGGCCTTTTTTGAAGAAGAAATCGAGTTGGTCCCATGCTCTCTTCTCGTCGGCTGAAAGAGTGGAAGGAGCAGGTTGATGAGACCATAAGGCACCCGCAATCTCATCTGGTACAGCAGCTGGCATGTTAGAATGTATACCGAGTAATTCAGTCGGTGCCATCACTCCCATCTGCTCTGTCACTGGATCACCCCAATCGCCTCCTTGCGCAACATATCGTTTATACCCCAGGCGTTTCATCAGTGTAATCCAAGCACGGGCAATCCGGGCAGGTTCCCAGCCGGAGGTAGTTGGCTGTTCTGAAAAGCCATAGCCCGGAAGCGAAGGGATCACGATATCGAAAGCATCTTCCGCCTTTCCACCATGTGCGGTTGGGTTCGTTAGTGCTTCGATAATCTTTAATTGCTCTATAACCGAACCAGGCCACCCATGAGTTACGATTATTGGTAATGCATTCGCATGTTTTGAACGCACATGAATGAAGTGAATGTCGAGTCCGTCAATATTAGTGATGAAATTTGGATATGTATTTAACTTGGCTTCAGCCTTACGCCAGTCGTAGTTTGTTGTCCAATACTTAGCCAGTTTCTGAATGGTTGCTAACTGCACACCTTGCGACGCATCGGCAACTGTTTCGCTCTTTGGCCATCTTGTTGCCAGGATGCGGCTGCGAAGATCTTTCAGGGCGGCATCGGGAAAATTCACCTTGAATGGACGTATCGATTCAGATGATTGTATTGCGGCATGTGATTCGCCCTGTGCATCGGCAACTGCACCCTGCAACATAAGTGCTCCGGTGAGCATAGTAGTGGTAAACATGCCTTTAGTTTTTTTCATTGTTTGATTTTTATGATTGATTAATAAATGAAAGTTACCTGTCATCGTTGCCGGTTGTCAGTGCAGACCGACCGAGCGATGAACCAATTCCTAAGCAATCACTTTGGATTGCTGAATGATTTAAACGCAGCCCTTAATTCCTACATTTTTATGTGTCATGTCCTTTGTAAAACTACTTCAGACGTCACAGGAAGCCCAGAACCAACTGGCCTGGGTGGACTAAGTGGAGCCCCAAACGGTCTTTTTTGATATTGAAATCTTTCAACGGAGCGGCAAAATGAGTTACTGGTTCGCCTTTATGGGATTTTCCCTTTCATATATGGTGCGCCTGGATTGACGAAATATACTCCACACAATAATCACTTAACTGAAGAGTAAAACAAGTGAAATAAAAAGCAAGCAATTATTGAAGAATAAAATTAATTGTGAGTGTGTTGTCGATAAAAACTATTCGTGTAGCCTTATTAATTAGATACGGTGTCTTATATTGCAATTACCCGATGAAGATGATAAATGCCCTTAACAAGTGACTCAACCGCGTTATTCGTTTACCTCTTTGTGTTTTTATTTCCGTGCCATGATTTTCTAGTATGACGGAGCAGTCATATCGTTCTCTCCACCGTGCATACGTTCTCCCTCCGCATTTCAGCAGATATTAAATGGTTCCTTAACTTTTACCCGGTTGTTTTTGTCGTCGTGATTTTAGTGGTTTCTTCGATAAGCGATTGCATCAGTGCTGGTGCTTTTTTGTGTTTAAGAACCGGGGCGATCTGTCCGCTCCAAAACATGATGATATCCAAATTCCGTCGGTCAATCGCAGCGTTTTTTAGCGATGACATAAAGGTGGACTGCAATGGAAAAGGCAAAAATGTTTTCTCTTTTCCCGAAAGATCTTTCAAAAGCCTGCGGGTTATACCGCGGCCAAGTCTACCGGTGTACGCACGTGACAGCATCGTATATTTAGCCGCATCAGAAAAGAGCATTTGTTTGTGCAGAGGTAGCGCACCCGATTCATCACAGGCCAGGAAGGCGGTGCCAACCTGCACTCCTTCGGCACCTAAAGTTAGTGCCGCTGCCACACCGCGGCCATTCGCAATACCACCCGCAGCAATAACCGGCGTTTTCACTTTTTCTTTAATCAACTGGAGCAACACAAAAGTTCCTGTAATTGATTGTTCGGCAGAATCAAGGAATGATGGGCGATGACCGCCTGCTTCGAAACCTGAAGAAATGATCAGATCTACACCAGCGGATTCCAGCACAAGCGCTTCGTCGAGAGTTGTAGCCGTACCTGCCGTTGCAATTCCACGCTTACGACATTGGTCTAATATATCAACAGACGGAATACCGAAGATAAAGCTAAACAGCTTGGGACGCACATCGAGTATTACCTGTACTTGGTCTTCGAATCTTGATAAAAAAGGCGCTGGCTTAAGCGGCAAAGCAACACCTGCTTCGTCGAAATAAGGCTTAAAAAGTTTCTCAACCTCTTCGTACTGTTCATCAGTGACGCCCTTGTATGGCACATCACTATCTGATACCCACAGATTGATGTTATACGGTTTGTTGGTGGAAGATTTAATTTTCTCGTTTACTTCTATAATCTCGCGTGGACTCAATGTGTAAGCTCCGTAACCGCCAAGACCACCGGCATCAGATACTATTGCGACCAATTCGACTGATGAAAGATTGCCCCCAAACGGCCCTTGCATAATCGGGTAATCGATGCCTAATAATTTTGTGACTCTCGTGTTGTACCACATGTCTTTGGATTTATAAGTTCACATCGCTCAACATCTTGTTCACAATCACCCACCTGCTGTCAAACTTATGAAACGACAGGAACTCATGATAGTTAAAATCGTACATCTTTACTTTTACTTCAGCAACAGCAATTGAGTTCAACGCTGTAATGGATACGATTTCGCCTTTGAATGATTTGCCTGAATCTTTCGGGCTTTGTCGGTTCTTAACAGCGTCGAAATACTGATCCAGCGTTTTAAAATAAGGTAGCCCTTTCACATCACCCACAAGCATCGTACCGGGGTGATAAGCCTCTTTAAGAGCATTCAGGTCGCCTTCATAAATGCCTTTGAAATAATAATTTTCCAGGACCTGAGAAATTGCCTCTGAGTCTGATAGTGTTACTTCCATTTTTTTATTTTTTTGTGCGTCATAGTCTCCCGTCAGCGTTAGGACTACGAAAGTGATTACAATACTTCCAGCGTCAGTTCAGGTTATGGCCAGCTGCCATTCCACCGTCTACGTTGATAATAGCGCCATTTATGAAATTGCTTTTAGCGACTGAATAAACCATTTGAGCCACATCTTCCACTTCGCCTATCCGATTAACGAGGTGCAATCCAGCGCTGTTATCTACATCATCCCCATGCATTGGAGTACGGATAGTGCCTGGTGCGATTGTATTCACCCGGATGTTGCTGCTGCCAAATTCAGCCGCCAATTGTATAGTTAATGAATGAATCGCACCTTTGCTCGCCATCGGCGCAGTAACAGGTATGCCACCAAAAGCCTGGTTAACGAGAGGCGTGCCAATATTTATTACAACTCCATCCTTTTGTTTCAACATTTGCGGAATCACCGCCTGTGTGGTAAAAAAAGTTCCTTTCAGGTTAGTCCTCAAAAAGCGGTCGAGATAAACTTCATCCACATCCAGGAAAGGCCGGGTTTCAAATATGCCGGCATTATTTACCAAAACATCGGCCGAGCCGAACTTTTCGATTGCAGTGGCTACCAGTTTTTCGCCAGTTGGTTTAAGACTCACGTCGCCAGCCACCATGGCGAGGTTCGGGCCTGCGCCCAACTCATGGTACACCTTTTCCAGTTTTTCCGGGGTGATAGAATTGATCACCACGTTGTCGCCCTTTTCTAAAAAGTATCGGGCCACTTCTTTGCCAATTCCGGAAGAAGCGCCGGTTACAATAATTGTTTGCTTTTTCATATGCTTTCTTTTTTATCGGCGGTTATACCTTGTTCGCGCAATACTGATACCTGTTCGCCTGCATAACCCCAATCATCCAGGTCTATCTCTTGTATAACTACATGGGTCAGTTGCGGATCCTTGTTGAGCACAGCGGTAATTAATTCGGTCACGCCTTTTATCAGTTTCTGCTTTTGTTCGCGGGTAACACCTTCGCGTGTCACTTCAATTTTTATGTAAGGCATAAAATAATTTTAAGATGGTGTGCCTAAGCGGCGGCCTTGGCGGTAATGTTTACCTTCAGATTGAAATCATTGTAGATCAGGGTGTCCCCGAGATCCTTGAAAAAATTCCCTGACCGGAACTTTATGCCGTATTTAGTGCGGTCAACCACTATCACCCCGGAAGCACTTAAAGTATCGTCGGTTATGCTAATGGTGGCATCAAATCCAATGGGATGGGAAATGCCTTTGATTGTAAGGTTTCCCTCAATATGATTTTTATTAACTCCAGTAATGTCAAACGTTGCTTCAGGATATTGTGCTGAAGCAAAGAAGTCATCTGAAGCAAGATGGCCTGCAAATTGAGCATTTGTCGCGGGGTCGGTTATGTCCAAAATTTTAATGGAAGTAGTATCAATAATGAATTTGCCACCTGTTAGTTTGCCGTCATTTGCGGCAAGCGTGCCTTCTTTAATGGAAATTGTTCCAAAGTGGGAGCCGGTGATTTTCCGGCCTGTCCAATCGATATTGCTCTTAGCAACGGCGATTTCAAAATTCTGCTTTTTCATTTTTTTAATTTTTAATTACGTGACAAAGGTGAATAGGAATTCCGGGGTCACTACGTGACCCACATCACATTTGAATGAAAGATTGTTTTTTGTGATCTATGTCACATCTCAGGTGTGATAAAGCCTGCTTAGCGTTTCCCGCGAAACGCCCAGGTAAGCGGCAATTAAATGTTTGGGCACAGTATTGTAGAGTGCGGGATATTGAGCCATCAGTTCCTCATACCGCAGCCTGGCATCGTTGTTCATAAGGGACAACAATCTTTTTTGGGAAGCTACATAACCCCTATTTGTACGCCACCGAAAAAAACGTTCTACTTCGTGCAGTTCGCTGCATATTTTCTCCCGATCAGCATTTGACAAACAGAGTACTTGCGCATCGGTGATGCAATCTACACCAACAGTTGCCTTTGCACCGTTGTACAGCGCATTGTAGTCAGATGCCCACCATGTAGGCATCGCAAACTGTAGGATAAACATCTTAACATCGTCATTTATATAAAAGGTTTTGAGGTAGCCATCAATCACAAAATATTCGTGTTCCACCTTTGCGCCTTGCGTAATAATCGCTTGCCCTTTTTTGTAAGACTTCAACGTAAAACGGGAAAAGAAATGATCAAACTGCTCATCGGTGAGTGATACGATCTGCGTAACATGTCCTCGCAGGATTTCTTTTGGATGCATAGAATTATTCATCTAAAATCCATGTTAATGCTTTCTACTCTTTCGGTGACCGCGCTTTTAACTTAAGAATTAAAAATATGCAAAAAGTTTTGTAGCATGGACTTTTCGAAGACAATTCACCCGTATAATTCCCGGGCCTTTGAATTGTGAATGACACGAACTGTATATTGAATTTGCGATATGTAAATGGTTACGTCCTGCGATTGTGAATTAAACCAGGTTGGTCTCTACATTTACATTACCAGAGATCGCTTTTGAATAAGGACAGGTTAGATGCGCATAATCTACCAGCTTTTGTGCGAGTTCTCCATCCAGTCCCGGAAGACTTACATTGAGTCGGGCCTGCAGGAAGTACTCGCCGTTTTCCGAACAAAGATCGACTTCAGCGTCAATGGCTAAGTTTTCCGGAAGATGTATACGCATTTTCCGGGCTCCTATACCCATCGCGCCTTCAAAACAAGCCGACCAGCCAGCCGCAAAAAGTTGTTCAGGATTAGTGCCGAGTCCATTGGTGCCCGGAGTGGACAATTTAATATCCAGGTGGCCGTCGGAGCTTCGCGATAATCCGTGTTCGCGACCGCCGGTAGTATGGGTTTTGCCTGTATACAATACCCTGGTTGATTTGATGGTAGTTTCCATTGTTTTTAGTTTTAAATTTTTAAATAGGATGCAAACATCAGCTTGGGCGAGGCAAAAGTCAATCACTAATGTAGCGGCGCGGACTAATTTGCCTGCGAGGCAGGCATGATAGCTCCTGTAATTATTATTCCGGGGAATATAACGGCGTTATCCATCCGCGGCGCATTTGTCAACAGCAGTCAGGAGAAAGTTGATGATTGAAAAAGGTCCTTGATCTCGTAAACTGCCCTCGATTCGAGAAGAGGTTCATAAAGGACAAAACGGACACGAAGAAAAGTCGAATATGGGCAGATAATAAATATTCAATAATAACCCTCCCTCAGTCCTCCGGTAAATCTCGTTACAATCTCACGAAACTATGCTGAAGGCTCCTGTTCCCTCCTTCCCAAAACTTTCCAGACTTCGAATGCCCGTTTGAAGAGCCAGTTCGTCCGGCAGAGCTGTATGATGCTTGTCTTCGGTGGGAAGTAAGAAGACCTTTGCGTGGTAACATCAAAAAATAAAGTCATGAAAACGTTTGAAATGATTATTGCCAGCACAATCATAACACTAGGTTATGCTCTTATACCGCTTTCAAACTTCTCCCAGACTGCAGCACACAGGGCAGCCGGATCTGTTTATCCAAATATGCCGGAAATTGCTCCCATCGGTGTCCGGATCGGGAAACATTTTGACGTGCCAGAGTCCGCGAAGGGACCGGCAATCGATCCGGCTAAGGGTTACCGTATCCAGGAACTTGGCAAAGGTTTGTATATGATCACAGATAACGCTTACCAGTCTATGTTCCTGGTATACGAAAGCGGTGTTGTGATAGTAGACGCACCACCTTCCTTAGCACAATTTATGGAGAAAGCTCTGGCCGAAGTGACTGATAAACCTGTCACACATATAATCTACAGCCACTCACATATTGATCATATCGGCGGTGCCAGGCAGCTCGGCGGACATCCGAAAGTTATAGCTCACGAAGAAACAAAGAGATTGCTCCTTCGCGCCAAAGATCCAGACAGGCCGGTTCCTTCGGTCGTGTTTAAAGACAAATACAAGCTGAAGGCGGGTAGTCAGACGTTGGAATTATCCTATCGTGGAAATGCGCATGAACCTGGAAATATTTTCATATATGCGCCCGCTCAAAAGACGTTGATGGTTGTTGATGTCGTTTTTCCCGGCTGGATGCCGTGGAGGCGGTTTGCGCTGGCACAGGATATCCCAGGCTATTTCGCACAGGTGGAGGAAATCAACAAACTTGATTGGGATATCCTTGTATCCGGTCATGTCGCCAGGACCGGAACGCATGCTGATGTAGCTCTTCAACTTGAATTCATGAATGACCTTAGGAATGCAACACGGCAGGCGTTGAAAGAAACTAGACCGGGCATCGGAATAGATGAAAGCGACAGCGGCAATCCGTGGGTTATTTTCGATAATTATATCGATCGGGTCGTCATTCAGGTAGTGAACACACTTACCCTGAAATGGTCGCAAAAACTAGCAGCATATGATGTATACATCTGGGACCAGGCTTATGCGATGGAACAAAGTTTAAGAATTGATGAAGAGTGAGTAGCCTTGATTCACCGGTGGCCGCGAAAGATGATGGTAACGGAAAGAATTCAAGCAAGAGTAGGTCTATCAAGTAAATCGGGTTTGTATGGGAACCGCTCCTGGATCGACTATAGTTCGCATTTATATCGCCAGCGAACAACAATTAATCAGTTTATTTTCTAATCGATAAATCAAATTTTATGAGAACAACATTATTAGTCTTCTTATCGGCCGTACTGTCAGGCTGTGAATGGAAAGAAACAAGCGCTGTCGCCAACGTAAGACAGAAGTCAATAGAGGAAATCCAAAAGGCGGAAACTGATTTTCAAAAAATGACCACTGATAAAAGCATCAACGAAGCATTCTGGTTTTACGCCGATAGCAATGCAGTCATCAAAAGGGAAAACGATACAGTTGTCCATGGAAAGGACGCCATTCGTAACTATTACTCCCAGCCGTTTTATACCGAAGCTTCCGTAATATGGTCACCGGATTTTACAGATGCCTCCGCGCAAGGTGACTTCGGATATACCTACGGCAGCTACACCTGGCGGACAAAGGACAATACCGGAAAAGTGACCGAAAAAAAAGGGGTGTTTCATACTGTCTGGAAAAGACAAGCGGATGGGAGCTGGAAATATGTTTGGGATTGATTATTGTATAGACACTCTTATTATCGCTTTGTATTTTTTCACTATAATTTTGTAAGACAACATAAACCTTATTAGAAAAGAGAGGCTGAGTAATCAGCCTTTTTTAATAAATTGAACTTGTGGAGCAAAAATTCTTACTGTATGTTTTGTATATAACGTTTGTTGAATTTAGGGAACAAGGCCTTGAAAAGAATGATAACAGACTATATTGGCTGAGTGACATGTTACATAATATACCAATGGCACTAACTTCAGAAGAGTTAACAAAAGAAGCATACATCGCCTTTTAGAAAGTGTAAAACATTTAGGTGTTGAAAATTGGTTGGACCATAGACAAAAAGAATTTTACCAAAGATTTCCAGAATATAAAGCCCAACCTTGAGACAATACTGTCGTTTGCAATTCCATCAAGTTCATATTGCACGTAACCTGGTAGCTCCGTTAACCCACCCATATAAAAGCCTTGCGCCTTCGCGAGAAAAAATATCTCGCAAAGGCGCAAAGCCGCAAAGGATCATGAAGCTTACAGGCATTTTTACAGCTGCCTCAGAACAGCGAATTGCAGATAAGTCCCTTCATTCAAATTTTGTATCACTGAAATCAATAGACACAATAACAGGATCATCAAGTAGAGGTTTGTTGTTCTCACCGATAGAGTACACCACCCTTTTTGTGGCAATTGTGATTCCGGAGATGTTCTTATAATTAGATAGATAATGGGCACATAGATTATTACCCGCCACTTCGACTCGATAATCCAGTCTTCTGATGAAGCCATCTTTGTCAATATAAATGGTCTGCTCCGTGCTATGGGTATGAATATCTTTGGGCCATCTTACTATTAATCGCCGCCATAGTTCATTGTTCTCTTCCCATGGTTCGACCTCATCAAATTCAAATCCTGGCCTTGCAAATTGAAAAGGTGTATTAAGGTAATTCCACGTAGCATATCCAGTGAAATAAGCTAGTTGCAGGTTGCTCCATTGCGTTTTCCATGTATGTCCTTGGTAAGACGCCCTGGGATTATATAGTTCTTCAATAATATCACCTGCACCGGCTTCAATCGCTATCCTGTGTGGTGTATATGCTGTGTGCCACTGTTGATTTGGTATATGTGATGTCTTTTGTTCTAACAGGTTTACTTTCACATCCACTTGTTCGATAACACCACCATGTCCTTTCATTTCCCATAACGCTCCTCCTACTACCAGGTGAGCAGAAATGGTATAAAATTGTCTCCATTGATCGAGACCTCCCTGCGCATTGATAGCAAGGCTTATTAAATCATTCATCATTTTGTTTTTTTATTGTAAAATCATCCGATATAACCATCCCGCTTATGTATAAATCATTTCATTAGACTTTTGACTAGCACGGATGGCGTAATCATTTTGGGTCCTTTATAGTGACTGATCAATATCCCTTTTATATTGTGATAGGTAGCGATGATACCATAAACAATGACTGAACTTCCGCGTTCGGTTATTTTATGGCACTCGAGTATGATAAATTCTCCAACCCTGATGGACAGTTTTTCCTGCACGAACCATAGTTCATTCCCTAAAAGTTGGAAATCATTTGTAAATCCGTTTTTATGCAGATCGCTTACTGCATCAGGTCCGGTTAAATAAATTTTCATAACAAAAATTTTAAAGTTTAAAAACGGCAATTGTAGAAACAATTGCATTATATATGAAGGCTGCGTAAAATGGGCGAATGCCATCAATTACGATATATTTTGTTTTGTGTTGGTTGACTGCTCCTTTATTTGTTCATTGTCTATAGAGGTAGGTTCATGAAATGCCGGTGAGATTCCTTCAACGAGATTGGGACCAGGGTTTATTTTCCGCCTCTTGTTCAGGTGTAGCCTTTGAATAAAGCCACTAAACGTCAAAATAATATGAAAGAGAATAAAGCCAAATAGTGCCACGTAACTGCTAAAAAAACAGCAAACGATCAGGATCGCATAGGCTCCATATGCAATTTTTGCTCGATTTAATATTGCTTTATTTACCAAGCCAGTTTGGTTTCCTTCCAGTTTAACCAATCCGAAATGATAGGAATAGTACCAGTGAAGTGTATTGAACGATAAAATAAGGACCAAATTAAAAATATAGAATCCCATGGCCACCCTCGACCCCAGATGCTCGCTTAGAAACGCTGTTGAAAATGGGAGTAACGAAACAAACATCAGGAAGATAAGACCAATTAAAAATTCATTGCGGTCAGATGTGTGGAGATAGTTGAAGTGATTGGTGAAAATAGACCAGAATTGACCAGCAACCGAAAACGACAGTATGTATGTAAATAGTTTTGGTGAAAGATCCATCAACAAATCCCAAACACCGGTTTCAGTGCCGATTTCCTTTAGCGGAACACGGATATCAAGGACGAGCAGGGTCATTGCAATAGCAAACACTGCATCAGACAGCCCCTCGATTCTATGTGAACGCTGCTTGTGGTGTGCCGTTTTCTCTATTAGAGCTTGTGATAGAATGCTCATATAAATACATTTGATAATTTTATGAATAGTCTTCTTGGCGGCGAATGGTTTTAGTTACTGAGTGTTATATTAAGGCTCCGATAAGCCATATGCTTGTAGAGAATACCTACGTCTGTAATACCGTCCATGTTGACACATGTGTAACAAACAAGACGTTCATCATTGGAACTCCTTTAATATTCTGCTTTTGGAAGAAATTTACTTTCAGCTGAAGGGTCTCCGTTACGACATGTAAATTGCCGGAGTGTCTTTCAAAATTTTAAGAAACATCTTCTTTGCGTGTCCGTGTTGGAATCCAATTGCATCCTGAACTGTTGTTCCAAGCCATCTTACCAGTTGTCTCTGGCGTACATCTGTGATAGAATACTTTGAAAAAAGTATTATTTCTACCTGGTTATAATTTTTCATTATGCATTTTTATTTTATTTGCCATTAATCATATTTAAAAAAGCTGTATCGGCCTTACCAGGGCTATCGGTCTTCAAGCCAATTTAAGAACTCAGTTACCTTTTCCCGGGAAACGATGAGTTTGTCTTTTAGTGGCATCACCGGATTAACGAGTAGTTTTCGTGCGAAGTAATGTTCAACTTCTTTTATTGCATTGAAATTAATAAGGTACTGCCTGTTTAACCTGAAAAACTGTTTTTCCGCAACAAGATTTTGAATATGTTCCAATGAATGATTCACAAAATATTCCTGCTTGCCGAAACAGGTAATAACAGATGATTCATATTTCACATTGAAAAAAGCAATAGTTTCCGTAGGTACTGTGATGTATCTATTGTTTTTAAAAATGAGAAAGCTTGTTTTCGCTACTGGCGCTGCGAGCTTCGTCAGGAGGCCATCAAGATTCAACAAGCGATTTTCTTTAAAGAGAAGTTTAAGCGCATCCATCTTTACCAATGTCTTGACAATATCTTCTGCTGCAAATGAGGTTTGCATATCATCTGCGAGCGTGTCATTTGGTGCTCCAATTGTATAGCCATTAACAGTTGTCGCATTGCTTTTAAATTGAGTTTCCATTTGATTTGTTTTTAATTTAAACATCCAAAATCAAAATATCTTAAGAATTAAAACTGGATATGAATTTCAAAAAGCAAGTCTTACGCTACATGAGTATTCATTCTAAATTCAGATGGAGAATATCTAAACCGGGATTTAAAAAGTCTTGAAAAATGGGCAATATTTTCAAACCCAATCGTATAACATACATCAGTAACTTTCATAGTGGTATTAAGTAATAGTTCCTGTGCTTTTTCCAGTCGTTTTTGCCTGATCCATTGAGATGGAGGCATATTGTAAATAGCCAGGAAATCTCTTCTGAAACTAGATAAGCTTCTTCCTGATAAAACGGCTAGCTGGTTTAAAGAAAGGGAATTCAGAATATTTTCCTCTACAGTCGTTGTAATATTGGATCGGAAGTGATCTCTTAAATCTAGTAACTGGCCTAATATTTTTTGGTTATTACCAGTCAGACAGAATAGCAATTCAAGCAATTTGATTTTGATCAAACTTGCCTCCATTCGTTCCGGTTCAATCAAATAAAACTCCAGTGAATCGACATACTTTGATAAACGGGCATCGACTGTATTGACTGTGACTGCGGTGGATTCCCTCTCATATACCATAGATAGTTCGGATAGCTTCGTAAACTCCTTCACCAGTTCATCCTTTAACGAGAATATCAGGTACTCAATGTTTATGGGGTGATCCGCGTGACTTTCTGTTTCATAGTAAATTAGAATGTCTTTCTTAAGAAAAACTATCTGGTTTTTATAGATCCGATATTCTGTATTACCATACCTGATTTTAAAAATTCCCTCCTTTAATAAAAGCAAAGTATTCTCCTCCAAAAAGATTGAGCCATGCTGGTATTCATTGCAAGTACAAGATTGTATCGCTGAAGAACCATTTAGCATTAAAGCTTTATTATTTGTAACGGAGGATTTTAATTTCCAAGACGTATTCATTTTTACTGTTTGCATTTTATATAGACATTAGGACTTGTACAGAATTTGTTTCGAATCACCATATCCTTCAAACACTTCATAACGTTGATATTTAAATGACTTGCGACCTGCTTAGTATTGCCATGTTTATCGAAAAAAAGTGCCAATGTGCGAATGATCTTAAGTAGATATATGAAAAAGGCTTTATAATGATGAGTAGCAGCATCTTAGGTTTATTTTTAGCAATTAGCATAATGTATCGACTCGTAAAAACCCTCCAATGGAATGGAGGACTCCAATAGATTGCCTCCAAATAGATGGAGAAAAGCAAGAAGTTAACTCGGCGATTTTTAAAATAAGTACAAAGGGTACACGAGCATATTGCTCAAGAGTCATACCTTTAATTACGTCCGGTCATGAGTTTCTGGGTTGATGAGGTAACCAAAACGGACAGTCATCCACTTTTATCTATACGATACTGTTTAGCTGTATCCACTCCGACTCCCTTCTAAAATTCTGTCGAGTAAACTGTTTTTCTTTTCATTCATCGCCTACTATGCTATACCCCCTGTCGATTCGTTTTCTGCTACATCTTTTTCTTTTAACGTGGCTAATGTCTTCTGTCAAAGCTCAAAAGATCGTATTGCCTGAGGCAGACAGTTTGCAACGGCTTTTGCGGGAAAGTAAACCTGACACACACCGAGTCAGGTTACAGTTGCAATTAGGGACTTACCTGGTGTACAAACCCGGAGAGTTCCAGGCGGATATAAATAATGCAAGAGCTTATGCGGAACATGCCCGGACATTGAGTCAAAAACTAGCATTTCATGCGGGGGAAATTCACAGTTTAAATCTTCTGGGCACCATTAGCAGGGAAGCCAAAGATTTTCCAAAGGCAATAGTTTATCAAAAAGCAGCCATCAGCTTATCTCAACGACAGCGTGACACAAAACGAGAAGTCACCAGCTACCTATTATTAGCTCATGCCTTGAGGGATAAAGGAGATGTTCAGGATGCAAGGAAAGAAGTCCAAACAGCCATTGAGATTTGTAAGACAAACGGCTATGCGAACGAAGCTGCGGAAGCGTACATCGAGCTTGGGAACACTTATGCCAACTGGGGAGAAGAACTAGAACAGAAAATCGTTCTTTATGGACACGCGCTGCAAAACTTTGAACAGACAGATAATAAGAGAAGGCAGGCTGATATACTGAAAGACCTCGGTGATTTATATGGATTGCAAAGTAATTTTCCCCGCGCGCTGCTAGAATTGCGCAAATCCCTTGAACTGTATCGCTCTATTAATTACCCGTACTTACAGGGAGTCTACGATTTATTGGGATTCATCTCGTCCGAAATGGGCGATTACCAGGATGGTCTTAAATATGGTTTAATGGCGGTTACGACCGCCGAGAATGTTAAAGACAGCACCCTGCAGATGTGTACTATTTATAACCGGGTGGGGATTACGTATTTTGACTTAAAAGAACACGAAAAGGCTCATTTCTATTATACGAAATCACTGCATATCGCCGAAAGATATAAAGATCTGCCTTCTATCCGGATCGTAAGTGGCAATATTGCCAACGTTCTAATGAATCTACGCCAACCACAGAAAGCACTTCTGCTACTTCAGCACGTAGCTAAGAATTATCCTCCGGAAAGTCTTATTGATAGGATCCATCTAATCTCCCGGTTCTTAAACACCCATGCACATCTTAAACAGTATGCTCAAGCGCAACGGTATTGCGATCAACTCCTCATTATTTCAGGTGAATTAGGAAAAAATGATACCGAACAGCAATTCCTTTATTGGAATATTATCAGGTTTTTTTTAGCCAGTAACCAGCGCGAGCAAGCGCGTAAGTATCTCGCTAAATTTGAACAGCTTTGTAAAGAGTCTCGTGACCTGAAAGGATCTGCCAGGGCTCAATTATATTGGTTTCAGCTCGATTCGATGGAGGCGAATTATACTTCTGCTATCAAGCATTACCAAAAGTATAAGAAACTGGAGGATTCTTTATACGATGAAAACAAAAGCAAGCAGCTAGCCAGGATGGATGTACAATTTCAAACTGAGCAAAAAGAAAATGATCTACTGCTGAAGGAGCAGAATATCCAAACACTCACCAAGGAAAAACTGCTTCAGGCTGAGAAAATACGGCGTGATGAACTCATTCGTAGGTTTATAATAAGCGGAACTATTCTCCTCCTGTTACTTCTTGCCGTAATATACAATCGCTTCCGGTTAAAACAGAAAAGCAATCGGAAGTTAGAGGCGCAGCAGGTGGAACTTCAGGCACAGCAGCAAGAATTAAAAGCCCAGCAAACTGTCATCAGGGAAAAAAACGAGCATCTCTCAGAATTACTAACTGAGAAAGATATCCTTTTAGTGCAGAAGGATACGCTTATCGGCGAGAAAGACCAGTTGTTGACAGAAAAAGAGTGGCTCCTGAAAGAAATACACCACCGGGTCAAAAATAATCTGCAAGTAGTAATGAGCTTACTGAACTCACAAGCCGCATCACTTGAAGATGAAGCAGCGCTTTCGGCTATCCAGGAGAGTCAGCATCGTGTGCAGGCTATGGCCCTGATCCACCAAAAGCTCTACCAGGCCGAGAGCGTAGCACGTATTCCAATGCCTTCCTACATCGATGAAGTGGTCTCTTACCTCCACGATTCCTACGACTTGCCACAGCCCATCCGATTCAATTTGTCGGTAGAACCAATTGAACTGGATGTTACGCAGGCTGTTCCTCTTGGACTGATCATCAATGAGGCCATCACTAATGCTTTTAAGTATGCCTTTCCCAATGGCCGCACTGGTACAGTAAGCCTTAGTCTTCAGCAGTTAACAATAAGTACTTACAAATTAACCATAAAAGATGATGGTGTAGGCTTACCGAAAAACTATGATCCATCAAGGAGCCGTTCCCTCGGTATGACCCTGATGCACGGCTTCAGCCGTCAGTTAAATGGTGAATTGAACATCATCAGTCCTCCGGGTATGACTATCAACCTCGTCTTTGCAGAGGAACAGTTAAGCAAAATCCTTACCCATGCAGCTTATGCCCGTTAATACCACCGATAATCTGCCGCTTACCCAACAAACTATTCTGATCGTGGAAGACGAGTTTGCCGTTGCGAATGATTTGCGCACGATCCTGGAAAAAGCAGGATACCTGGTTAGTGGCATTGCCTTTACCGTTGCCGAAGCGCTGGAGCTGAACCGCCTGCAGAAGCCTGATCTCGTATTGTTAGACATCCATTTAAAAGGATCTGAAACAGGCATTCAACTTGCCCGGAGACTAACCGAGGATGATATTCCCTTTGTATATATATCTGCGAATACCAACTCCAGCATCCTGGAGGAAGTTAACATAACAAAACCTTATGGATTTATTGTCAAGCCCTTTCGTGAACGGGATGTACTCGTGGCTTTGGAGATCGCTCATTATCGACATGCACATCGCATAGAAGTACGCATACGGCAAGAGCAAACGCTGCAAATAGCAATAACCGATGCGCTTTCTGAGGACAGGGATTGGGACCAGCGACTGTTGAAAGTGGCCCGGCTTTACCAACCCGTGATTCCGTTCGATTACTTCATAGTAGGCCTGGAAAAAGAGAAAACGTTAAACGCTATCCGATCCTGTAGTTTCTTCCGTATAGGCAAGGACGAATATCAAACGATTTGGACAGATAATTTCTTAAAGATGACAGGTCTGACGCTTGAAAAATATCATCGGATCCGGGCAGCGGTTCCATATGACGGACCAGCGGTTTATAACGATGGCGATTTTGAGGAAGCCTGCCGGCAAAATCCTTTGAAGCAACTCATCGCTAAAACATTCAAATTAGAGTCAAATCTAAATATGCCTCTGCGTACATCTCAAAATGGCACTTTCTTTCTGTCGTTTTTCAGCCGTCAGCCAAACACTTACAGCTCAGAACATCTTCAAATGCTTGAACGACTAAGTTCGTCATTAACGCTGACGGTTGAACGCTTAATTGCTTTCGATGAGATCAAGCGCCTTAGTGAGCAGCTACGTCGGGAGAACACTTACCTCCAGGAGGAAGTAAAAACAGGCGCCAACTTTGAAGAAATCATTGGTACGAGTCCTTCGTTGCTGCACGTATTTAAGAGTATTGAGCAGGTAGCTCCTACTGATTATACGGTTTTAATTCTTGGGGAGACTGGTACCGGAAAGGAGCTCATTGCACGCGCGGTTCATAATCGCTCTTCACGGAAAGGCAAGGCTTTAATCAAAGTGAACTGTGCTGCTTTACCGCCTCAGTTGATCGAGAGTGAACTGTTTGGACACGAGAAAGGCAGCTTCACCGGTGCTGCAGATAGACGCATCGGTAAGTTTGAACTTGCGCATGGAGGCACAATATTTCTGGATGAAATTGGCGAGTTACCGCTGGAATTGCAACCAAAACTGCTCCGGGTTTTGCAAGAAAAGGAAATCGAGCGTATCGGCGGCAAAGGACCCTTTGCCTGTGATGTCCGGATTATTGCGGCTACTAATCGGAACCTGCAAGTGGAGGTATCGGCTGGACGTTTTCGAGCCGACCTGTTTTATCGGCTCAACGTATTTCCTATTCATTTATCTCCGTTACGGGAGCGCAAAGAAGACCTAATGCCTTTAGCTACCTCTTTTCTAAAAAAAATTGCAAAAAAACTGGGCAAGGAACTGACTAGTCTTTCTGAAGAGTCGTCGCAGCTAATGAAAAATTATCATTGGCCGGGAAACATCCGGGAACTGGAACATTTGCTCGAGCGGGCGGCCATCATGGCTACGACCCCGATAGTCTCAATAGTCGAGCCGCTGGAGATGAATACACAACCGCTCACAGAAATCGAATTGGGTACCGGGCCAAAACCATTTGAGCAGGCGGAGCGGGAGAATATAATAGCCGCTCTAAAGCTGGCCAACTACAGAATCCGGGGTAAGGGTGGTGCGGCGGAAATTCTGAATATCAAGCCTACTACGCTCGAGGCGAGGATGGCGAGGCTAGATATCCGTCGTGATAAATAACTTCGATTGCCCGACTTCAACCTAAATAGGACCTCACCATCCAGGCCATCTTTTCATGTTTTCCAAGCAGCTGTGTAATAAAATCACTGCTACCGATATCTTTGTGTTGGTCTGCAAAAACAGGAATCAGCCGGCGCAGATTACTGATAATTGTTTCCTGGGCAGCCAGGAGAAACTGTAATTGATCGGATTGCAAATTGGTATAAGGTGGCTCAACCAAATTGGTAAGCTTTAAATAATCAACGAGGCGTGCTTCTGTATAATGACCAATGGCGCGGATTCTCTCAGCTATGTTGTCCATTATTTCATCGAGCTCTTTAAACTGCCCTTCGTAAAAACTATGCATCTCATTGAAATTGGGTCCTTCAACATTCCAATGATAATTTCGGGTTTGAATATATAAAATGACTTCGTCGGCAAGAATGCGGTTCAGTTGTTCCGCAACCGGTTGCAGGTGTGTTTCAAGAATTCCAAGATGTGCTTTCATATTTGCATTTTTAATTTCTGATGTTTTGACAAACTAGCTTTCAGGGACAACTATAGCTTGATTAATAACTAAAGATTGCATTTTCTATACGCAATGACTTATCCAACCAGTTCATCTTTGTTGATAATGACATTCTTTCCGCAGTAAACATAAAAAACGAAGCAGAATATTGGTACCTCAACTTTTGCAGAATGAAGCGTAGCTGCTGTATTTTACTTCATAAGCCAGCTATGATACCTTTTCCAGAACTGTCTCTTTTGGCTTGACCGACCTCATGCTGGTTATAGGCGTCTGACCAGACCAGTCAAGACATATATAAATATCAATATCATTGGTTACTGACGGGATAGTTGAAAAGAATTTTGCTATAGAATACCCCTCCGGTCAGTACAAGGACATGGTATCGCACACAATAAATTAGGATTATCATTTCCACTTTACATCTACGTCCTTCGCTTTCCGAAGCTTGCGAGATGTCCTTTATGGTTTCCGGTTAATAAAATTTATTTCAAGAGCGATTACCGATTGCAAATTGCAGAAAGACAACAGCTCAGTTGCAAGGAGAACTAAAGTAACTCAGCCGCTTTTTTAGTAAAGAAATTTTCACGTTCAAAAATGACTGTTTCACTAATCGCTTAGTCCACTTACCTGTTTAGTGATTGCCAACCCCTTTCACGCCGGATACCTTTGATGAACATTATAAAAAATTAAAAAATAGCGCTGGTGCAACACTGGGGTACCCATTACAATTGGCGGAAGCTGACGATTATTTACCAAAAAAACTTCATTTCTATATGACTACAAAGAACCATAATCGCCGGCGCTTTCTTAGCAATGCGATGATGACAATTGCTGCCGGGGAGTTTGCCATGATGGGCTTTTCAGAAACAAAAACAGGCAAGATAGGAATCGGCGGAGAAAACCAGGTTAAGAAAAGGACTAACAACTCATTTGAAACAATAAAACAAGTTAATGCAGGAGTGCTAAACGTTGGGTATGCGGAAGCAGGCGGGGATAATCTGCCTGTTGTGATTCTTCTCCATGGCTGGCCATACGATATTCATAGCTTTGTTGATGTTTCACCGTTGCTCGTTTCGGCAGGCTACCGTGTGATCATTCCCTATCAGCGCGGATACGGTACCACACGGTTTCTTTCCGGTGAGACAATCCGCAATGGCCAGCAATCGACCTTTGCTATGGATACGATTGCTTTAATGGATGCTCTCGGCATTAAGAAAGCTACAATCGCCGGTTTTGATTGGGGAGCCCGGACAGCTTGCATTATGGCTGCGCTTTGGCCGGAGCGATGCAATGCCATTGTCTCGGTAAGCGGTTACCTGATTATTAACCGGGAAGCGAACGCGCTACCGTTGCCACCAAAAGGGGAGCTGGGCTGGTGGTATCAGTATTACTTTGCCACAGAACGCGGTCGCGCAGGCTATGACAAATACCGTTACGATTTTGCAAAACTTATATGGACAATCGCTTCGCCGAAATGGCATTTTGATGACGACACTTTCAATCGGAGTGCAGAGTCTTTCAATAACCGGGATCACGTTGAGATCGTGATCCATAATTATCGGTGGCGGCTAAGCCTCGCAAACGGCGAGGCACAATATGACGATCTGGAAATTAAACTTGCCAAAGGCCCAGTTATCACTGTGCCAGCAATAACTATTGCCAGTGATTTCGATGGAGCGGCCGTCGACGGGAAGGGATATGCGAAGAAATTCTCTGGCAAATATTCACATCAAATTCTGAAAGACATTGGCCACAATGTACCCCAGGAAGATCCACAGGCATTTGCTCAAGCCATCATCGAAGTAGATCGTTTCTGAATAACAACTCTTAGAGAAAGACCTGGCGAGCCTTGTATCGAAAATTATATCCAAATGTATGAATTCGATATCTTCCCATTGATATAGTCTTTCGAATCGCTACAACGTAAATCAAACTGTTCAGGGGGGGTTTTTCTTCTATGTTGCGCTTCAGTTGAGCGATTAGCGCAAATACGCTGTTCATTTTTGTGGTTCGAGACTGGTCATTTTTTCGGTTATAATAAAAACCTTCTGGGAAAATCCGGAATTGTATTTTTCTTTTCTCTACAAAATTGCAGGAAGCCCACAGGAACAGGAGTTCCGTAACATATTGCATTGATTTATCAATGTAGTTTTCAAGGTTCGAGGTGCTGTAACCCGTACTCTCCAAATAATGCCTCAACTCCCCTCTTTCCTCTTTCAACTTCGCCAGTCAATTTCAAACACAGACCGGTGAAATTGTATCGGATCAGATCAGGGCAGTTGATAAAGCACGCCTTGTAAAAAAACTGGGAGCAGTAGATGCCGGTACGTCCTCTTTGCAAAACTCTATTGGAAAATCGCTTCACCCAAATGGAATTTTGACGACGATAATTGGCGCGCCTGCATGGTATAGATTCGGCACTAGCGAAGGCTTTGGGAAAGAATGGGAAAGGAAAGTTCTCGCTTATTCTTTGCGTAATTGGCATCGCAATTAGTTTGCTGAGTCTTTATCTGGGACTTGCCATATATAGCTTAATGGCTGTTTTATGGGTCATACCGGATTTACAATTCGCGAGAAAAAATTTCTCCGTACCACGTTGGCGTCGAAGTATTACGCTTCAGTCAAAGTAAAACCTGGCACATATAACTTAGGAACTGATTATTAATTTTTAACTGCTTCTCGTTTCCAATTCCGAAAGCTCTTCGGCGACATTTTCATTACTGATTTAAACTGGCGAGTAAAATAAGAGAGGTTGGTAAATCCAGATTCGAAACAGGCATCACCTACAGAATAGCCGTCATTATTCAAAAGTTTACACGCATAAGAGATGCGCACCTCGTTTAGGAACTTTGTAAAGTTCTTGAGCGTACGTGACTTAAAATATCGGCAAAAAGAACTCTCGGTCATATTCGCGATCATAGCAATGTCCCGTATAGAAATTTTTTCACAAAAATGTTCATACACATAGCTGTTTACTTCATGCATTCTGTCCTCGTCCAGTGTATGATCATATTCATAATCTTTTGGTGTGAGATACTTGTAATCCCCTGTTTCCGATAACGTCGTCAATACCTCCAGCAATGATAGGAGCTTGCGTGTTTCATTCATTGAATGCATATCAAGCAAAACCGATGAAACTTTTTTTATAATACGAGGATCAAATGAAAGTCCGCGACGTGCTTTTTTTAATAACTGGCTTATAGAAAACAATTCTGGCTTTTGGAGAAAATCCTTTCCGAGAAATCCTTCTGTAAACTGGATAATTAATCCAAAGGGCGGAACTTCGGGACACTGTCTTGCAAACTCTTTGTCTTCCTGTAATACATGCGGAAAGTTTGGGCCTAGTAAGGCCAGATCACCTTCTTCAAATTGATGGAAACCTTGTCCTATTACTGCGCTGGCTCTACCCTTGATAAAATAGATCAACTCAATTTCAGGATGATAGTGCCAACGGGTTGTAAGATCAAATGGTTCCCATTTAAATACAAATGATCTATTTGCCTGTGGGTTGATTAAACGATACGCCGGTTCTGTCATTTATGACAATAAATTTTCTGTATTTGTATTTATATCTCTAAAATAAGATAAAATAGTTCAAATTTTGGGCAAATTCCTGACAAACAATATCGCGGTAAGCCTTCATATTTACAGAAAGATTGTTGCCATCCTATGCAGTTGGGCATTAGTACATATTCATTTCCATGGTCTGTAGGAATAAAAGATTTTCCTCCCACGCATCCACTTACTGCGACAGAACTTTTGCAGTATGCAGCAGAAAAAAATATCCGTTATATTCAATTTGCTGATAATTACCCGCTTCATCTTTTAGAATTGCAGGAGCTGAATGAATTAAAGAAGAAAGCAGATCACTTGAACCTAAAGATCCAGGTTGGAACAAGGAAATTAACTGTCGAAAATATAATCACCTATATTTCGATTGCCACCATCATGGAAACGGATTTTATAAGAATAGTCATTGATGATGAAAATTATCATCCTTCCGAGAGCCATGTGATTGAAGTTATTAATCAGGTTCTCCCCTATTTAAATGCGGCCAAATTGCGTTTGGCGATTGAAAATCACGATCGTTTCCCATCTAAAACATTAAAGCATATCATCGAATCAACTGATGATGATCTTATTGCCATTTGCCTTGATTCAGCTAATTCCCTGGGGACCGGGGAAGGTTTGGGAGAAGTTGTTTCTGTGTTGGCTCGTTATACAGTGAATTTACATATAAAAGATTTCACGATTCAACGATTACATCATAAAATGGGATTCAGAATAACGGGTTGCATTGCAGGAGAAGGCATGGTAAATATACCTTCACTTGTCAATGAAGTAAAAAACTATGGCAGGTGTCATTCTGCAATTCTTGAATTATGGTCTGAACCCAAATCAACTATCAATGAAACCATTCTGAATGAAAAACGATCAGCGGAAAGAAGTATTAAATATCTGAAAACAATTTTATCATGAGCAAGATTGCATTAGTAGGTGCCGGAGGAAAAATGGGGTGCCGGTTAACGGATAACTTTCTGAAATGCCCACAGTATATTCTCGATTATATTGAATTGAGTGAGAAAGGTATTCAGAATTTAGAGGCAAGAAATGTGGTAGTGAGTACCGAAGAAGATGCTGTGCCGATTGCAGATGTGGTTATACTTGCTGTTCCTGATGTTAGCATCGGCAGCATATCAGATAACGTAATTCCAAAAATGAAATCCGGTGCTTTAGTCCTTACTCTGGATCCCGCTGCTCCGATAGGAGGAGTCATTCATCACCGACATGATCTGGGTTATGTTATTGCACATCCCTGTCATCCTTCGGTATTCAATTGGGAGCCTACAGAAACGGCATTCCGGGATTTTTATGGTGGGATATCTGCCAAACAGTCAATTGTTGTTGCAATGATGCATGGCAATGAAGAACAATATCTGTTAGGGGAGAAAATAGCGCGGGACATGTATGCGCCTATCAAGGATGTCCATCGTATTAGCCTGGAACAAATGGCTATGCTGGAACCAGCAATGGTAGAAACTTTGGCACAAACCTGCATGGAGGTGGTGAAAGAAGGTTACGATCGTATTGTCGAAATGGGTGTTCCGGAAGCAGCTGCACGGGATTTTGTACTAGGTCATCTTCGAATACAGATGGCGGTGCTTTTTAAAGAAATAACTGGGAGCTTCTCTGATGCCGCATATAAGATCAGCAAACGTGCAAAACCCATTCTATTTAAAGAGAACTGGAAAAAAATATTTGAAATGGATGATATCAAAGAACAAGTACGGGACATCATTCATAAGTAAATGGTATTGGCAAACTACTCGGCTCGAGTTATAAAATTATCAGTCACAACTATTACGAATTGAATTGGTGAAATTCGGAATTGATGGCAAACAATTATTACGCTTTCAATCTTTAATTATGATAAAACTATTATCAACGATTTTCTTTTCCCTATTCATTGCTGCAACTTCCCTGGGCCAACTAAAAGTGAGTGGCAATAAAAGATTTCTGGTAACTTCTGAAGGAAAACCTTTCTTCTGGCTGGGTGATACTGCATGGGAACTATTTCACCGCTTAAGCAGGGAAGAAGCTGAAAAATATTTGAAAAACCGCGCCGATAAGGGCTTCACGGTGATTCAGGCCGTGGCCCTTGCTGAACTGGAAGGCCTGCACGATCCAAATCCATATGGTGAATTACCGCTGGAAAATGATGATCCTACAAAACCCAGGGAGGCCTATTTCCAACACGTGGATTTTATTATTAACAAAGCCGCAGAACTAGGTTTGTATATTGGCTTGTTGCCGACCTGGGGCGATAAAGTTTTTAAAGACCGATGGGGAGCAGGTCCCGAAATTTTTAATACCGATAACGCAAAAATATATGGACGGTGGATTGGCAATCGATATAAGGGCAAAAAGAACATCATTTGGATCATTGGAGGAGACCGTAATCCGGATGAAAAGGGTGTTGGTATCTGGAGAGCCATGGCATCGGGGATTGTTGAAGGTGTAGGAGGGCAGGAAAAAGCTCTAATGACATTTCATCCTCAGCCTAATAGCCTTGAAGACGGTGGTTCTTCTAAATACTTTCACAAGGACGAATGGCTCGATTTTAATATGTTCCAGACGGGACATTGCAGAGAGAATAACGTTTGGGACCGTGTACAGGTTGTATACAATCGTACTCCTGTTAAGCCAGTTCTGGATGGAGAAACTTTATATGAGGATCATCCGGTTTGTTTCAACGCCAAAGACCTGGGTACATCCAGCGCATATGATATACGTAAACACGCATACCTCGATGTTTTTGCAGGAGCATTCGGGCATACTTATGGCTGCCACGACATCTGGCAGATGTATGCTCCGAATCGTACGCCGGTCAACGGACCTCATTTTCCGTGGTATGTTGCACTGGACCTTCCAGGTGCAGGTCAGATGAAATTTTTAAGATCACTGATAGAGTCGAGACCAATGCTGGACCGGGTGCCAGACCAAACAATCATCAAAGATGGAATGGGAGCCAGTGACCGAATACAGGCAACACGTGGTAAAGACTATATTTTTGTTTATAGCACACAAGGAAAACCTGTAACGGTTAACCTCGGGACCATATCAGGTACCGAAGCAACAGCATTCTGGTACAATCCAAAGAATGGAGAAATTAAAGAGGATGGTCGATTCCAGAATTCAGGACAGAAAATATTTACACCGCCAAGCTCTGGATACGGACACGATTGGGTGCTGGTTATAGATGATGCTTCAAAAAATTATAACAGACCAAAAAGCTAATGAAACCCCTCAGATTTGCTGTAATCGGTACAGGATTCTGGTCAAACTACCAGATAGCTGCATGGAAGGAACTGCAGGGGGTTGATTTAGTTGCTGTATATAATCGTACGCCAGAGAAGGCTAAGGCTGTAGCTATGAAATATAATGTGCCACGGATATACACCTCAGTCGATGAATTATTAAACAATGAATCGCTTGATTTTGTAGACATCATTAGTAACGTGGATACACACCTTCCATTTACCCTGAGCGCAGCGAAAAAGGGAGTTGATGTTATTTGTCAGAAACCAATGGCCCCCTCACTTGCGGATGCTGAACAAATGCTGATTAGCTGCAAGAATAATAATAAAAGCCTATTCATTCATGAAAATTTCAGGTGGCAGGCTCCGATCCGGGCTTTAAAAGAAGTTATCACCTCCGGTGTGATCGGCAAACCGTTTAAATCAAGGGTTTCATTCTGTTCTGCTTTTCCTGTTTTTGATAACCAGCCGTTTCTAGCCAAGCTGGAAAATTTCATCCTGACCGATATTGGATCGCATGTACTCGATATTTGCAGGTTTCTTTTTGGTGAAGCAAAAACTTTACACTGCCTGACACAAAGAGTAAATAAGAATATAGTAGGAGAAGACGTTGCCAATGTTTTGATGGAGATGGAAAACGGTTTGCATTGTATTGCCGAAATGTCGTATGCCTCGGTTCTGGAAAAAGAGACTTTTCCTCAGACTTTGATATTAGTAGAAGGAGAATTTGGTTCAGTTAACCTGACAAATGATTTTGAATTAAGAATTACAACGAGAAAAAGAACTACTTCTTCGTTTATCCAACCCAGCAAGTTCAGTTGGGTAGACCCTGATTATGCGGTTGTGCATGCCAGCATTGTAGATTGTAACAGAAATATTTTAAAAGGCTTGCAGGGCGGAAAATCAGAGACTACAGGAGAAGATAATTTTAAAACCGTTCAACTGGTCTGGGCTTGTTATGAATCAGCTGCAACCAGACAAACTGTTTTCATATAATGTTGCGCTTGAATAATATATCGAAATATTTTACCGGGGTAAAAGCCCTGCAAAATGTTACGCTTCATTTTGAAAAAGGAATAATCCATGCTCTTTGCGGGGAAAACGGCGCAGGCAAAAGTACGTTGATGAATATTATAATGGGTATCCACCAACCCGATGAAGGCATCATATTATGGAACGAACAACCTGTTGAAATCAGGAACGTTCAAACGGCTCATCAGATGGGGATTTCGATTGTATATCAGGAACGGAGTCTCGTTGATTCATTAAGCATTGCAGAAAATATCTATCCTGTACAAACCCCTGTTGTTAAAGTAGGTCTTATCGACTTCCAACTCCTATTTAGACAGGCTCAGCAGCTATTAAACGAGCTTGGATTGACCAATCTTTCGCCGATGACACTCGTAAAGAAATTGTCTACTGCACAAAAACAAATGATTGAAATCGCAAAGGCAATTGCTAAGACGCCATCTTTATTAATTCTGGACGAACCAACGGCATCACTCACGCATAGTGAAACAGAGATACTGTTCCGTATTCTAAAAAACCTCAAAGAAAAGGGTGTGGGTATAATTTATATCTCACATCGCATGTCTGAGCTACAAAAAATATCAGATATTATTTCAGTATTAAAGGATGGAAAATTTGTAGCCACCATTGATAGCAAGACACCTGCACAGGAAATTGTTCGTTTAATGGTTGGAAGAGATCTGGAATCCGTGAAGAAGTCAACAAATGTGCAAATGGAAATCAAACTTGAAGTAGAAAATATACAAGGCAAAGGTTTCCGCAATATCAGCTTCAAACTTCTTAAAGGCGAAATTCTGGGATTTGCAGGTTTGCAGGGTTCAGGAAGATCAGCAATGGCAAGATCATTATTTGGTGATGAGAAAATTACGGGTGGAAAAATTCTAAAGGATGGAAAGGTCCTTCATTTAAATCATCCTTCGGAGGCAATTGACCATGGAATTGTTTATCTGCCCGAAGATAGAAAAGCGGAGGGCTTGTTCCTACATTTATCAATTTCCGAAAACATTTTTTCTGCACAATTAAAAAAAGGCTTTTACAACGCAGCAATTGCAGACGATGTAACCCTCAAATTATGTAAGCTTTTTTCAATCCGTACAACTACAGTTAGACAACATCTGCGCAAACTAAGTGGGGGCAACCAGCAGAAAGTGATGTTGGCGAAGTGGCTTGCACAAGAACCTGAAATCATAATTGTGAATGAACCAACCCATGGGATTGATATTAGCTCTAAGGAAGAAATTTATCAGTTACTAAAATATATGACGGCAGAGGGAAAAAGCATTCTACTTATATCCAGTGAATTACCTGAACTGTTGTTCCTTTCCGATCGCATTGCTGTGATGCATGAAAAAGAAATCATTGGAATTCTAAGCCGTGAAGAAGCAACCGAGGAAAGAATAGCTGCTCTTGCTTCAGGTATCAACGCCCACTAAAATGACCATATGCAACTTAAAGAACGATTGCAGGACCGGGTTTTTTCTTTAGCCGCAAGCATCCTTATATTATGCATTATCATGACTTTCATTTTTCCCACTCAATTCCCTACTGTTGAAAATTTCTCACAACTGCTATTAAACTTGTCAATTGATACCATTGTAGCCGTTGGAATGATGATCCTTTTAATCTCAGGCATGTTTGATCTATCGGTTGGTTCTATTGTTGCATTCTCAGGTGGCCTAGCAGGCTATTTGATGTACTACCATGATGTAAATTTTATCATCGCTATTTTAGCCGGACTTTCCGGATCTCTGCTGATAGGCTTTGTCAATGGCTGGCTGATCGCGATCGCAGGCATCAATCCGATGATACAAACCCTTGCAATGATGGGTATCGTAAGAGGGCTTGCTTTGATGTTGAGCGGCGCAGGAATTCAAAATTTTCCTTATAATTTTATTTATATTGGTCAATCGAAACTGTTTGGACTCCAAGCGCCGGTGTGGTACATGATCTTTATTGTTTTGTTGTTTAGCTTCCTCGTAAACCGGACTGTTTTTTTTCGGCGGTATTATTTTATCGGTGGTAATGAGCGCGCTGCAAAGCTTTCCGGGATACAGGTAGAGAAAATGAAAATCGCGGCCTTCGTGCTTTCAGCTTCATTGGCGGGCATTGCCGGTATTCTTCTTTCTTCACGGTTGGGTGCGGCCCTCGCTACCTCTGGTCGTGGATTAGAGCTTCGGGTGATTACCGCTGTTATACTTGGAGGAGCTAGTTTGTCAGGTGGTTTTGGAAAAATTTTTGGAGCTTTACTCGGCGCACTTTTTATGGCACTTATCAATAACCTGTTAATTATTGGACGTGTATCCGGCTATTGGCAGGAAATTATTTTAGGTTTAGTGTTAATTGTAGCAGTAGGCCTTGATCAATGGCTGATTCGTAAAATGGAAAAATAATCGCGCATGCATAAATATATTCTGTTTGTACTATCTCTCTTTGTTCTTTGTTGCGAACCCCCACCACGATATGAAAGCAGTGATTATACAACCAGTTTGACGAAAGACAAATTCGTTACCTCAAATGAGGTTTCGCCCACCGAAGAATATGTAATGATTACAACAGCCGTTAACCTGCCCCTTTATGTGAGCCACGACCAAAAAGCTTTCTTGCAGTGGGGGAAAAAAATGGGAGTGCGTACTTCTATTTTAGGACCCTCGGAATGGGATGTACCAGGACAGATTGCAACCATTGAACAGGTGATACCCGGTAAACCTGCAGGACTACTGATCAATGGCACTGACCCGGGTATTGCATCCGCTATTAAAAAAGCGGTTGCAGCCGGTATACCGACCGTTGTCTATGACTCTGAAATACCGAATTCAGATCGACATTCCTTTATAGGTAGCGATTGGTATGAGATGGGAAGATTGCAGGGTGAGAGAATGGCCTCTTTGATTGGCGGTAAAGGAAAAGTAGCATGCATGGGTATTTTAGGAATGGAAAACATGGAAGCGGGATTCAAAGGTTTACAGGAGGCCCTGAAAAAATTTCCCTCCATTGAGTTTATCGGAAAGTATGATGATAAAGCAAATGTAGAAACCGCAGCCAGGCTTACCGCTGATCTGTTAGCTGCACATCCGGATCTGGCAGGTATTGCGGGTTTTGATTCCAACTCCGGCCCTGGAATGGCCTTGGCTGTAAAGGAAGCAAATAAAAAAGGAAAAGTAAAGCTTACTACCGTTGATGCAGAACCGGAACATTTACAACTTGTTAAGGAGGGGGTTATCAGTTATCTTGTTGGCCAAAAACGCGAACTTTTTACCTGGCTGGGCGCGCAATTCCTGTTTGATATGCGTCATAATACCCTGCCACTTTCTGCTAATGATGCCCGTGCAGGAATTGTTCCAATTCCTAGAACCGTTATTACAGGTTCCATTGAAATTGACTTATCCAATGTTGATATCTTCCTGCAAAATGCTGGCAAGAAATGAATACGGCTTACAATTCTGAAATAAAGTGATAATTCCCGGAACCTATATTTACAACAACATATCCATCGATGTATCTCAGTGGCAGCGCTGCATCGAAAATTTTCCCGCCCTCTGTTAGCTTACCATTTTCCTTACTCTTTATCCAAACTTCAGCGGTTGTATTGGCCGGAATGAAGACTTTCAGATCAAATTGGTTGTTCTTTTTTTCCCAATCGCTCACTATCATTCCCTTCACCGATTGGTAAGTTCCTTTTGCCCAGGTCAGATCTCCTGCTGGTTGTGGTTTGATGAGGATTTTTCCAAATCCAGGAGAAGCAGGGTTGATGCCAAGCACTGAGCGATAAAACCATTCGCTAATGGAACCAAACATGGGATGATTTTGGGAAGGAGCATTATCGGGATATTTCCACGTCTCCCATAGTGTTGTTGCTCCGCGGGACAGCATGTATCCCCAACCGGGATAATCACGCTGGTTTGCGATTATATGTGCCAACTCAGCTTGATCTTTTAAACGAAGCACATCAAATAACATCTGCGTTGAGAATATGCCAGTTGACAAATGATTTTTATGCCGTGCAAATTCATCAAGCAATACCTGAAAAGTTTTTTCTTTTTCTGGTGACAGATCATGCCATAAGGCAAAGAGCTGTGCCGATTGTGTTGCATTATCGAATCGACCGGTTCCGGGTACCAGGTATTTACGGATAATATCATTTTTTATTTTGAGAGACAACCTCTCATATTTTATAGAATCCTCTTTGATCTCCAAAATAGACGCAAATTGTTTCGCTAATACAGCGTGGTGAAAATAAAACACCGAAGCGGTAAATGCTTCAGGTCTCGGATCCAATGCTTCGTGATCACTAATATCCCAATGAAATAATCCATTTATGGCTTTCGTTTGAAGGAAGTCCATCTGCTTTTTGAACGCCTTATAATTCTGTTCAATGATTCTTTTGTCGCCATAAAAATCATAAAGCTGTTTTTGTAAAAATGGAAAAGCCAATTGCCAACCCAATGGACCCGAGGCACCACCATAGCCGCGATCGGCAATGCCGGTATGAGGAGCAATTTCCGTAATTCCTCCGTCAGGTTGTTGGTCGTTTGCAAAGTCGTAAATTGTTTTCCGGTAGAAATTAGCCATATCGTAATTGTAGATATATGCTGGAGCCGTTGCTACCATATCACCACCGTACCCCATCTTCTCACGTCCGGGGCAATCCGATTGAACACTGAAAACATTGCTTAAAAAAGTCCATTGAATTACCTTATTCAATTCATTGAACATTTCATTTGAGCAGGCAAATGCTCCGTTTAATTGTACGTCTGAGTTCATGCGAAGTCCTTCTATATCATTTGTCGTTGGTTTACCAGGCCATCCTGTAATCTCTACGTACCTGAATGCATGGAAAGTAAATCGGGGTGACCAGATTTCAGTTCCTGTTCCCTTTGTAATATACCTGTCCTCCTGCCATGCGGTTTTCGGAGAACCGGGTCCTCCTTTTAAATTAAAAATTTCTTTTATCTGTCCGGCTACAGTAGTGTAAAAATTCAATCGTCCATGTGCCAGGGTATCTTCCCCATACCGAAGGTTTATCCTTGTCCCCGCAGGTGCTTTAATTTTTATTCTTGCCACTCCTGCGAAGTTTTGACCCATGTCTACAATAAAAGTATCCTTTCCTGCCTCATAAATACGACGGGGCTTTACAATTGTTGTGATTCGAATGGGAGGCTGTAACTGGGAGATCAATTCACCGGAAGGCCCTTCAATGATTGTGGCTTTTTTCCATCCTTCTACCGTATTGGTAAACCATGATGGATTTTCAAGTCTTGCATCGTATTGCTCACCTAGATAAACATTATTACGTACCACAGGTCCGGGAGCTGTCAACCAGGATTCATCGGAAATAATAGTTTGTTGAGATCCATCTATGTAGCGGATAAGAATTTTCGACTGTACGCAAGGCCTTCCCGTTTGTTGCACATCGCGCAAATTGAAACGCCCAAACAGGCGGATCGGAAGTGGATTGTACCAGCCATTACCCAACATCAATCCAATTATATTATTGCCTTTTTTTAAGTCATTTGTAATGTCATATGTGCTATACAAAACCTGCTTTCTATAACTGGTAAATCCTGGTTCCAGCATGCGATCACCGATCTTTTTTCCATTCAGGTATGCTTCATAATAACCAAGGCCACTGATATACAAGCGGGCGGAACTGATTTTCTTGTCAGTGACAAACGATCTTTTGAATAGTGGCATCGGATCGTCTTTGTAGAAGTCTTCATCTCTTTCAAACTGCTTGCTGCCATCATTAATCCATTTTGCCTGCCAATCTGCGGAAGTTAACATAGCAGTTTCAAAACTGTTTATAGTGCTCCAATCTGAACTTTGATTATTGGAATCATATACTTTGACCCGCCAGTAATATTTTGAAAATGGCTGCAGGCGGTTGCCAGCGTAAATTATGTGACTGCTTTGGTTTGAGTTTACTTTTCCTGTTGACCAAATTTTACCTTTGCCTGACAGAACGTCTTTACGGTTATCGCTTACAATAATTTCATAGGCAATTTGTATTTGATTTCTATCATCAGAGAATAAAATCCAACTTAACCGTGGACTGGAAATATCGATCCCTAACGGATTTTGGATGTATTCAGTTGTTAGTTTATCTGGCTTTAATGAGGAAGCTGCAAAACCCAACATTGAATAAACCCAGCATGCAAAAAGAAAAACCATTTTAGTTAAACTCATACAGACAATCTTATTGAGATCGGTTTTGACAATTTGCCAGAATCTTCGATGGAAAACTACTGGTCCTTATGCCAACTATAATTCCTAAAAATAAAGTTTGTTAAAGAAACTGTGTCCTTATGTGTCATTGTGGTGAAGAAATCACAAATATTGCTTTTTCTATGCGTGTTGGTACGTATGCTCACTACCCCTTTAAAAGTAGCTGGCCCCAAAACCGTATACTTAAAAAAAAGTAAGAATAAAGTACAAACCAGAGGTTACAAAATAGACAGGATTGGCTCTCTAAATGGATAACCCCCTACGATATGATGCCAGCTTTTGAAATTGCTTCCCAGAACCAGGTACCCAAATATACCCAGGTAGTAAACGCTGTAACTGATGCCATTCGAAAAGGTCATTTAAAAAAGGGGCAGAAAATTTCATCTATCAATGAACTAAGTGATGCATATTTTATTTCCAGGGTAACTGTTGAAAAGGCTTATAATATATTAAAGGAGCAAGGTACCATTATTCCAATTAAGGGTAAGGGCTTCTACATTAACAGGGTCGACCTGGATGCTCCTGTTAGGATTTTATTACTGTTCAATAAGATCAGTAATTACAAAAAACAAATATACAACGCATTTATAAAAACGATGGGGACTAATGCCATTGTAGATCTGAAAATTCACCACTTTAATGTACAGATATTAAGATCGTTGGTTGAGAACAACCTGGATGATTATGATTACATCGTTTTAATGCCGTACTTCTACGAGAACATTGAAGAAGCCGTCAACATCATCAAAACCATCCCGGCAAATAAACTCATGATTATAGACAGGCGCATACCATTTTTCAATTCTGAGTGTGGTTGTGTATATCAGGACTTTGAAAACGATATTATTGATGCTTTAGATGAGGGGCTGGACCTTTTAAAGAAATATTCAAAACTTTACTTTGTACACTCGAATATGGTTCCCTACCCTCCCGAAATGGCACGGGGATTTAGAAAATTTTGCATGCAAAACTCTTTTAAAAATGAATTGATGGGAGAAGTGAATGCCAATACCGAAGTAAAAAAGGGGGATGCATTTATTGTGATTGAAGAAACGGACTTATCAAGCCTCATTAAAAACTGTCGTACTAAGGGATTAAAGATTGGCAAGGATGTGGGTATCATCTCTTACAACGAAACCCCACTAAAGGAAGTTTTGCTCGATGGCATAACAGTCATTTCAACCGATCACGAACAACTTGGTGAATCCGCTGCTAACCTTATTCTTTCTAACAGCAAAGAATATATCAAGAATCCGTTTGTGTTTATCAGGCGGAACTCCTTGTAAATAATAGATTATTTCCAATAATCATGCTGTTTCAGTGTAGGATTTAATTGCAATTCTTCAAAAGGAATAGGTAGGTATAAATTTTTTCGGGTAAAAGAAAATGGGGTATGGACGGAACCAAACTCCCAGCCATTTTCAAGATCCTTTCTGTATACTTCTGTAAGAACACCACCTATATGCCATCTTCTTAAGTCAAACCACCTGTGCCCTTCTTCGAAAGCCAATTCTATTCGTCTTTCTTCGATGATCCACTTCATTATTGTTTTTTTATCAGTTTCCGTTGAAGGATAATCAGCAGGAGTTGATACAGGGGCAGGAGAAGATTGACGAGCCCGTGTTCGGACCTGATTGATCAACTGGATCGCTTCGCCGGAAGATCCTCCCGACTGGAGAATAGCTTCTGCCTTCAGTAATAAAACATCAGCGTAGCGCATGATTCTTGGATTATTTGTATAAGACGCAGCAAAGTTTCTTCCATCTCCACCGAATGAACCTTTCACATATTTTACAATCCCCTCATTATTGAAGCAAAATTCTTTCCGTGGATCGTTTCCAAAAGCAGTCCTTAAAGATTCCGTTGGTAAAAGCCTGGACCCACCAAAAAATGACCAGTGATTATCAAAAAAGCCCCAGTAACCACTGATATCACCGTTGCCGTCAAACTGGTCGGTATCGAGCCACGGATTACTACCCTCCTGGTTTGCATTGTCACCTACCTGTATCTCAAATAGAGACTCACTATTATTTTCCTGATCCTTTGTAAAATTTTCGCCATACTTTGGGGCCAGGGTAAAGCCTTTTATCTGGTTGAACTGTTGTAACGCTAAACTGTAATCGTTTATATTTTTTTTAATTGTGCCCAGGTATAAGTAAGCCTTTCCTGCCATTCCAAAAGCAGCTCCTTTAGTAACACGCCCCTTGTAAGTCGGATCAGGCCATGTTTCGGGTAAGAGTAAGGAAGCCGCGGTAAAGTCGGAAATAGCGGCATCGAGTAGCTCGTTCCCTGACGAATTAGGAGTGTACAACAATGAATCGTTATCAATTCTCCTGTTTACTGCAGGGGCAATACCATATAAATTCCAAAGTTGAAAATGACTATACCCTCTCAGGAAAAGCATCTCTCCTTTATGCCACTCCATCAAAGCATTATTTTTATAAACCCCGCTTGCTTTCTTCTGAAAAACATCCAACATATTGTTGGCTCTTGCATTTAGCTGGAATAAAAAAGTATAATAGTCGTACACCTTCTTGTTACTTGGCTGAAGGGTCGTAAAACTTTCAAAAGGAGATAACCAGTTTGTGGTGATGTCATCATCGGGCAGTAATCGCACATCGTGCAACCACTCCTGCCCGGTTCC
>JACMLY010000009.1 GCA_014379345.1 Chitinophagaceae bacterium
AGAGAAGCCACCATTGAAGCTGCATTGGAAAGAGTACGTTCCAGAAGTATGGCCATGCATAAAAGTGAAGAGCTTAAGGAGATAATCCAGGTTGTATATGAACAATTCTTGCATTTAAATATCCTTGTTGAGCATGCAGGGTTTATTATGGATTATAAAGAAAGGGATGATATGCATATCTGGCTCGCCGACCAGTATAACATTCCCTCTCAGATCACCATTCCTTATTTTGATTCTCCGCATTGGAACAGTTTTATTGAAGCAAAAGAAAAAGGATTGGACTTCTTTGCCAACCATCTGGGTTTTGAAGAAAAAAACAAATTTTATCAAGGGCTGTTTAAGTTATTCCCCGGAGTGGCGGACGAAGCAAAGGACTATTACTTTAATTCCCCGGGCCTTGCCATATCCACTGTATTGTTAGAGAATATTGGCCTCTACATTGAGAATTTTTCGGCCATTCCTTATACGGATGAAGAGAATGCCACACTAATGCGCTTTGGAAAAGTATTCCAACAGACCTATACCCGTTTTCTAGATTTACAAAAAGCAGAAGCACAGGCAAGAGAAGCAAAGATTGAAGCGGCATTGGAGAAAGTCCGTTCAAGAACGATGGGTATGCAACTAAGTGAAGAGTTGGGCGATGTCGCCACTGTATTATTTAAAGAATTAAATCAGCTGGTAGAAAATCTCTGGACTTGCGGTTTTGTATTGTGCGAACGGGAAAGACCAGAAGATGAATGGTGGTTAAGTACTGAAACCGGGTTTATCCCTGCTTTTTATTTACCCAACACAAGCGGTGTAACTCATGCAAATATTTATCAGGGATGGTTAAATGGCGAATCCTATCATACGGAACAATTAGAAGGAGAAGCGCTGAAAGAACATTATGAATGGCTGATGAATATCCCGGTTTCCAGAAAAATTTTCGAAGAAATGATGGCGGATGGTTTTACATTGCCTACCTGGCGAAAATTGCATTGCGCTTATTTTTCCCAGGGCTATTTAGTAATTATTACACAAGTGCCCTGCCCCGAAGAACTCATATTTAAACGGTTTGCACAGGTGTTTGACCTTACTTATACCCGTTTCCTTGATTTGCAAAAAGCCGAGTTGCAGGCCAGGGAAGCAAAAATTGAGGTTGCATTGGAAAAGATTCGCAGCCGTTCACTAGGTATGCATCGTTCTGTTGAAATCAAAGACGTGGTTTCCATTTTGTTTGAAAAATTGAAAGAATTGGATTTGGCTTTTGATGGAGGGGCCGCCATTCATTTGTTTACTGAGGGTTCAAGACACGCAGTTATATGGGTAGCTTCACCAGATCTTGCTGAACCGACCTGTGTAAATCTTCCGTATGATGAAAATGCCTTTGAAAGCAATCCAATTATAACGGATGTATGGAACGCTAAAGAAACCGGTGAAGATATTTATAATAAATTTTATTCCCTTGAAGAGAAAAATACATACTTCGACTATGTATTTAAGCATAACGATTTAATAACAGTACCTAAACTTTCAAGGGATTTTATACTTCAGGCAGATAGCTACACAGCTTCTTTCATTGCAGAAAAAAATTCTTTGCTTGGTGCCAACAGTTGGACCCGGCAGCTATTTTCCGACAATGATTTTATTGTACTAAAACGGATAGCCAGGGTTTTTGAACAAGCCTATATACGTTTCCTTGATTTACAAAAAGCAGAAGCACAATCAAGAGAATCACAAATAGAAGCAGCACTTGAACGTGTGCGAAGCCGCACCCTTGCGATGCAAAAAAGCGATGAGCTGGCGGAAACAGCTGCTGTACTTTTTAAACAACTCATTAACCTTGGTATTGCACCCAACCGGCTATACATTGGCATTGTACGAGATGATGATGGCCATATTGAATTTTGGGTTAC
>JACMLY010000070.1 GCA_014379345.1 Chitinophagaceae bacterium
GCAACTCATAACTCACTCATAACTCATAACTCATAATTCATAACTATTTTAGCACGCTTGTTTAATAAGAATTCTGAAGCTTGTTTTCGAGTAAGACTAATAATTCCTCAGCCGCTGCTTCAGAAGATGCCGGGTTTTGACCGGTTATTAACGTACCATCTGTCACTACATAAGACGCCCAGTCTGCCTTCTTCGAATACACTCCACCCTTGTTTTTAAGTTCATTTTCCAAAAGAAATGGCACAATTTCGGTTAGTCCTACAGCTTCTTCTTCTGAATTAGTAAAACCCGTTACCCTTTTCCCTTTAAGAAGCGGTTCACCATTTTGCAGCATGACTTTCAACAATACCGCCGGGGCATGGCAGACTGCTGCGACTGGCTTCCCTGCCATCCAGAAATCCTGTATCAATTGAATGGATTTTGGATCGCTTGTTAAGTCCCATAGTGGTCCATGTCCTCCAGGATAGAAAATGGCATCAAAGTCCTCTGAATTTACATCGTTTAACGGTATTGTATTTGCAAGTTCATCCTGCAATTCTTTATCCTTATCGAAGCGACGGGTAGCCTCGGTTTGTGATCCCGGTTCCGCACTCTTAGGATCAATCGGTGGTTGACCGCCTTTTGGGGATGCCAGCGTAATTGTTGCACCATTATCCTTTAATTTATAATAGGGGGCGGCAAATTCTTCTACCCAAAAGCCTGTCTTTTTTCCTGAATTTCCCAGATCACTATGCGAGGTAAGTACAATCAATACTGTCATATATTACACTATTTAAAGATGAGATTGATGATCGGACTATTGTCCATTTGCATATAAAGCTATCCAAAATATTGCCACTGTGTTTCTGGCAATCATCAATATGAACTTATTCACTATGAAAACAGCAATGTGAAAGGCAGGGATCAAAAATCAGTAAATAATGCAAGGAGAGGTTAAAATCTTGCAACAGATTTACTGGCAGGATTAATTCATCTTTGGTACGATCTTAAATCTTACCTATCATGGCCAAAAAAAAGTCGCTTAAAAAGGCGCCTTCTGCTGCAATTGGTTTGCCACAAGGCGGAGACGAACTTCCAAAAGCCGTTTCACATATAATCGTTGAAATAATTGAATATGTTCCTAATGCTGTGGTCAGTAAAACAATAATTAAAAAATCGTCTGGTAATATAAGTGTTTTATCATTCGACAGTGGGGAAGGCCTTACCGAAAAGACCTCACCGTTCGACACCTTTGCACAAATTATCGAAGGCAGCGCTGATATCGTAATTGATGGAAAAGCAAATCTTCTGCATTCCGGAGAGGGAATTATTATTCCTGCCCACAAGCCAAATCACATCAATGCGAATGGGCGGTTTAAGATGATTCTATCTATAATAAAAAGTGGATATGAGTAGCCTTACCGCAAACAATACTTCTTTGCCCAACCAGGATGATTTCGGTACACGGAATATCTATTCCGGCATGCCTATCACCGAGTCGATGAGTAACGGATTTTTTACCGTAAATGAAACCTGGACTGTTTTATCATGGAATAAGGCCGCAGAACAAATACTCCGCCTGACCGGACCGGAAATTATCGGGAAAAATCTTTGGGAAAAATTTGTCGGCATCCTCCCACTAAATTTTTATGTGGTTTATCATAAGGCATTTCTGAGTGATGTACCCATGCATTTCAAAGAATACTGGCCGGAAATGAATGCCTGGTTTGATGTGATCACATATCATGTCGGGAACAAACTTTCTGTTTCTTTTAAAAGTTCTTCTGTGCCGACATCCAGTGCCCGGACAAACGCTAAGATTCAGCAAATGAGAATCTTTGATGAGTTGTATCATTATGTTACAGAAGTAACCAACGACTGCCTTTGGGAATGGGATCTGATGAATAAGCAGATTTTCTGGATCGATGGCAGTCATAGAAGGGTGTTCGGATATAATGTTGAAAATGCGTTGGTACCCCAGGCTTTTTGGGAAAGTCGCATCCACCCGGAGGACCGTCAAAAAGTAATGAGCCAGCTGCGGCAGTTTTTAGCATTCCCCCCTGCTCATCATCAATGGGATATCGAATACCGTTTCCAACGCTCCGGCGGGGAATATGCATA
>JACMLY010000071.1 GCA_014379345.1 Chitinophagaceae bacterium
GGGCGTTCCTCAACGCAAATGCTGTTAAGGTAGCAATAGGAGTTTTAATATTTTCATACCTGATCGAGTTCCTTCAGTATCTTAACCTTGTTGGATTTCTAGGATTACAAAAATCCCGGGTGGCTAATGTCGTTTTGGGTAATTACTTTGAATGGATTGATATCGTCGCGTATACTTTAGGAATTATTGCAGTTATAGCCTTTGAACGGATAAGGGAAACAGGTGGTAAAAAACGATATTCAGCTTGATAAGATTCATTCAATAACCTCGGTATGTAAAATCCGCGCAACGGATAGCTGTGATTTTTGAATATGGGAAAAATTTATAAAAATGGATACGGACAATTTATCTGACGAAGCATATAGGGGAATATTTATTGAAGCGGAGAGATTTAATCATACGCTGACCCTCAGGTTTGGGGTACTTGCATACTCATGTAAAAATGAGACAGAATATCTTGAAGAAGCCCGACAACTTATTGATTACTTAAGAAAAGCAAAGGAGTCAAGTTATCCCGATATTTTTTTCGATGAGATCCCCCGGAAAATAGCTTTGCTGGCCACTTTGGATAATATATCAGCGAATATTTCTGCGATTGAGATGCGCAAAATGAGTTGATGAGAAAATAAAGGTCCGGCCGGGCCGACAAAGTTTACGGACTTCACTACCTTTCTGAAGGAAACGATATTGATCACAAAAAAACGAATGATTATGCCAATCGTAAAAGTTATTGAAGTAATTGCTTCATCCGAAAAGGGAATTGATGATGCGATTCAGCAGGCGGTAGCTGAGGCCTCAAAGACCGTACGAAATATTGATTCAGTTTATGTTAAAGACATCAAGGCTCATGTGAAAGATGGCAAAGTATCAACCTATGGATGCGTTTGCAAAATTTCATTCAGGCTGGATTGAACTTAAGACATCAACCTGGTTATAACCAGGTTGATTGTTGTAAAATTCCCGGCCATCACTTCTTAAATTTTAAGTTCAAAAAACATGAAACGCAGATCCTTTATCAAGAAAACAACGTTGGCTTCTGTTGGTTTTGGATTAGTGGAACTTAATCTTTTATTTGGTAACCGATACTCACCCCGGAATTATTTGGGCGTGAATGGATCCCGTCTCGAAAATCGTGTACTGGAATTAGCAAAGTTTGGGAGAAATGCCAACGGACAGGGATATCGCGTTGCGTTCTCCAGCGGAGATATTGAAGGCCGGGCGTGGTTATTTGAGCTTATGAAAAATGCGGGTCTCGAAACGAGCCGCGATGAGGCTGGTAACATCATTGGAAGAAGAAAAGGGAAGAATAGTTCATTAAAGCCAATCGCTTTCGGATCACATATCGACATGGTACCCGATGGGGGGAATTATGACGGAACCCTGGGATCACTCTCCGCACTGGAAGCGGTAGAGGTTTTAAACGAACAAAAAATAATAACCAATCATCCGCTGGAAGTAATCGTTTTTGCAGATGAAGAAGGCAGTATGGTTGGGAGCAAGGCAATAGCCGGTTTAATAACTCCCGGAATGCTGACGCAAATAAGCCATGCCGGTCTTACAATCTCAGAAGGGGTTAGATGCATTGGTGGAAATCCTGATCTCATTGCGAATTGTAAGCGTAAAAAAGGTGACATCCATGCATTTCTTGAATTGCATATAGAGCAAGGCGGAATTTTGGAATTTGAAAATTTGCAGGTTGGGGTAGTTGAGGGTATTGTGGGTATTGACCATTGGGAAGTAACAGTGGAAGGTTTTGCAAATCATGCCGGAACTACACC
>JACMLY010000072.1 GCA_014379345.1 Chitinophagaceae bacterium
GACGACTTGCCGATATTAAATTCCGCGCGGTATGGATTGCACCAGGCATGAAACTCCATTCCCCGTTTATGAGCTTCTTCGATCATAAACTGCATGGGATCATAATATGGATAGGGGGGTTTACCCTGTTTGCCGGTCAGCCACTCGCTCCAGGGTTCAAAAGGTGAGGGATAAAAAGCATCAGTACATGGTCTCACCTGCACAACAACTGCATTCATGCCATTACGGTGATGCATGTCGAGCATTTTGATATATTCCTGTTTTTGACTTTCGGTATTATAATTTCCTTTTGATGGCCAGTCGATGTTGTCAACGGTTGCGATCCAGGCTGCCCTGAGTTCATATTTTGGCTGTGCAAGTACACAAACCTGGGTAAATAGAATAAATGACAGAGCCAGTGAAACCTGTTTCATAAGTAAACGAACCATCGGCCAAAATTAACGCTCTTATCAGAAAGAGATTGTTAAACAGCCTGTTTAAAAGCGCATTTAATTTTTTGGAAGAAGCGGAGCCTCACCGATTAATCAGCGGTTCTTATTTTATCAAGAAGATTATTAAGCGTTTCCGCTTCCTGGATGGAGAGTTTATTGATAACGGAATCCATTTCATCACTCGAAAGATCAAGTTTTTGCAAAAGCTCAAGGCCCTGCTCCGAGATAGAAACGTCTACCAACCGACGATCGCTTTTACAAACCACTTTTTTGACGAAGCCTTTTTTCACGAGGCGGTCCACTATCCGGCTGGTATCGCTCATTTTATCAAGCATCCGCTGCCTTATCTGGAGCGTTGACAAAGGCTTGCCTGCACCGCGTAGAATACGGAGAATATTAAACTGCTGAGAAGTGATGTCTTCTCTTTCGAAGAACTTTTTGTTTTGCTCACTAACCCAATTGTATGTGTAGACCAGGTTGATAATTGTTTTCTGGTACTCATTCCTAAACTTCGTTTGTTGTATCTCCGTTTCAAGACTCATTACATATCAATAAATAGTAATGACAAATTTAATGAAATAAGATAAGGAAACAGGATTTATGAATACCAGTTATGTAACACTTCGCAAATCTGTGTAAATCCGGAGAATATGCCCGTACCAGAATTTCGGTTATCCCCAGACTTTAGTTCCTTCACTGCAGTTGGCACAAATGTCAATATCTTTCCGGCTTTTGAGCATTTTTTTTCTGAAGTTAATATAGGCATCATTGTGCCAGATCTCTTTGAACCGCTTACCCTTGAGATCGCCTAACCGGTGTTGGGCGTCTTTGTCGAAACAGCACGGAACTACCAGGCCATCCCAACTGATCACCGTGGCATGCCATAATCTCCAGCAATGATTCTGAAGTGAATTTTTTACCTGGTATTTGCCTTCTTCATCTTTTTTATATCGACTAAACTTCTGAGTTTTCGGGATCAGCTTATTGGGATCGTTTTCAAAGTCATATACCTGGGCGGTTTTGAATCTCACTTCATCCACGCCAATTTCCGCGGCGAGCCTTGAAATTTCATCCACCTGGTGCTCGTTTGGTTTAACAACCAGGAACTGAAAAAAAATAAA
>JACMLY010000073.1 GCA_014379345.1 Chitinophagaceae bacterium
AAACTCGTTAGGAATTTATCGTAATGGTAATGTATTATTTCTAGTCTTAATAATTGTTAAACATGCAATTAACGGACAATTAATAAGCAGTAAAAACCATCTTAATCAACATGCTAATCGAACAACTGCTCGAAGGGTACCGCAAATTTTTCACCGTAATAAAGTTTATATTCCTGCGAAAATCTGGTGTAATACTGCCTGGCCAACTTAATGTCTGTCAAGGTTTTCATTAACATTTCAATCATCTCCTCGTTAATCGGATCAAATAACATTAAAAGATCTATCCAATTAATAAGCTCTGCATTCGAAAATTTTTGCTGATTTTTTTCGATAATAAAGTTCAGCAGGGTTATTATCTCAGCATCAACCCGCTCCTTAAACTGATCAAGCCATGAATACTGGTCGCCGGTCAAAAACCTTCCTTTCGAGACTACATTATAGAAGGCTGAAAGAACCTCTGGAGTATGATTGCCCGGGTCACCCAGTTTTTTCATATATACAAAGCAAGATCGATAATCGAATTCCACGGTGCTGTCCAATTCTATTTTCCAGAAATTATTTTGAAAATTTATTTCCACCCCGGATAATTCTTTTAAGGTCATGCGAAGCTTATGCACGGAAACATTGCGGTTATTCGTCGCTTTTTTGCTGTCAAACCCTTTCCATAAAACGATCGTCAGCTCTTCCGTTGAAATTCCCTCAGCATATTTTTGCGAGTAAAGCAACAGCACCAACATAAGTTCCCGAATTTTGGGGCTCAAATCATCTATCCGGCTATTGCCTGCAGGGTCCGTTATATCGAATTTACCAAAAAGCTGGATAGACGCGTTCCTGTACGGGATAGCAACCGGAGTCTCAGCAGGTAAGACCAATTCGGGAATTGGCTCAAATTTCTGTGTTGGATTGAAGCTTGCTTTTCTTTTCCTGAAAACATACATCAATGCAGCTATCGGGAGTATCACTAATAAGGTAATCCCTAAATACCAATAATTGAATGAACCAAGAGGTTTGATAGGTGACATTTCTCTGGCAAGCAGCCAGATTTCAGTATCGCTTAACGCACGGTTCCATAATCCAAAGTCACTCATCTGCCCATTAAAATATTTACCTCCTACCAAAGTGGTTCGGCCGATATATAAAGAATCGGCTCCACCGTATGCAGGATGATTGAAAGAACGGCTATCAAGCTTACCATTTACATAAATAGCCTGTTCACCAGAAAACTTCATATAACGCCAAACGACATGGTACCATTTACCTGTTTCAAGCTGGTTTCTACCCAAATGATCATTCCCGAAGAACCCAAAATATGGAACGCTGTTCCTTAAACTTAAATGAATGCTGCCACGAACATCACGCGTATATGTTCCTAAAATGCTTTGTTCAATGTCCAGACTATCCATTTTGAGCCATACTGCAAAAGTGAAATCTGATTGTACAATGCCTAGCTCATTGGCTGATGGAAGACTGACCCACCGTTTGTTACCAAATACTGCAACGGGGCCACGCTCCAAATCCGGGCGAAACAACAAACCATGATTTATGCCTTGGTTAGGGCTACCGACAGCGTTATCAGTATTTTTGCTAAAAGGAAAATACAACTGTAATTGCTTATTTATATTTACCGGGCTAGCGAAAAAATAAAGGGTATCGCCGGGGTTTGCGCCATTTATTTTTGTTGATGCCGGAGAAAATTCGAATCCAGGGCTGTTCGGGGTCAGTGTGATTTTTTCATTAGAAAATATTGGAAAGCTGAATTCGCCATTAGTATACTGCTGTTTCCCCCCTTCCCAGATTACATAGTCCAAAGGCTGCAGATTGTGTACCACCTTCCCTGTTACGGTTTTGAAGGAATTCAGAAGCATAGCTTGTGAATTCGCTATGCCGGATGAAGGATCTGTAATGAAATATGTTACTTTCTTACCGTTTTGCTGCCAGGTATTCAAGAGATAATTCAATAAAAATTGCCAGCCTGACCAACCCGAATTGATATATTTCTTCTTTAAATCCAGATAAAGTTCTGAAGTGCTTAGAACTTCAAGCATTAGTAAGTGCGCGCGATAATCGCCTTTTTCAAGGTCATTGAATAAGGTAGGAACATTATGAGAAGGTTTTAACTGGAATCCATAGTCCCAATACGAAAAGACCCAGTCAAAAGGTGTCTTTAAATCATTCAGAGTGAGTATCAGGATTTGCTTTTTATCAGCTAATACCTGGTTTAAACCGGGAAATGACCCATCTGCATTT
>JACMLY010000074.1 GCA_014379345.1 Chitinophagaceae bacterium
AAAGCTGCATTAAATGCCACTGAAAATTTTAGATCTGCCCAGGTCGGGGTTTGTAAGTAAAACCCTTTGTCGCCCCAGCCGAGAGCGAGCCATTGCATCGTACTGTCATTCAAGACTGTGTTCGAGAATTTCACCTGGCGGCTCCAATCCATCTGGCCATGTTTTACCGGCACTACCAAATCGGCATGAACGCCGTTTGTTTTAATGTAAATTGTTACATCGTCAGACTCCTTAACATCTTTATTAACTGTTATTCTTGAGAGACAAAATGCAGACAGTAGATAGATGGAAACCAAACACAATATTAGCACTGTAATCCGGAGCAGGTATCGCAACATTTTCTTCAAGTGATTCTATGTTTTTTATTGTGAAAGTATCTTTGACAGTCATTCCCATCAGGGTCTTTACATTTCAGGTTCGATCAACTGCCAGGATAGTCTGCAACAAAACATTTGCTCCATTGGTCATGTCGGCCGTATTCGTAAATTCCTTAGGAGAATGACTTATACCACCAACACTTGGTACAAAGATCATAGCGACAGGAGCAATCTGCGCAATATTCTGGGAATCATGCCCTGCACCACTTTGCATAAATTTTGTAGTTAAAGAAAGTCCTAAAGCTGATTTATTAATTAGCTGCTGGAGAGATTTTTCAGTCAATGCAGGTTTAGACACTGATGGCTGTCGCACGAAAGTGATTTTTGTTTTTGAATTGTGTTCTATAGTTTCGGCCCGTTTTTCGATGTTTCTAAAAAGCAATTCAATCTTTTCAGTGGAGAGATCTCTTAATTCCAGGCCCATCATCACTTTTCCGGGAATCACATTATAAGCTCCCGGGAATGCTTCGATTTTTCCTATTGTGCCCACATGACTTCCTTTCACGCCAGTAATAACTTCATTCACTGCTATAACAAGCTTCGAAGCGGCTAACAAAGCATCCTGTCTTATATTCATTGGTGTAGTTCCGGCATGATTTGCAAAACCTTCCACTGTTACTTCCCAATGGTCAATACCCACAATACCCTCAACTACCCCAACCTGCAAATTTTCAAATTCCAAAATTCCGCCTTGCTCTATATGCAATTCAAGAAATGCGTGGATGTCACCTTTGTTACGTTTGCAATTCGCGATGAGATCAGGATTTCCACCAATGCTTCTAACCCCTTCTGAGATTGTGAGACCGGCGTGGCTTATTTGTGTCAGCATCCCGGGATCTATTAAACCGGCTATTGCTTTGCTTCCAACCATACTGCCTTCTTCATCTGCAAAAACGATTACTTCCAGCGGATGATTGGTTATTATTTTTTGTTCGTTTAACACCTCTATCGCTTCCAGTGCGGAGAGTGATCCCAATGTTCCGTCATAATTTCCCCCATCGGGCACCATGTCGATATGTGATCCGAAAGCGATTGGCTTGAATGAATTATTCTTCCCTTTTCTTCTTCCAATGATGTTACCAGCCTCATCGCGTCTTGTTTCAAGACCCGCATTTTTCATAAGCTCAAATAACCACGCCCGGCCTTCAATATCCCCGCTGGAGAACGCAACGCGATATCCCTGCCCGTTTACATTTCTCCCAAACTTTGCTAATTCCAGTATACGATTTTCGAGCCGGGATCCATTTACACTAAAATTATTCCGGGCTGAGGGTCGGTTACCAACTAATGGATTAAGATCAACTAACCCAAAACCAACAGAAGCCAACGTTGTTTTTTTGATAAAGGATCTACGCTTCATTTTTTTTGAACTTAAAATTTAAGAAGTGATGGTCGGGCCATCTTTCACATGAGCCCTGATGTCTTTAACATAAATTGAATCAATATTTCGTACGGTCTTTGAGGCCTCAGCTACCGCTTGCTGAATGGCATCATCAATTCCCTTTTCGGATGAAGCAATTACTTAAATAACTTTTACGATTGGCACAATCATTCGTTTTTTGTTATCAATATCATTTCCTTTAGAAAGGTAATGAAGTCCTTCTATATCAGGAGTGATTCATTTAGCGATTACCGGGGTTTTACTTTAATGCAACCCTGGTGAGGAAGCGTTTTCGGGTCGGTCGGATCTGTAATTTCTCATCAACCATTCTTGAGCGTCTCAATCGCAGAAATATTTGCTGATATATTATCCAAAGTGGCCAGCAAAGCCATTTTCCGGGGGATATCATCGAAAAAAATATCGGGATAACTTGACTCCTTTGCCTTTCTTAAGTACTCAATAAGTTGTCGGGCTTCTTCAAGATATTCTATCTCATTTTTACATGAGTATGCAAGTACCCCAAACCTGAGGGTCAGCGTATGATTAAATCTCTCCGCTTCAATAAATATTCCCCTATATGCTTCGTCGGATAAATCGTCCGTATCCATTTTTTTAAATTTTTACCATATTCAAAAATCACAGCTACAGTTGCGCGGGTTTTACATACCGAGGTTATTGAACGAATCTTATCAAGCTGAATATCGTTTTTTACCGCCTGTTTCCCTTATCCATTCAAAGGCTATAACTGCAATAATTCCTAAAGTATACGCGACGATATCGATCCATTCAAAGTAATTACCTAAAACGACATTAGCCACCCGGGATTTTTGTAATCCTAGAAATCCAACAAGGTTAAGATACTGAAGGAACTCGATCAGGTATGAAAATATTAAAACTCCTATTGCTACCTTAACGGCATTTGCGTTGAGGAACGCCCTTACAAAACAATACATTAATATGACCACCAAAAAGTCCCCGATATATGGCCGTATAATCCGATCATTTACATATAAAGCAATAAGGACTTCAACGATAAAAAGGATGATAGCAGCAAAAAAATATGATTTATTAAAAGTCAACATTGATATAGGATTCAATTTCTTATGCCCGCTTCTCAAAATTATTACGCGCGTATTGCTACTGCGACTCCAATTCCTTTATCCGGTTTTTTGCTTCTTCATACATAGGTGTGATCTGAAGCGCCCGTTTATAATAGATGATTGCATCATCCTTTCTTCTCAGAGCAAGATAAATATTGCCCATGGTCACCAGTATCAAATCTTTATCAGGAAAGTCGCTGACATTATTTTCCGAAATAAGCCTGGCATCCTCATATCTTTTTAAGGTAAGCAATTGCTGGGCAACAAAATTCATCGAAATCCAATCGATATAAAAATGCCCCGAATCAGCCTTCATCTTTTTATATTCTGACAGCGCTTTATCCACGCCAAGCTTTTCAATATCGGTTTCCATTTTCTTATGTACCGGTTGTTTCAAGATAACGGGCTTGTTAAATAATACCTTATACAAGTTGCCCGTGATTCCAAAAAAATCAGTTGGCGAACTGTTACAAAGTATCACCACCAAGCTGTTGGTTGAAGGTATCCGGCGAATAAAAGAAATAAAACCTTCGGTCATCCCAAGGTGAAAATTTGAAGCAATGCTATCCTTATCTGTATACTTAAATTGTTTATTGAACCAGCCATAGCCATACTGGGCAAGCTCAATACCCGGTGTAAACATTTCGTCTGTCAGCCTTTTATTCAGCAGTGTGTTGTTGCCAAGTGCCATATGAAATTTGAAAAGATCCTCCACGGTTGAATAGAGATCGCCGGTGCCCATCGTATTCGACTGATCCCGAAAATCCGCCGAAGTATAACCACCAAAGCTATAATCATAACCTGTTGCCCTTTTTGCCACTACCTGGGTGTGAAAGTATGAGCCCGAATTTTTCATATCGAGTTTCCTGAAAATGTCTTCAGCCATTAATTTAGCATAAGATTTTTTCGTTACCCTTTCCATGATATACCCGAGTGTAAAATATCCCCAGCTGCTATAAGCATAATGAGTGCCCGGGGGAAAAGCAAGGGCCGAGTCGATAAATACCTTCAGATAATCTTCCCTTGTAAAATTCTGGCGACTGACTCGCGGAAAAAAATCTTTGATGATATCATAATTCGCAATGCCGGAGCTATGACTCAGTAGTTGCCTGATTGTCACTTTTGCAGCGGGCTTATTTTTGAATTCGGATAAATAATCTTCAAGTGCATTGTCCAGGTTTATAAGACCTTTTTGGACCTGTATCAGCATCAAAACTGCTGTTAATGGTTTTGATACCGAACCGATCATAAACTTTGTATCCGTCCTATTGGAAATATTCCATTCACG
>JACMLY010000075.1 GCA_014379345.1 Chitinophagaceae bacterium
ATAAACAGCGCTTCTGCCTTCACTTGTGCTTTATAGCCAGCATCAGCATCTGGAACTTCATCAATACGTTCCAACAAGATATTTGCAATCCTGATTGCTTTCCAGCGCCCATGATACTTCGAATCTTCACTTCCAATGATGTTGCTGCTGGTAACGCCAGCCGAATTCCAGACCTGAGCAAATGGAAAGTTTGCTTCATTTTCACTTTCATCCGTTGCACCGGATAATGTACCGGCCAATGACGAAGATGTTCCTGTATTAGAAACAATAACAGCCGCCTCGCGGTTGGGGAAAATAGAAGGCATTCCAAATTGGTACATTGTGGATACCAGGGTTTCTGCGTTTACCCTGGAAGAAAAAATAGTATTCTCAGTCACATCCACCCCGGGCGCTTTATCTAAGAATTCATCGAACCCTTTTTTACAGGACAGAGCCGAAAACAGAAGGCCCGCACAAGCAATTGTTAGAAATTTATTTTTCATGCACTGATTGTTTTAAAAATTAACATTGATACCCATGTTAATGGTTCTTACCAGGGGATAAGGTTCAAAGTTGGTAAGGGTCGGTGGGCTTTCGGGATCAACTCCGGGATACACGCTACTCCAGGTAAGAAGATTATTTCCATTAACAAAAAGTCTTGTTGAGTTTAAACCCATTCTTTTAAGAACACCTCCTCGAAAAGTATACCCGATCTCCATATTTTTTAACCTGACATAACTTGCGTCGACAGTAAAAAATGTAGATGACTGGTAATTATTGGGAGCCCCGCCATTAGTGCCTAACGAAAACCTTGGAAACTTGCTATCCATTCCTGCAGCGTACCGCTCCGGCGTCCAACTGTCGATTAAGTAATCAACGGCACCGGCAGGAATAGCATCATAAAATGCCGAAATAAAACGTCTTGTATAGTTCAGTGAAACGTTACTTACGCCTTGAAATAAGATGGAAATACTAAAACCTTTGTATTGTCCTACCAGGGAAAAGCCGAAGGTTTTTTCCGGAATCTGGGAATATCCGATCGGCACCTGGTCATCATTATTGATCATGCCGTCACTATTGACGTCTTTAAATTTTATGTCTCCGGGTTGTATCTTATTGTTTTGCCATTCATAGACCGGCCTTTTAGAATCATTGACCTCATCCCATGTATTAAACAAACCTTCGTCGATCAATCCAAAATATTGACCGAACCGCTGGTTTGTACGGAATTGATAAGGATAGGTGCGATTGACTTCGTCCTGGAACAGAATTTTGTTCCTTGCAAAAGAATAGTTAGCCTTTACCTGATAGCTTAGTTGTCCGATGTTATGATTCAATGTGAAATCAAATTCATAGCCACGGTTCCGCATTTTACCCAGGTTGCGCGGAGGTATTGCCACACCATAAATGGCAGAAACAGTTTGCGGATTGGCCAGAATATTATCTCTTGTTTCTTCAAACACATCAACATTCAACGTAATGTTTCTACGCCAGAAAGCCATTTCAACACCGATGTTTGTTTTAATGGCGCGCTCCCAGGTGAGGTCGGGATTATTGCCTCTTCCTTCACGCGATCCAGCCAATAAATTATATGAACTACCCACTTCTCCGAACCTCGATCCTCCTGTGAACAACCAGGCAGTTGGCCTGTACAGAAAACGGTTATCGGATATTAGAAAATTCGCCCCGATCTGGTCATTGCCCACTTCACCATATGAACCCCGTATCTTGATAAATTCGAGAATTTCGCTCTCAGGAAAAAAAGGCTCTTCTGAAATTACCCATCCTAATGAATAAGCGGGGAAAAGTCCAAACCTTTCTCCCGGTGCAAAGTTTTCAGTGCCATTGTACGCAACATTTACTTCTGCGAGGTAACGATTCTTGTAATCGTATGTACCACGACCTACAAAACTTTGATACCCGTTGGGCACAAGAAATGTAAATGCAGGATCAATACTTTTTAGCTGATTGTACAATAACAACCCTGAAACATTGTGGCTCCCAAAACTTCTTGTATAATCTATCGCAAGTTCGGACGTGACCCGCCGATTTTTTCCAATGGTTTCTGAAAAGCTGTATGGAGCATCCTGCACCTGCGGCAGATAGGCTATGGAACCATCGGCAAGTCTTATAGGAATATAAATGATTACCGTGGACGTTGGCTTTGTATTCAGGAAACGCTGGCTGCTAAAATTCTGGTACGAAACAATCGCGTGCGTGCTTAATCCCTTTGTAATAAAATTAAGATTATGATCTAAGCGGATCAATCCATTCAGGAAATTCCGATTTTCTCTTTGATATCCTGCCTGGTATAAACTCGTAAGAGGATTGCCGCCTGCGGTAGTGAGGTTAATCAATTTTCCATCTACTATTCCCGGAGACACGAGAGGATTGGCCCTATCAATATTATCAATCACCGTTTGGGTGTTGGCAGCATTACCAGATCTTAACTCTGTTTGTGTTGAAATATCAATAGCGGCTTTAAAAAGCTTTGTAATGTTAAAATTCAGGTTTGAACGAAAATTAAAACGCTTAAACCTGATCTGTGCATCATATCCCGATGCGAGTTTTGTGTTATTAAAAAGTCCTTCCTGGTTGAAAAACCCAGTTGAAATGGCATAGCGCACTTTCTCCGTGCCTCCATTGATGCTCAGATTATGTTGTTGCTGCGATGAATTCTCTTTCAACATTAACTTATACCAATCCACATTTGGAAAAAAGACTGGATCCTCGCCCGATTTATATTTATCGAGAGCTATCTGAGAATAGGGAGCCGGTAAATTTTTTCCCGTTGCATAATTATCGCCCAACACAGCTTTATTAAACGAACTGGCATAATCATAAGCGTTCATCTGGGAGCGGATATCAGTAAAACTATTAATTGCGTAATTAAATGTATACGCAACTTTAGCAGGACCAACCTTGCCTCTTTTTGTTGTGATAATAAGTACGCCATTTGCACCCCGTATACCATATACAGCCGTACTGGAAGCATCTTTGAGTATGGTTATATTTTCAATTTCATTAGGATCAATATTATTATAATTATCAACCTGAATTCCGTCAACCAAAACGAGTGGTTCTTGTCCGCCGTTGAATGTTCCCACACCGCGGATCCGTAAGGTAGACTGATCGTTGCCTGGCTCACCACTTGCCTGTGAGGCAAAAAGACCGGGCAGCCTTCCCACTAATGAGTTGCTGATATTTGCCGATGGGGATTGTACCAGCAGCTTACCTGCCATCGAAGCCTGAGCACCGGTATTCGTAGCTTTTTTCTGCGTTCCATATCCCACGACAACAACATCATCCAGCTGGTTCTGGCCACGTGATAATACAACATCTATCGTACCCTTATCGGCAATAATTTCCCGGGAGCTGTAACCTGTATACGTAAAAACCAGCACAGGTTTTTCTGAACGAAGAAGAATCGAAAAGGCACCGTTTTCTTTTGTCGCAGAAATGTTGTTGGTTCCTTTCTCAGTTATTGTGACGCCCCCCATCGGATTGCCCTCATCTGAACTAACAACCCCCGAAATGGTTCGTTGGGAATAAGAATTGTGTGAAACTATCAGGAAAAAAATAATGCATATGCATACATACATTTTGGAGTAGTTCATATAGCAGTCAGTTTTGAAATCTATTATTCAATATTATTGAATAACAATTAAATAATAATAAAAATAAAACAAATTGCCAATTTGCCAAAAAAAATTCCATTTGGCAAAAAAGGCGTTTCGAATAACACCCTACATCAGAAAGGCTTATAATATTTATCCTTTTTACACCAGGTGAACAAGTGTTATTAGTTAATAAAATTCCATTCATCACTCCCTCAAACATCGTTAGATGCTGAGGCTATTTGCCGCCGACTAATTCCATTTCTATTTCTTCGAGTGATTTGCCTTTTGTTTCTGGTATTCTGATTCGGACAAATACAAAATATATCAGGCATAAGGCAGCGTGAAGCCCAAAGGTGATATGCAAACCAAATTGCTGTTTTAATACAGGAAATGAAGCTGTCGTAAAGAAGTTAGCGACCCAAAGACTCAACGTCGCAGCAGACATTGCGTTCCCACGAAAACGGTTGGGAAATATCTCTGACAATAAAACCCATGTTACTGGACCCAGAGTTGCTGCATAAATGGCAATAAAAGTGAACACGAACAGCAATGTGATATATCCTGGAGCATAGACATAAAAACATATAGCCAATATCAGTGCATTGAAACATAAAAGAATCGCTCCCCATAACAGCAGCTTTCTTCGACCTATTCTGTCAATCGTATAAATCGCAATGAACGTAAAAATAAAATTAACCAGGCCAAGCATAATGGATTGCAGGAAGGCAGTGCTCTCGGGCATGCCTGCCTGTTTGAAAATAACAGGGGCATAAGAAAATAGGGAATTCTGTCCAACCGCTTGCGAAAAAACAGCAATGATAACACCAACGAAAACGATGTACCTCGCATCTTTTTTGAATATGCCGGTTGTCCGCTCTGCAGATTTATTCGCAAAGCTGTGCTCTATTTGTTTTGTTTCCTGATCTGCCTGTTTATCTCCAACTATCCTTTTCAAAATGGTTTCCGCTTCTTTCTTCCGTTTCCTGCCCACCAGCCAGCGAGGGCTTTCCGGCACAAAAAAGAGGCCTGCAAAGAATAAGAGCGAGGGGATTGCCTGTGATGAAAACATCCATCGCCAATTGTTTTCGCCCACATCAAGAAGTAAATAGTTGAACAGGTATGCCACCAGGATCCCAATCACTATCGATAGCTGATAAAATGAAACCATCTTGCCACGTATGGGCGCCGGTGATATTTCAGCGATGTATACAGGACATACTAATGCCGCTATCCCAACTGCAACACCGCTAAACATTCGAAAGAATATAAAAGAATCGAAAGTTGCAGCCCATCCCGTACCTATTCCTGTAACTGCGAATAACACCGCACAAATCATTAATAGTTTTTTTCTGCCAACAATGTCGCTCACCTTACCGCCAATTAAAGCACCAATTGCCGCTCCAAGATTTATACAACCCACTGCCCATCCCGTTTGGTACTCATTCAGTTGAAAATTCGAACTAAAGAACGATACAGTGCCGGAAATAATGACCAGATCAAAACCAAACAATACACCACCTAATGCGGCAATGGCACTAATCAGGTAAACGTAACCACTCTTTAAAGTGTAGCTTTCGTTGAAGGCCTGTAACTTGTTTTGCAGTATGATTGCCATATTTTTCCGGTGGAATATGTTACAGTGTGATCATATCTATAATGTCAATTATTTTAAAGCGATATCTGCTTCCTTTGCTAAAAAGTCTGCCTGGTGTTCGGATAATCCGCCGGCGTTCGATTTCATCAAAGCTTCATCCGGGACTACTTCGATTGGCGCGATGCTTGAGGAGGAGGACGCAGAATCATTGTACCCGATATTGGAAGCCCTGTTGTAACAGGAAATCATTGACCAGCGTGGCCTATCAGAAAGATTTGCTTCAGAACGATGAAGCAGGTTACTGTGAAATAGCAATAGATCGCCTGCCTGTAATTCCACATATACCAGTTCCATGGTCTTCAATGCGAGGTCAACATACCGCTGGGCAGCACCAACCTGCTCTCCGGAAAATCCGTGTTCAACCCTGCCCATCTTATGAGATCCCCTGATCACCTGCAAACAACCATTTTCTTTATTGGCTTCTGTAATTGCCACCATTACAGACATCATCTGATCGGGAAGCAAAAATTCATTCTTATACCAATAGCCATAATCCTGATGCCACTCCCATGCGCCGCCGACACGCGGTTCCTTCTGCATTAGTTTTGAATGAAAATGACATACGGCAGCAGAACCAGCAAGAAGTCTATCAACCGAGTTTACAATACTTTCGCTTCGTGTAAGTAAACCGTAAATATCATTGCCTGGTTTATACCATAACGACAACTTGCTTCGCTTGCCGGTGCTATCGTTTACATTGATAGCATTTTTGTTGATCGCAGCATCCGCAATGGCCACTTCATACAATCGTCCGACTTCCCGGGAATCAAAGAAACCATTTAAGATCAGGTAGCCGTCCTCATGATATTGGTTCACCATTTCTGTTGTTAAAGTTACTCTTGGCATAACGTACTTGTTTTTCCTAACGTTGACTATTAAAGTGAATTATTAGAACAATTGGTGATAACAAAAATTTTGGGATATAAAAGCGTGTGCATCCATGTTTCACCCAGTGATTATTTGAAATCTAATTTCTACAGTTTAAGCCACATTAAACTGAACGATTTTATTGAAAACATGGATTATATTGCCTTAAAAAAATGCAACAGCTCAATAAAAAACCCGCTTCACCAATGCGGAAAAGCCGTGGCTTTGAAGGAGAACTTATTATTGAAATACCCACCGTGGCCATTACAAAAAGTCAAAAATCACCGCTCATTCATTCACTCTTTATTTCCCGCATGGGCTATTACCCAAACGCCAGGCATCACTATTATAAACGGCCAGGGGGTTGCTCACAGGTTATCTTGCTGTATTGTACAGACGGCAAAGGATGGATACAATTGAAAAAGAATACAGTGAAGATGGAAGCTGGTAATGTGTACCTGATACCTGCCGGTACGCCCCACTCGTACGGAGCCGATACCCAAAATCCGTGGACGATTTACTGGTTTCACTTCATGGGAAAACAATCCGGTGAATCGGTATCTGCGATTGCAGGCAGTACAAAAAAAGAAAGAAAAAGCATACATGTAAGATTTTCGGAGGAACGAAATACAATTTTTAAAAAAATTGCTGCTACTTTGTTGAAGGGCTACAGTGCATCTAATTTACTTTTTGCAAACTTTCTTCTTCAATACTATTTAGCAACCTTTATAACACCGGAGAATTTTCAGCTGGGTAACTTCCCCGCACAGGAATCTAATTCAACCGACAAAGCCATTTTATTTATGCAGGATCATCTTTCCCAACCTGTTACACTGGATAATATCGCCCAATCTGCACATTTATCTATTTCATTCTTTTCCCGGAAATTCAAGAATGATACGGGCTATGCGCCCATTGAATATTTTAATCATTTACGAATACAGCGGGCTTGCCAGTTATTACATTTCAGTACGCTCCGGGTTAATGAAGTGGCTTCACAAGTGGGAATAGATGACCCATTTTATTTTTCAAGATTATTCAAGCAGCAAATGGGTGTATCACCAGTGACATATAGAAAAAACGAAGGTGGTAATCTGTCGAATAGGCAATAACAATTTATATCAATAAAACCTTCAGCGCTTTGGTGTAAAGTGTCGACAGCCAAAATATGAATTTCGGCCATTCTTAAAAATCGGATATTCACATTCTTACTTAAAGGAAGTATTGTTTTACCGGATTATCCGGCTGCGCATCCAACTTCTTTTCGCGCACAAGATGAATATAAATTTCATAATATTGAATTTCAATTAAGAAATACATATATAGTTAAAATATGATTCAGGTAATTATTAGAGCGTTGGATATTCTTGAATTTGTTGCCCAACATGGCAAAGAACCGGTTCAATTATTTCGGATTGCGGAACATGCCGGCCTCAGCCAACCTACAACAGCCAACATTGTTAAGACCCTGGTACAAAAAAATTACCTGGAGCAATTGGGAAGAAAGAAAGGATACCGGCTTGGAATTGGTTCATATCAGTTGACAGGCAACCCATCATATCAGCAGGACTTGATCACAGCTGCAAAAGAATGCATGGAAGAACTGACTGGCCAATTAAAGGAAACTTCCATACTGGCAATGATAAGAAATAATAAAAGAGTCGTTATACATCTGGTAGAATCTGACCAGATGCTTCAGGTAAGAACGGCCATGGTAGCTGAGGTGTATAATACATCTACCGGAAGATTATTGATGGCTTACCTCAGTGCAAAAGAATTAGATAATCTGATAAAAACAATAGGGATACCAACAAAAAAATTATGGCCAGGTGCCGATACGAAAGCCGGGCTTGATAAGGCCTTAAAAAATATAAGGCAGGAGGAATTTGTACAAACTCTATCAGTTCATCACACCGTAGGTTTTGCTGTACCGGTTTACAAAAACAAGCAGGTTATAGCTGGTTTGAGTGTTTTTGTTCCTGAAAGCCGTTACACTGAATCACATAAAGAAAAGATATCAAGATCAATACGCCGGGCTTCAAAAAAAATTACAGAACGTTTGGAAAAAACCGAGTGATGACTATTTAAACTCGCCTATTTTCGGTGCATAAGATTAACTATAGCAGGAACACATCCATTTTAAAAATCCTGTTTAGAAAGATCATTCACTTTCGTTTCACGAAGACCAGTCATTTTTGACAGTAAGCCCAACCTTGGGGCATGCCCAGCTCGTATAAAATTGTGGTTCGAATAATAATAACTAATAGGGCTATGTTTTACAACTTCCCTGTTCTTCGACTGATTCGAACGGTGAAGTATTTTCTTCGATTATTGACACAGGCTGCTATACCGATGTATTTATGCTTGTAAGGTCAAATCGTAACTAATTTGTCAACGCGATGAGTATGGGACAGCCTAAGCCCACCGTTCTGAGGAGTACAAAAAAACCGTCCTTACCCGGTCTTATCTACAAACCTCCTTCCTTCTCTACAACAAAGCTGCAAAAACGGAACTCATCACTATTTTCTTTTTCAATCGAAGCGAATCTTTCCGCAGCGAGTTGCATCGGAATGACGTTGATAACTGCCTCCATGCCAAACGGCATGTTTGGTACTGCTATTTTGTTGAAACCGCAGGGCTCATAGTGCCCTATTGTAATAATATTAACGCCCTGTTCCTGCAGGTTACTCACCAACTCAAGGTCATATGCTTTTGTTCTATTATGGTGAATCCATAGAATTATTTGCATTTCGTTGCGGATAATTTCCTGAGGTCCGTGCCGGAAAGCTCCTGTCGTCATAGCGACCGCAGGGTATTTGGCAGCTTCCTCCCACAATAGTTTGCTTTCGTGTGCAGAAGCGTTGTCTGCGCCCCTGGCTAAAAAATAATAAATTGTCCGGGGCCAATTGATAGCGTCAATAATTGACTTCCACATAATGATCTGCTCACCTGTTTTAGAAATTGCTCTCTCTAAGAGATCAATATTTGGTGACGATAGAAATGTATTGTCAAATGACCTTGCCAACAACTGTCCCGTAAGTATGATAGACGAATAGGTGTTTACAGATATTGCGTGATCGAAACGCACATGGGTTTCCAGGCAAACATCCGATGCAACGGCCAGAGTACTTTCAGGATCATTGGTAATTGATATTATCTTAGCCCCTGCCCGCCTGCATTTTTCAACTGAATTAACGATCTCTACACTTCTTCCGCTACGTGACAAAAACAGAATAACACTTTGCGGATGTATTTTAGTAAAATGGCAAAACTCTGATGCGTCAAACAACATAGACTGAAATCCTGCTTCATTCAGTGAATGATGAATAGCAAGACCTGCATTCCAGCTTGCGCCAATGGCCGGGATAAAAATATATTTCGCTGTTTTCATCAAGCTTAACGCCTTCTCAATGGCTGACCTACCTTTGCCTGCCTGAAATTGTAGGCAGGAAACGAGCTCCTGCGGTTGCCTGATTATATCTTCATAAAATTTGGTCATAGTACAGGTGCTAAATTTTTGTTCGATTGCATGACCTGACCCGCGATTCCACCAAGTGACTGCAAGCTCGATACTGCGCAATGCGTTGCTTCCTCAATGCAGGTTTTGATATCAAATCCTTTCATCCAATAGTAAATAAAGCCTGCGTCGAAATTATCGCCTGCTCCAGTTGTATCCTTTATAATGAGATTAGTCAGAAGAGCAGAAGCAATGGGGTATGAATCGCATACACCTTTTACGAAGACCATGGAGCCTTGAGCGCCGCATTTTATAACAACCAATTGACATATCATACTTAATTTTTTGCCGGCACTTATAATATCGGTTTCGCCCGAAATGGCAAGAGCTTCCGCATCATTAGGTAAAAAAACATCCACCTCCGGCAACAACTCTATCACATCATACCATTTGCCGGATGGAGACCAGTTCGTATCGAGGGAAACGGTAACGCCTTGTTTTTTTAGTTTTCGTATCCACTCTCGCCACGAGGGTATCAGATTATGTAATAAAAAAAAACTGCCGATATGCCAATGTGAAGAAAGCCGGGTATAAATTTCCTGCAATTCATATTGGCCAATGAAATCCATTGATCCTAAATAAGCCAGCATGGCTCGGTCACCATTGACCGAAATGTTCAAACCCATAGCCGTTTTTCGATCTGGCAGAATTGCAACGAACGAAGTGTCAACTCCCGCATTAAGTAATTCTTCCATTATGATCTTGCCTGCTGCATCATCTCCTGTTGTGCCGATCAATGCCACTTTGCCGCCCAGTTTAGCGACCTGTGATGCAAAAATTCCGACCGACCCACCGAGAGACATTGTGTAATCACCTGCCAACAATTCCACCTGTCCGAATTCCGGTTTTGACGGTCCAGAAACCAGGATGTCGATACACAGATCGGCGATCGCCATCACATCATAATTTGGTTTCATTGACGTTATGTTTTGCATGTTCCTTATATAGATTAATTATCTCTTCGATCACATTTGTGCAACTTTCGCAACCCGTTCCGGCATGTGTCATCTTTTTAATCTGGTCGAGTCGCGCTATTCCGCCTACGGTGATTGTATCCGTAATTGTTTTTTTTGACACTGATTCGCATAGACAAATAATGGTATCTTCAGGCCAATCACCAACACTACTTTTTCCTTGGGTTTGGGGATTACAGATCAGCAACATCGGATCATCCGGTATTCTTACACGGCTTCTAACCATATGGAGAAGGTTAGAATAAGCAGAAATATCTCCGATAAGTATTGCGCCCAGCAATTGCTTGCCATCGCCGGAAACCGTGATACGTTTGTAAACTCCTGCATGGCTCTCGATGACTGAATAATGTCGTTGACTATTGTCCGCATCCATGCCATCACCTATAAATGCAACCCGTGTTTCAAGTACTTTCAATTTGGTGAACAATGCATCTCCTCTGAATACTTTATAAATATTTGCCAATCTTGCAGCGAGTACATCTGCCATTTCATAGCAAGGTGCAGCAAGGCCCCATATCCTGTTATGGGCCATCGCACACTCTCCAATAGCAGAAATGTGCGGGTCTGATGTGAGCATGTAATTATTGACGACTATTCCACCTTTTATACCGGTCGTTAAACCCCCTGAAACGGCAAGATCATCACGGGGAGTAATGCCCGCAGCAATAATTACCATGTCAGTATTTAGTGTTGCTCCGTCAGCGCAGCCAACTTCAATCCCACCCTCCTTACCTGTTAACCGTATCACCTTTTTATCAACTAAAACCTTTACACCTAAAGCCTCTATTTGTGATTGCAGAAGTTTAGCACCCTCGAAATCAAGTTGCCTGGGCATCAGGTGATTCGCGATTTCAACGATTGTAGTTGTAAGGCCTGAATGAAGAACTGCTCTCGCAGCTTCCAGACCCAATATTCCTCCACCAATCACCAAAGCGCTACCGCATCCGCACATACGTTCTTTGATGGCGACAAGATCGTCGATCGTTCGATACACAAATACATGAGGATTATTGAGGCCCTCAATAGCCGGAATAAAAGGAGAAGATCCTGTTGCTAAAATCAGTTTGTCATAATACTCAATAGTGCCACGTCGTGTTCTTATCCATTTCTCAACTCTATTTATATATGTTACATCTTCTCCCGTTTTAAGAAGCATATTATTTTCTTTGTACCAGGATGCCGGGGCAAGCGTGAGTTCTCCGGGTGAGGTAAAGTAACGGGTCAAATTCACCCTATCGTAAGCAGGCCTTGATTCTTCACCATATATGACAAGGTCGAACTTTTTATAAAGGTGATATTTGAGAAATTTTTCGCAGAACTTATATCCCGACATTCCATTACCAACTAATACCAGCTTTGATTTCTTTGGGATAGGAACCACTGTTCTTTTCATGTTGTAAGACCTCTTCTTTCCTTTTTTAATATTCCGGATCTTAAGATATTCAGATACCATTCATGAAAATGTACCACATCCATTTCAAAAGGAGACATTGGTCCGGATGAATATCTTTCAGACAGTATTCCACGTTGATTGTTTTCACACAGGTGCCAATCCTGCTCCCCGGTAATCTTCCAGAATTCGGTCAGTCTATCTACATCATAATCCTTTCCTTCTTCCGCTTTTCCATCCACCAACCAGGTAAGATCAACCACAGAACGCAATGCATCAATGGGCGTGATCCGCATGACCCAGATATAATCGGTCACTGCATCCATCCAGAAATTGGGATAGTTAATAAGACCAACGACACCGCTGTCATAAGTTTTATGCCTTCCTATCGGAGGAGCTACGGGCTTTCCATCAAGACTGTAACTTTGGAAGCCGGGGCGGAGAGGATACCGTGTTGCGTAATGACCCGAACCGTTTGTCTGTTCAATAGTATTAACAGCCAGGCCGTTTTCAATCCATACGGGAATATGTGCCTCCAATACTTCCTGCCTGTCTTCGACCAAATTAGCTCCGATTACAGAATGACAATATTCAATATGAACTGGTCCACAATGATAGCATTCACGAAAATTTTCCCCTATCAATTTCCAATTCGCATCCAGTTCGTACCTGTCCCTGAATACAACTTTTGCGTAATCAAGGTTGTAAGGTTCCAGGTAGGGTGCGAGATCGCGGGTCTCCTGGAAAAAATCGGGAGGTTCCCTGGCGAAGGAAATGAAGATAATTCCCTCCAGCACGTGCACATGAACCCGATGAAGACCAAAATCTTCCTTTATAAAATTTTCAGGCATCAGCCTGGCATTTTTAAGATTGCCATTTTTTTCGTATACCCAGTGATGATAGGGACATTTCAGGGTAGGTTCATTTCCCCTTTCTTCTGTGCAAATGACTGAACCCCGGTGCCGGCAGGTATTGTGATGCGCATGAATAGCACCGTCATCATCACGGATAATAATTGCTGATTGGTTAAAAACATTGTACGTAAAATAATCTCCCGGATGTTGAAGTTCACAGGTAAATCCGGCAAACAACCAGACTTGTTTCCAAATAAGATCGGCCTCCGATCTTAAGACTTCGGCGCTTGTATAAAATTCCTGTGCAAGGCTCCATCCATGTTTGTAGCTTGATAAAAGTGCGGACATATTATTCATAGTCTGTCATTGTAACTACTCTTAAGAATGCATAGTTGTTGAAGAAGGTTTTAAAGGCCCGGGCCTTTCCCGAAAAATCATAAATACGCCCAAGGCCAGTATTCCTGCAATGCAGGCGAACGCGCTATTGATGCCAAATACACGCCGCATAGGCATGATTTCGTATAAACGACCGGCCAGAATATTGCCGGCAATTGCCCCTCCTCCGAAATAAGCAGCCCATATGAGAGATTGACCCGTCGTTCTCCATTGAGCCGCAACCATTGAATTCACATATTCCACAGACGAGATCCATAAAAGCGTCCAGCTAATCCCATTCAGGGTTTCGATAGCGATCACATAATATGCATTTTGATTTATTGAATAGAGGAACAAACGCAACGCCGTTCCAAAGATGGCCACCAAAAGGATATTTGCAGGTGCTGTTTTTCGCAGAAGCCATGCCGCTATAAAATAAAACGGCAGTTCACTTAAAGCTTGTACCGCCAATGCAATGCCTGTTATTTCAGGTGTAGAACCTATTTCACGAAGATAGATCGTAAGATAAAATGTACTGGAAGACTGTGCAACTGAAACCGCTATTAATATCAATAAAAATATCAACAGATTCTTTTCCCGCATAATTGGTGAAAGGCCCTTAAAACTAATTTCAGATTTTTTTGCGTTATTCGCATTCATAGAAATTGGGTAAATCGCGATCCATGCAAGCAAAAGGAACAGTCCGCTCGTATAAAACATTGTATCAATTCCAAATCGCGCAGTAAGAATTGATGTAAGCAGGGCTCCGGCAGCAAAACCAGGAGCACCCCAAAAACGCAGAGAACTATAGGATAGTGAAGAATGACTTTCTATATGATCCAACGCCATACTGTCGAGCAATGATAAAATAGGAGCATTAAATAATGACATCAATGCAGTGATTACAATTATTGTTAACAAAGCAGAATCTATGAAGGTGTAGGATAGAAATAGCGAAGCAGATGCCCATGAAGCAATCGTAAAACATTTTTTCTTTCCTGTTTTGTCAGCAATAACTCCCCAAATTGGTTGAATCACCAGCATTGCTATCCAGGGTATTGCCGATACATAACCAATATGGCTGCCTGCTATGTCCTGGTCTTGCAGCCAGACCGTAAGTGTCGGCATCCAGGATGCCAATGATGCAAATCCCAAAAAGAAAGCAGCGCGAAAATGATTATTGACGCGGGCAATCATCCGGTTCGCCTCAATCTGTTCGCCGACGGTTGTCAAACCATTGGCCATTTAAAAGTCGATTTTAGGGAGATCCTCTTACCTGTTTCCTGAGATTTACGCGATGCTTCGATGATCTCCAACACATGCAGCGAATGCTCAACATTGATCAGCGGTTCTTTGCCGGTGGCCAGGCATTCACAAATTACCGATGCGCCTTCCTGCCATACATAAGTTCCGGGTTCGGTAAGATATCGCTGTGTTTTCGGATTATCAATGGTGGCCATGTCAACGCCTAAAGGTTTCCAATCGTAGCCGATCATGTGCATGTTTGCCTTACTGCCGTAGACAGTTATTGTGGGCCTTTCCTGTCCGGTTCCTGCATGACCGTACGGGTCGAAATAATTAAAACCGGATTGGATATGCGAAAGCACTCCATTATGATGATCAAAAAGCACCTGGGCATTGTCTTCTGCTTCTACTTTCACTTCGCCCTTGTTTCCGGTTGTTCTGGTCGGCGTGATCACATTTGTCATTGCAACAACCGATTTTGCCGGACCGAAAAGTCCGGTAAGTGTGGCGATATTATAGACTCCGAGATCAGGAAGACTGCCACCATTTTTTTCGTAAAAGAAAGCGGACCAATTCGGCCCCTCATGACCATAATGACCATGCGCAGCTGCAATACGACCTAACTTTCCTTCATTGATCTGTTTAGCCATAAAAGCAAATTGCGGACTGTTCACAACCGCCGGAGCACCCCATAGCCGGATTCCTTTTCTCTTCGCCAGGTCGAGTAGCTCCCGGCCGTCTTCGTATGTATTAGCCAGCGGTTTCTCACACCATACATTTTTGCCAGCCAGAATAGCGATGCGATTCAGGCGGCCATGTTCCTGCATATCAGTGGTATTGATCAATAGATCGAACGAAACACCTTTGAGCATTTGTTCAATATTTGGATACCAGTTCGCCACCTGATATTTTTTTGCCGCCTTTTCCGCCTTTTCCGCTTTTATATCGCAAAGACTTACAACCTCTGCATACGGAGATTTCAGAAGATGCGGAAGATATACATTAGATACACTTCCACATCCTATCAAACCCACACGTATTTTTTTGCCGGAGGCAAAATTCTTCAGTGCAGGTTCCTTTGACTCAGCGGCTAATAAAGAAGGAGAAATTATTGCGGTGGCGCCTAAAACGCCCATATTGTTCAGGAAATTTTTTCTGTTCATTTAAATAGATTATTTGTATTCCGGTGATCCGGAAATGGTATATAAAATGAGATGTTTGCTCGTTTAATAGCCTGGATTTTGTACCAATTTATTATTTGCGTCTAATGCTGCTTGCGGAATAGCATAGAGAAGGTATTTAGGATCACTTGTATATGGCTTGAAAGGAGTTCTTGGTGAAAGAAATTTTCCAAAACGTATCATGTCCTGCCTTGTAAAACCTTCCCAGGCCAGCTCGAACCGGCGCTCATTGTATAAATCACCTAACGTTACCAAAGAATAGAGTTTAGTTGGCAAACCTCTTACTCGAATAGCATTCACAAGAGTAGTAGCATCAGCAACAGGGCCCCCATTTCTAAGCAAAGCTTCAGCTTTCATGAGGTAGACATCCGCCAGGCGGAAAATATGAAAATCGTTTTCCATTGTATTGCTCAGTCCCGGCTCAAACTCCCATTTATTAATTCTTGCACCTTCTTCCTGATTGATCCATCCCCAACCATCCGGGCCTACTTCATTGAGTACCATATCCACCGTATGTATGAGTGGCCTGCCATGTGGAGTGATAAGTATTTGCCCTGTTGGACTGCGCATAGCGCCAATCAGGAAGGATCCGCGGTAACGCAAATCGGTTGAGTCGAAACTTTTCACATAATCCGGATGCGCTGCAACTCCATTCCAGGGCGCCAGGTCAAGACCTAAAGCGATCGGATCAAAATAATGAAGTGTGTTAAATGCAATCATATTTTGTCTACCACTTCCGCTGGCTTTAAAAACCGCAGAAAATATCGCCTCGCGTGAAATGTGATTGTTAGGTACGAAGTTGGTTTTCCAATTTTCCAGTTGATACGACATCTGCAGTACAGAATCACAAGCGGCGATGCATTCAGACCATTTAGCTCCGCCTGCAGGATTCCAAACCTGTGCATTGAGATACATTTTGGCAAGCAATGTATACGCAGTGCCTCTGGTCATCTTTCCATAACTCGCCTGCGTTGCAACGTCCCTTCGCAATTTATCTTTTACTTCATTCAATTCTTTCACGATAAAATTGAAAACCTCAGCCCTGCTCTTAGTAGCAGGTTGGTCTTTGTTGAGGAAATCTGTGACTATTGGTACATTTCCATAATGGTCGCAAAGGATATAATACCAGAATGCGCGTACACCCCTGATTTCAGCGAGTATCTGATCTTTCAATGCAGGAGCTATTCCCTGATTAATATTGATCTGGTGAAAAATTTGGTTACACAAAGCGATGTTGGACGAAGGCCCAAAGTAAGCTTCATTAAATCCACTACTGCTGGCGTTCCAGGTATGGCGCATTGTTTCTTTGTACATCGGTTCGCTCCAGTCGCCTCCCTTAAAGCCAGGAATGGCTACCATATCAGCAGAAAGGCCATCCATTGTAATATATGTATCCCAATCGATGCCATGTAGCTTAAGCGTACTGTAGATAGAACCAACAAGTGCGTTTACCTGTTCCTGATCCTTGCCAAACTCACTTACGGGAACTTGCGAAAAAACTTTCTCATCCAGCTTCGTGCAGGAATGAATTGAAGTTATCATCAAGCACAGGCAGAAAATATAGTATGTATGAAGTTTCATCTGTTAAAAGATTAAGCATTAAAAATTAAGGTCAATGCCAAAAGAAAACGTACGTGATTTAGGCACAAAAAAACTTTCAAGTACACCCGGTGAAAGCCCGCTCATATTGACCTCCGGATCCAATCCCTTAAATCGTGTAAGCACGAATAAATTTTGACCTGTGATGTACACTCGCGCAACTCTGATGCCCAATGTATTTCGTGTATCGATATCGTAGGAAAGACTGGCGTTATCGAGCCTTAGAAACGATCCTTTTTCTATATAATAACTTGAAAATTTAGGATCGTTACGTATACCATTCGTTAATGCCTCACGCAGAACATTAGAACCAGGCAGCCATTTCACGTTTGCATATTGCAATCGTGGATTATTTAGAACATCATTGCCATAAACGCCTCTGAAGAAAAAGGATAAACTGAAGCGTTTATACGCGAAGGAGTTAAAAATGCCATAGGTGAACCGGGGCATCGCTCTTCCGATATAGGTATAATCCAGGCTGTTGATTTCCGCATCCTTATTTTGATCTTTAAAGACATACTGACCCTGATCATTCAGGCCCTGCGATTCCCACCCATAGAATGTACCAACTTCCTGGCCCTCTTCAACAATATGGCTCGTAAGATTACCTGAACCGCGAAGGTTGATGGCACCGGTTTTTATACTGGCCGTTTGATAAATTTCATCAGATAATCTTGTGATTACATTTTTATTCTTCGCGAAGTTGAAAGAACTGGTCCAGGTAAAATCCTTCGTTTTTACAATTTCAATATTAATTGATACTTCAATTCCTTTGTTTGACATGTCACCCACATTTGCAAGGGTAGTGGGAAAAAGATTTGGGGGCACCGGAACGTTATAAACATACAAAAGGTCCTTTGTTTTTTTGACGTAGTAGTCAATGGCACCTGAAATACGACCATTGAACAATCCAAAATCGATTCCTGCATTTATAGTAGAAGTCTCCTCCCATTTCAGATCAGGATTATCATTCTGGATATAGCGGTACGTGTTCCTCCATCTTCCATTGTCGAAATATTCATCCCCACGCCCGTATAGAGCAATCGATCTATAAGGTCCTATTCCTTCCTGATTACCTACAACTCCGTACCCTACCCGAAGTTTAATGTCATTGACAAATGAAATTTTTGAAAGAAATGATTCATCCGATATCATCCATGCGCCCGATATGGCTGGAAACATTCCCCATTTGTTGTTCTTGCCGAATTTAGAAGATCCATCCCGGCGAAGCGAAGCTGTGAGCGTATACTTACTGGCAAGACTATAATTCAGTCGGCCAAAAAAAGAAATTAGTTTACTTAGGTCTTTATAAGAATTTACATCGGTAGGTAGCAGGCGTTCTCCGGCTGTCAGATTATTATAACCAAATATATCGGAAATAAATCCCCGGTTAGATGCGGATAAAGACTGATAATAATTTTCTTCGTAAGAATAGCCGCCAAGCAGTTTAAATTTGTGCGCTTTCCATTCTTTTTCAAATTCTGAAATTAATTCAAGTAAATTTTTATCCCAAAGCTGGTTATCTCTGTATGCATATCCATGGTCGGTCCGACCTGCCTGAGTAGTAATTGCATTGAACCGGCTGGCATCCTGCGTTGAACGTTGTTTGAGGAAGTTTGCCCCGACAGTTAATCCATCTGTTATTTTCAACCTTGCGTTACCATTACCATAGAGTTGTCCGGATTTATTATCGTTGCGGTTCTCCTCTACATTATGTACGGGATTGCCCTGTTCAAAATCAAACTTTTCAAACCAGCTCCCATCTGGGTTTTTGATGGTATATGCCGGCAGCATTGTATATGCAAGAACTGTGTTATAGTTATTGGTTGGAGAAAAATCACTCTGTACAGCCCCAGCTGTGAGAGAAAGATTAAGTCGGCCGTTTAACGCTTTCTGATTTAAAGAAAACAGGACATTGAATCTTTTCACACTGTTATCACGCATGACTCCTTCACGTTTGAGATAATTCAGTGATGCCCTGTAATTACTTTTATCTGTTCCTCCGGATACGGAGAGGTTATGATTGTTAGAAATGCCGGTACGCATTATCTCATCAAACCAATCTGTATTGCCTCCCAAATCTAAGCCAGTTACATCCATGCCATTTTCTTTTGTATAATTTCTCCATTCCTCTGCAGAAAGTACTTCGGGCTTATTGGTCACGCGATCTATCGCGATATAATTATTGAATTGTACCTGAGCCTGGCCGGCCTTGCCTTTTTTTGTCGTGATGAGTATTACGCCGCTTGCAGATCTTGAACCATAAATTGCAGTAGCTGCAGCATCTTTCAAAACGCTGATACTTTCAATATCCTGTGGTGAAACAGAATTCAAATCCATTCCCGGAACACCATCGATAACCACAAATGGAGCACTGGAGCCGGTGAGTGACGACGTGCCCCTAAGCCGAATAGTCTGCCGTGCAGTAACATCACCAGTTTCGGTTGTCACCACCAGCCCGGCAACCTTCCCCTGCAGAAGATCAGCTGCGGTCTGGTTTACACCTTTATTAAAATCTTTTTCTGTAACTACCGCCATTGAGCCGGACACATCTCTTCTCAATTGTGTGCCGTATCCTACAACCACCACCTGATGCATGGAAGCCTGATTGAGTAAGAGCTTCACATTTATGGTGGCTTGATCAGTCAATTCAACTTCGCGGCTAACATATCCGATATAACTGAACACGAGCGTGCCTTTTGCAGGAATACTGATCGCAAATTTTCCCTGAGCATCAGTGATAGTACCTACCTGCGAACCTTTGAAAACGATACTTACCCCTTGTATGGGTTTGCCATCTTCATCCGTAACTGTTCCACTAATTTCTAATGGCGGAACAGGTTTTTGGTGAATACCTGAGGTTTGATTCAGTACCGGCTTTTTTTTGATGATGATGATCTTTTCATCAACGATAAATTCCAAAGACTGTCCTTTCAGACAAAGCGTCAGCACATCATCGATACTTGCATCTTTAACATTGATGGTTACAAGGGGCACTTTCCGGAGCAGCATCTCATCGTATACAATGGATACACCTGTTTGCCGCGAAATCTTTTTTAAGATTTTTTGTACCGGAACATTTGTCACAGAGAGGGTGACTGTTTGAGCGGCCGTATAGGCCGATACCTGGATGCAGGCAATTAAAATGAGGAAAGCGGTTAACTTCATAATCCGCAGAGTTTTTCTGAATACCGCCTTTGAAGCGATACTTTCAATGATTAGAATCATACATTTGCAATTGTTTGGGTTTATTGAATGGCGGACTCAATGTTATTTAGTGACCCGACAAATTATCCGGAAGTGTTACCAGCACTTCCGGCTTTGTTTAGATCGCTCTCATTAAATTGTTTCACAAAAATTGGATCGTTATATAATCATGTTTTATTTTTCGATGGATTTCTCAGTGATAAGAATCTCTTTACCGTTTATTTTAGCTTGAATGCCATAGGGCTCCAGCATTTCTAATGCTTTTGAAAGCGGTAAATGCTTATTAATGCGCCCCCCAAAAATGGATAAGTCTTTAGGTCTACTCTCATAAACAACATCAACATCATACCAACGGCTGATCCCTCTCATAATCGATTCCAAAGAAGAATTCGAAAACTCAAAGAATCCGCTTTTCCACGCCGTTACCTGATCAATATCTGCTTCTTCAATCTTAAAACCTATTTCGGTTAATGATGATTGTTGTCCAGGGTGAAGGATAACCGCGTAATTCTTATCAGACACTTTTACGGACCCTTCGAGCAAAGTAACTTTTTCCGGACCTTCCTCTTCATATGCATTTATATTGAAATGGGTTCCGAGTACCCTGACATCCTGTTTACCATTCACTGACACGATAAATGGCATGGCGGGATTTTTTTCTACTTCGAAATATGCTTCTCCTGAAATCTCAACCCGTCGTTCTTTACCATCAAATACCGTTGGGTATTTTATGGCAGATGAAGCATTCAACCAAACCTGACTTCCATCTGGCAAAGTAAGCTTGTACTCTCCTCCACGGGGAGTACGTATCGTATTGAACGTCGTTTCGATCTTTCCGTTGCCGGAATAATGATAACCTAGGGTACCATCCGCCTTCTTTATTATTTGTACGCCACCCTGTTGAGTTAGAATTCCGGGTTTACTTTGATGAAGATCGATCTGGGAGCCGTTGCCAAGAATAAGAATGGCGCGACTGCTTCCGGGTGGTATATCTCCGCTATTATATGATATCTCACCATTTTTTGAGGCTGTCACGAGTTTCGAATTATTGACACTTAGATAGTATGCGATCATGCATATCAGCAATCCGGAAATAACTGCGGCAGCCCTTAACAGTCTCCAATTCACCGGAAATACCGGCAAGGGCAGACTCGTTTTTGCAAACTGATCATGAAATTGATAAAGCATTTCTTTTTTTAACTTTCCGATTTCATGAAGCTGTATCGGAGGCGATTTAAGATCAATAGAATTATACCATTCCTCAAGCTCTATGCTTTCCGATTCGCTGATAGTACCGTCTTCATGTTTGTTGAGCAGTTGCAATAAGCGCTGTTTATCCATAAGATTTCTTAAATCGGTCATCAAACTAGCCCGGTCTTATATAAAGTAACTTAAGGCGGAATGTTCCGTTATTCGGGATGCCAATTTTTTTCTTTCAAAATTGAATCGGAAGATTTTGGTCATAAATATTTTTTTTGCCTTGGATTTATCAATAAATAATTAAATTTGGATACCTAACGATTGCTTTATCAAAACTTATCTTTCAACTCCCGATCATACATTGATCACACGCTGGCTCCAGGGCGACGAGAAATCTTTTGATATTCTTTATCAGAGATATATCCTCGTGGTTGTAGACATGCTATCCCATAAAATTTGTTGTGTTCAAACCGCAAGGGAACTTGCGCAGGATGTTTTTCTGGATGTGTACCTTCAAAAAGAAGGACTGATTAAAATCCTGCATTTCAAAGCTTATATATTTGGCATTGCCAAACATAAAGTGTTCAACCATTACCGCCGGCAGCTTGTCCAGGAAAAGTATCAGCAACGTAGCATAATAAATGTTTTGGATACAGATACGACCAAAGCTTACGAAATCCTGGAGAATAAAGAATTATTGCAAATCATCTCTGAAAAGATTGAACGACTTCCTCCTAAATGCCGGGAGATTTTCCGCCTGAGCAGAGAAAGTCAGCTTTCTTATAAAGTCATTGCGCAAAAAATGTCGATTTCTGAGAATACGGTTGACCAACATATTCGCAAAGCGCTTCGGATAATACGTAATACTTTAAATGACTATCACGGGTCTACGACTATTATCCTGATATTCATTCTTTGCCGGAACGTTTAGGCCAACTACAGCAATGCCATACCAAATGACCTGTCACTTTCAATGCTTAGTTTTTGCGCATGCCATTTTTCCAGCATTTTTACCACTTCTTCCAACTTTATGGGTTTACTGAGATAATCATTCATGCCAGCTTGAAGGCACTCTTCCTGATCACCCTGCATGGCATTGGCGGTTAATGCAATAATGACTGGCTGCTTTATATCGCTTTGACGGATCGTGCGAGTTGCTTCAATCCCATCTATTTCTGGCATTTGTGCATCCATGAATACAACATCATAATCGTTTTCATTCAACTCATCAATCGCGTCCTGTCCATTACCTTTGATCACAATAGTAAAACCAAGGCGAACTAAAATATGCTCAATTAGTTTTTGATTACTAAGATTGTCTTCTGCAACCAGGATATTCATTGGGAACTGTTTCGCAAATTCTCCCGAGAGTACCTTGCTGGTTTTTTTGTCTTCCACGAGAGCATTGGCGTGTGGCTTCAGTGCCTCATGAATATATTTACAAAGCACACTTTGCTTTGTTGGTTTATTTAATATTGATGTGAATAAATTCCGATGTCCCTGATTCATGTACGCCACGGTAAGGGCAGTTTTTAATTAGATTTCCTCTTCGTTTGCGCCGGTTAAGAATTCGGTTTATTCCTCCAAAAACCTTTTATCTAACCGAATGAATTTCCACAGATCGTAGGGAAGAGTACTGATTTTATTGAACGTTCGATCGCAATAAAATGCAGTCAATATTAATTCCATCCGGTAATCACAAATGGACATAATTATTTTTCAGTTAAGACGTTAAGTAACAGATTAATCCAGATCGATGAAAAACATTTTCCTGCTAGTACATCTTGCATTATCCTGTTTATATAGTTACTGCCAGACGGTGATCGTTGCTGATAATTTTAATGATCGAAGTAAATTTATCGATAATACCCTTCTCACAATATGGGGAGGAAACGGTGTGCCTGTTTCGGGAATTGAGCTAGGCCCCAAAACAGACAATTTTGGACTCACCTACAATGGTGTGTCCCTCACTTCTGCCGCCATCACTAACTCTGGTTATACCTCAGCATCCAGCCTTAAAACGATGACCGCCATTGACTATGAATTTCCATCACGTATAGATCGGAGTTCTACTCAGGTTAAGGTCGAATTCGATGCAATCTGGGGCGCTCTGGATGGTAGTGGCGAAAGTGGGCGGCTTGTTGTTACCCTTGTGGATGAATATCCTGATGGTGGTGCCACACTGGGGCAGGTGGACGATGTTGGACTCACAGACCCTTTTGGTAAGCCAGTTTACAATATACGCCTGCGCAATAAAAGTAGCGGAGGGAAAAATGCGCTGATGCTCTACGGAGCAGGCACTTCAACGAACCCGGAGTGGGAAAAATATGGATCAGGGCCGTGGTGGCTGCCCGGATTTTCCGTACAGTCCGGAGGAGGTTCGCCAGGCAGCGGAACCGATTACCCTTTTAGCGGTACTATTTGTTCGTATACTTCTACGGCATCAGCTACACGCTGGAAACATTTTACCTGGGTGATTAAACCAGAACGATTGGAGGTTTACCAACGCAATAGCATAGATCCTGCTTCTTCAGATGTATTGGCATTTTTCATGGAGATCCCAACTAATTCAGATCCCGCTGTGGCCCTGAGCCGGATTAATGCAGCGCATGGAACTTCAGCTGCTACTCTCCCGCCCTATTATAATTGGTTTGGCTATGGGGAAGCAATCCGGTTTTATTTTCGCGGGGCTCCCGTAAACGCATGGCTGGCCAATGTAACGATCACCTCTCAGCCTACATCAACACTCCCTCTTAAACTCAGTGCATTTAAAGTCAACAACGAATCCAAAGAGGAAAGAAAAATTAGCTGGAGTGTTGAAGATCCTACATCTGCAAAAGAATTTATTATTGAACAATCCTATGACGGTAGAAATTTTCAAAAACTATCAACGATCGAGTCGCAGGAATTGATATCACAATACAGCTTCCTTCATAGAAGCAAAGAAAGAAAAAGTTACTACAGATTGAAACTGGTTGAAAAAAATGGAAATTTCTTTTATTCACAAATAATAGAATCAGAAATTCCGAATAGCCCTTCCAGAATAAGATTGTATCCCAATCCGACTACTGGAATTTTATATGTTGATGTACCTGATCACTACAGTAAACCCCTGGTTCTGCGGGTATATGATTTTTCAGGAAAGTTTATACAGGCAAATGAAGTGACTGGCCGGGATTTCGTTCAGCTGATTGGATTAAGGGAGGGAATATACCTGATTGAAGTGCTTAATAACAACGAAAAAATTCTATCTCAACGTATTCAATTAATTAATAAGTAAGGAGTTCGGATCACAGAATATCGAGGACGCGCTTTCTGTTGATCAAAAAAATAAGTTTTTTATATCAATAATAATAATATTAATTATTATGAAATCTTGTAAGAAGATTAAACTCAACGGCGGTACAGGATATGTCAAAAACCTGCTATATCTCATTTTTGTATTCGTCTTTTTGATTTTCAGCGGAAATCGAAATGCTTATGCTGAAGGCAGTATTGATTTAAATCGGAATGAGGGAGCTGGCTACTACAGGCTATACCTGGAATACGTATCCGGGGCACCATTTCAAGTAACTTCCCTGGATTTTGTTCCTACCACAAATAAGCTATTTGTATATGCGGAAATTGGTGAAGATCTATTATTGGCTTCGAGCGCTTTAAATACGGTTTCCGGTTTGTTTGGTTCCATCAGGTATACAAAACCGGATGGAACAACCATTGTGGTATTATCTGCACCAGGTGCAGTAAGTGGAACCACTGGATTTATTGCAAATCGTGCGCAGGAAAAACAAGGGCCTTTAGGACTATACAATGGTGGGGTTGGAGGTTATACTCCTTTTTCTGTTCCGGTTGATCAAACCGGAATATGGACCGTTGAATTTATTTCACAGGATCCTGGTACTGTTAATGGTACAGCAGGTGGCCCGTTGTTAACTACGGCGAACTGGCCGGCGAATCAGCGAAGAGGTATAGCAGCCTGGGATGTTTCAATTCTTCAATCCGGATCACTTGTTTCCGGAAGATTATATGCCCGGTGGTTACCAATTACGCCTGGTGGCTTAACAAGTGCAGGGAATTGGGTCTGCTCTACAACAGAAATGTTTGTACGAACCCGTGATGGAATATTATATCGATGGCAGCAAAACGCCTTTGCGGGCTATGGCCAATCCAGGTTATGTAATAATTCCGGTATTCTGGACCTCAGTTTCCAGAGGACATTTGAATCAATCCGTTTTCAGCCCACATCACCCGTAAATCGCCGTTTTCATAATCCTGATAGTCCGGATAATGACTCTCTTTACACAAGTAAAATGTTTTTTAATACACCGAACACCTCTATGCCGGCCACGGCCCAACTGGGCGCAGAACCGAATCATTGGTTAAACCCGGTATTTGACAATACACCACCCACTTTTTTTTATACGGGGCAGGCTGCGGTTAATCCTATGGATGGATATTTTACGATTCAATATCCAACTTTGCAAAAGGCTTCCATTGTCATTGATTGTAGTGCTGATAATATTTATGGAAATGGTAACGACAGACTGATTAACTTTTATACAAGTACAACGGCTACTACAAATGTATCCTGGGATGGTTTGGATGGAACAGGAGCTGTGATGACTGATGGATGCTATCTTGCGCAACTGCTGTTGCAAAATGGAGAGGTCCATTTTCCTTTGCTTGATATTGAGAATAATTTTGAAGGAATGGTTTTGGAAAGGCTTAACGGCCCAGGAACATTACCCGATTATACAATACACTGGAATGATGTTGCGCTAAATGATCTCACTGATGTTCCGCTGGGTTCTTACTTACAAAGTACTTCTATAAATGGAATCAGCAGCCAGGTGAACGGACACAGATGGGCAAGTGTTACAAGGGGTGCCGCTACTCAGACACATTCGACACAATATGGTGATTCAAGGTTTATGGATACCTGGAGCTATGCATTGTCTACCGCGACCTCTGTCATTTACCTGGCTTGTGGAATTTTGCCAGTTAAACTCACACAGCTCACAGCAACATCAGAGAATGAAGGCAACCACATTAGATGGAGATCTGACATGACGCAGGGAAAAGTAAGATTTGAAATTGAAAAAAGTGAGGATGGAAGGAATTTTAAACGCATCGGGCAGGTTGATGGAATGAATGGAAATCAATCGGGCTACCGTTTTCTGGATACAGGTAATACGTCATTAATTAATTATTACAGGCTTAAAATCATTCAGCCTGGGGCAGATTTTCAGTATAGCCCGATCATCAGGTTAGATGCCGGGGATCAGAAAAATGAAACATTTAATGTATATCCTAACCCTGCCAATGGCAAAATCAATATACAAGTCAAACGCAATGAACAATCAACCATTACAATTGAAATAACAGACGTCGCCGGCAAGCTTGTACTTCGAAAGAAAGAAAGGGCCTATAAAGGACTGAACGTAT
>JACMLY010000076.1 GCA_014379345.1 Chitinophagaceae bacterium
AATAAATCCGCCACTTCTGTTAAGCCCATTGTATTTGCCAATTGAGTTAGGCCTCCGTAAGTAGCTATTTCGTAGTGTTCAACTTTCTGGGCAGCCATAATAATAGCCACATCACGAGTCATTGAACCTTTTTCTGTTTCTTCTACCATAGAATCAGCTTCCTTAGATAATCCTTCCATGGCTTCACATTTTTTTGCCTGTGCTTTTTTCCCCAATAACTCAAAAACCTGTTCAAGCCTTGCAACCTGCTCCTCGGTTACCGTCAGATGATCCTCCAAAGCCTGTTTCAATTCCGCAGAAGTTGCGGCCTTTTCCAATTTTGGAAGAGCCTTCGTAAGATGTTTCTCTGCCCAGTAAATATCCTTTAATGAGTCGACCAGGAACTTCTCCAGCATCGTATTCGATTGTGGCTGGCTTTCGGCAGCAGCACCAGAGGATCTTTTAGCCGTAGCCGATTTACCTGAGGAGGGGCTTTTTTTTGTGGACGCTTGTCTTGCCATAAACAATAGTTTTAAAATGATTTAAATATTTTATTTGTTTGTGTTTTGCTGAGAGGTAAAAAAAATATGCCTCTTTTAATAGCCAACACACTGCTGTTGGATGTAGAGTTTTTTCCTCGTACATCAATGCGTGGGGCAGTTTTTTCCTACAGGTCGGTATTACAAATTATAATATGTCATTTCAGAATTCATTCTAACTCACGGAAATCCAATTGTTGGATGAGATGTGAGCAATAGTTCAACATAGCACCTGGCAGATCCGGGACGAATACTAAAAATTCGCCGCACGAGTTGGTATTAGTTTTGAAACTATTGTTAAAAATGACAGCCATGCTATCCGAAACTCAACTACCGTTTTTACAAGAAAAAATTTCCGACCTGAGAAGTGCCTTGTTTTTTAGTTTAAGCAATGCCGTTTTAAAAATGCCGACTACCATCGTCACTGCTCTAAAAGTAGATGAGGTTGGGCAGGTGTGGTTCTTCGTTAACCGGCCAATGCAAAACATACAGGAATTCGATAAAGAATTTCCTGCAAGGCTGGAATTTTTTAAGAAAGGCAAAAGTTTTTATCTGAAAATTATGGGTAAAGCCTGCATTGTAAATGACCCCGAAGAGGTAAACGGACTCGTAAGTGTAACGGAGGATGTAAAAACAAAAGCAATGTGCCAATTGGTACTCGTGAAAGTAAAGATCCAGAGTGTAGAATACATGGAAAATATACCGGGAGAAACAATCGGTTGGCTACATGGGATCCGCGCCCAATTCAATAGGTGGTTTGGAGTTCAACCAGGTTATAGGCCTTATTCCCTGCAGCCGGCACACTAATAAAAAGACTTTATAATGGCATGTCGACCATTATCTATCCTGATCTTCCCGGGTTTGCCCGGGATTTTTTTCAAGCGATTTAGAAAACGAAATAAAAAACGAATCTATGATAGCTGGCTACATTAAAAATCTAAAAGAAAATTTGCTACAGATCAGGTATGGGATCCTGAAAATTACAAGTATCCCGCTATTGAGAATTTCTCACAGCTTCATGATTGAAACACATAAGGTAACCGATGAAGGCTATATATGGTGCACTGCAGCTTACCCTCTTCCTTCAAACCTGATTTATGAAAAAAGCTTTGCGGTCAAAGTAAAATACATTCAAAAAACCACAGGCCTTTTTGTAAAAGTAACGGGCAGGGCTAAGGTTGTTAATCCTTCATTTAATACAAGATATTTTGAAAAAAATGAGAGTGCGGGGATGACTGAAAACGTTTTGTTATTGAAAATAAAAATCGAAGAAGCTAATTATTATAAGAAGAGGACCATTTCAGCGTACACTACGTTTTTGCAGGTCGTTAATAATTTTACTTTCAGGGTTCTGCCCGGCACAAGAGCATAAGCGGTAGCAGCAGGTTGGGCAGTTTTAATTCAGCAACCCCGCATCTTTTTTCTATTCATTATTTGGCATTCATCATCGGAAACAATCGCCTGATATCAACATCAGAAGGCTGCATTCCGTATTCACAAATCTCGAAGGCTTCTGCGTGTCTTACCAGTGTTGCCTTTTCTTTTCCATACCATTTTTCAAGAGCAGTTTTTACTTCCTGTGTAATTCTTACGCTGCGATTTTGACCCAGCCATTTTTTTCGCTCTTCCTTTCCCGCCGGAACTTTATCAAGGTATCCACCGATCCAGGGCAGCCATTCATACATCTGCGATTCATGCGCATCCATTGCATGCACTTTCTGATCAAAAACCTTTGTAATATCAATGGCAATATCAGGCCTGAATGGATTTGGACGTTGAAAGAAATCCTGGAAATACAAGAATACCGGATTTTTCTTTAAAGGTGCTTCATCCGGCGCCACGTTTGGTACGGCAACCATGTAAGCTGCATCCTGTACAAGTATTCCGGTATACCGATGATCAGGATGGTAGTCGTTCGGGCGGGGCGCTATAACAATATCAGCATTCCATTCTCTTATTTTCCTGATAATATCGAGACGAGCCTCAAGGGTTGGCAACAATTCCCCATCATGATGATCGAGTACGTCGTATACAACACCGAAACGCCTGCCGGCTTCCGTGGCTTCTGCCATTCTTCGTTTAGCCAATGCTCCTCCACCCTGCGACTGATGGCCCGCATCCCCGTTCGTTACTGACACAAATTTTACAGCATAACCCATTGAGGCGAATAAGGCAGCAGTGCCACCTCCATCCTGGTCGCAATCATCGGGATGAGCACCGATCATAATAATTCGGATGGGATGATTTGCCGATTGGGCATTCAATATTTCACTTTCACATAAAAGAAATGAAATAAGAAAAATAGAATTAAAAAAGATTTTCGATTTCCATATCGAATAAAACCCGATTGTAAAATATGGATGTAGAGATCTCATTGTACAAAATTGATTGATAAATAAATTATTTAAATTAACGTAACCCCTTCAATCATTGGAACAATTGAATAGGCATGAACGGTTGGACACAGGAAATTAAGAAATGCCTTTGTTATTTGATCTTCCATTTGTAGACTTTTTCTCGTTAATGGAAATATTCCGTGCCTGAACCTGTTCGTGTACACTGCATTATATATTCTTGGCATTAGTATAATTCGAAATGCTCCACGTAAAATTTCGCTTTTTGTGCTACAAAATTTCTATGAATCAATCGTTTGAGATGATGTCAGATCTTGCCAACGCAATCGAACTGCAACTTGTACGAAGTGGCCGCAGTGCGGATTATACGGTATATCCATTATATTTTCTGAGGGCAAAATGATGGTTTTACTAAGGGTATTTTTATTCTGCTAAACGCTTGTGATCCACTTGTTTTCAGCTTACTTTTAATTTAATGAACAGTACAATTAACTGATGGGTGATCTACCGGGAAAATTAAACTTTACCGGGTTTTTCCCATCAGAGATCGTACAAAATTCAAGAACCCAAATCCTATCCTTATGAAAAAACTTTACTTCATTAAGGTCTTGTTCTTTCCAATTATTTTAATCGCCGTTGGTAGTGTATCAATCGCTCAATGCCCGGCAGGTTATTCTTCAGCAACCGCAAATTGGGATCAATTAGACTATCTCACCAGGAGCGGCACATATGCTTCGTTTGTAACGAATGCGATGATGCAAACACAAAATTTTACTATAGGCAGAAACCGGTTTTCAATCAATTTTCCGCTGGCAACTATGAGCACCACCGGAGAGAATGCCACCAATACCGCCGAACTAGGATCTTTCGCCACAGGTGAGGATGTGGAATACAGTGGTAATGGAATCATTACCATCAATTTTACGAACATTGTTTATAACCTTCAATTCAGCTTGTACGATATAGATAATTTACAATCAGTACAGGTTTCAGCAATGGATGGTTCTTTAGTACCTCTTAATATCTCTATGTCTGCCGCAGCGGTAGGTATTGTAAACGTTTCCGGAAGCGGAGGAATATCTCCCACTGGTACAGCCATTAATTCTGCTGCTTTGAATACGGACAATCGCGGCACAGTAAATATTTCCATTGCAGGAAACAGCCCCGGAATTGCGAATGGTATAAAGAGTGTTACGATAAATCTGGGAATTGCCGGTGGAACAGCAGGAAATTTCTGGCTATCCGATATAACAGCATGTACAGCCGGTAGCTTTCCCCTTAATTATTATATATCTCAGCAACCCTTTACCGGCCAACCTGCTTATTACCTGGTGACACCCGATAACAATTCAGTGTATCTGTTCAATCCATTAACGGGAAAAGCAGACTGGCTGTTTAGCGAGCCGGGATCTCCATGGGTTAACTCGATGGCCTATGACCATGTCAATAAAATCCTCTACTATGTAATGGACAATCCATCGCCTTCTTCTTCGAACAAATCGCTCAAACGATATAATTTCAATACAGAATCGATCAGCACAGTTATAGCTGATGTGAGCTCCCTGGGAATTCCGCTATTCGACATAGTGGTTGAATCTGCCGGGGCGGCATTCTATGATGGTTCTCTGTTTCTGGGAATTGAAGGCACAAACGGAGCCAAGAATTCTAACCGAGAATCGATCATCTGGAGAATTGATTTCGATGCTTCGCAAAATCCAATAAGGAGCAGTCAGGTTTTTGCACGACCAGCCGACAACGGAAGCGGAACGCTTACACATGACTGGGGCGATTTTTCCATTAAGGATGGATCGCTGTACGACTTTAACACGGGAAATGTGGGTAGCACTTCACAGTTTATCCATTTGAATATGCAAAATGGCAATGCAACCTTTTTTAATACAAGTGGTAACCCGGCACCCATCCAGGTGGGACAGATTTGGAACGGAACCCTATATTGGACCGGTGGCAAACCAGGAGAGGGCGGACGTGTGGCCGTTTACAACGAAAACGGAACAATCGGGCCAAAAACGGTTGCCAGCGCAACTGTATGCTCTCCTGCATGGGTAGGCCAGGCCGGAGATGCGTCCGATCCTTTTCGCCCGAAAAGTGATTTCGGTGATGCTCCCGCCTCTTATGACCCGGTGGCGATGGATAAGGCTACGCATGAATACGATTGCAATTTGCGACTTGGTCCGACATTCGATCGCGAATGGGATAAAACTTCTTCTCCAACAGCGACGGCTGATGGCTCGGACGAAGATGGCATTGGTGTTGCCACTCTTTTACCAAATGGCATCATAACTTATGTTCAGGATGTAAAAGTCTATAACAATACAGGCTCAAATGCCACACTTACCGGATGGTTGGATTATGATGCAGATGGAATTTTTGAACCGGCTGAAGGCGTATCGATCATCGTTGCAAGCAGTGGCTCTATGCAAACAAAAACCCTTGCATGGCCCGGGATTCCCGTTTCATTGCCGATTGGTTCCACTACTTTTTTGAGGATAAGGTTAACTTCTGCCAGCAATGGCATGACGGTCAACAATGCCACGCGCTGGTTTGCGAATGGCGAAGTGGAAGATTATGCAATAAGTATAAATTCCATACTACCGGTTGAAATATTGTCGTTTATAGCTACAGCGGAAAAGAACAGCAACGTAATATTGAATTGGGGAACAGGAAAAGAAGTGGATTTCCGTGGGTTTGATATTGAAAGAAGTGAAGATGGGCTCACATGGAGCTCAATGGCCTTTGTTCAATCACATTCCAATGGCGGTGCGGTCAATAATTATAGTTTTTATGATTATAATCCACTGTCAGGCAGATCTTATTACAGGTTAAAGCTTTTGTCAAAGGATGGGAATTTCAAGTACAGCGCAGTGCGAACAATAATACTCGGGCTACCAGATAACAGCTTTAAAATTACACCTAATCCTGTACGTGATCAGTCCACACTACAGTTTGTGATGGAAAAAAATGAACCCGTGAATATTTATATTATTGATGCAGGAGGCAAAAGGGTATGGAGTAAAATGGCGATGGCTAACCCGGGAATCAACCAGGTTTCGCTACATAACCTGGGTGGTTTAACACCTGGCGTATACGTGGTTCAGTTGGTAACAGGATCTAAGAATTTAAATACAAAAATAACAGTGCAATAATGTACGATGTTAGATGTGTGATGTACGAGATTATAAACCGCGTACATCGCACATCTGACATCTCACATAAATGAAACCCATGAAAAAGCTATTATTATCTATAATGGTAATATCCGTATTATGGATCCTGCTTGTCTATTTTTTGTCAATTCATTCAAATGAATTTTCAGGAGAAGCTGAAGAGCAGGAAGAGGAAAGAGAATCTGGTGCAGATAAGCAAATGAGTTCGTGGTGGTGGGCACGTGGGTATCCTGATGGAGCTGATATTAACGAGAAATACTACCGCGCCTGGTTACAGGCATTGAATATGAAAAATCCCGAACGTGTATCGACGCGGTCCGGGATCAATGATAACACAGGTATTCATTTATTTAGTGGCAACTGGGTATCAATTGGGCCTAACCAAAGCATAGGAGGAAGAATATTATCCGTTGCTATCGATCCGCAAAATGGCAACAATGTGTTTATCGGCAGTGCCAGTGGAGGTATCTGGAAATCAACAAGCGGAGGTTTGGGAGCGAACGCATGGCAGCCTTTGGCAACAGGTTTTCCTGTGTTGGGTGTGGCTTCTATTATCATTCATCCAACCAATTCAAATATTATTTATGCCGGAACCGGTGAAGTTTACCGGGCCGATACATCGAATATAGGTTTCAATGTTTGGAAAGCCAGGGGAACTTATGGAGTGGGAATCCTGAAAAGCATCAATGGTGGTGCCACATGGGCGCGAATCTTCACGAGGAATGAATCAGACCTGTTTGGAATTCAGATGATGAAGTTTGACCCATCAGATCCTGATATTATTTATGCATGCACCACCGATGGTTTATACCGTTCAACGGATGCAGGCAGCAACTGGACAAGGATACTGAATAAAATATATGTTTCGGATATTTCGATTAATCCTGCCAATACAGATCAACTGGTTGCAGCAGTAGGCAATCTTACAAATGCAGATAAAGGAATATACCGAAGCATTGATGGCGGAGCAAACTGGACGAAAATAACTGCCGGCTTACCCTCCTCATTTCAGGGATTCATCCGGTTAGACAATGTATCTGCAAGTGCAAATATGATTATCGCGAGTATTGGCCGAAGCGCCGGTTCGTTGGATGAACTATATCGTTCAATGGATTTTGGAAATACCTGGTCAATCCTTCCCAATTCGAATCACTGTGATTACCAGTTTTGGTTTGCTCATGATGTTGCCATCAATCCCTCCAACACCAACCAGCTGATCATGGGAGGCGTTCCTTTATATAGTTACAATATTTCGTTGACCGATCCCGGTTCAATTGGAGGAGTGCATGCGGATATTCATGATATCGAATTTGATCCTTCGAACAGTAATGTAGTGTATGTGGCCTGTGATGGAGGAATGTATAAGAGTACTAATTCCGGAGGCTCTTTTTCTATGATCAATGGAGGCTTGCATGCGGTACAGTTCTATGCGTCTTTTGCAGTTTCTCCCTCAAATCCCAATATCATGATCGGTGGGCTGCAGGATAACGGGGTTGTGAGGTACAACGGTTCGGGCTGGACCTCAGTAGCAGGCGGAGATGGAGGTCCCTGTGCATTTCATCCTACCAACAGCAATATCGTATTTGCTTCTAATGATGCCAGGCGCGTTTTACGTTCAACAAACGGAGGAACCAGTTTCGGCTCAGAGGTATTGGAGAGCTGGGCATTTTCTGCCGATTCGAGAACAGGATTCATGGCGCCGGTTGCGATCAGCAAATCCGATCCTACAGTGATGTATGTAGCCTCAGACAACCTGCATAAAAGCACCAGTTCCGGCACCATTGGAACCTGGAATGGCTATTCTGCCGGCACCGCAAACACTTTTATTGAGGCGCAACATAAAACCGGCATTGCGTTGGCGGTATCGTCTACAAACGCGAACAAGTTGTATGTATCCACTTCTCCATTTGCACAGTTTGATAACGATGTAAACAATTTGCATATCAACACCCCTCCAAATGTTTTCAAAAGCATCAATGGCGGATCAAGCTTTGTAAATATAAAAAACACATTACCCGACCGGTTTGTCATGGACTTTGCTGTTAGCCCCACAAATGACGACAGCGTGTGGATCGTTTTAGGAGGGTATGGCACCTCCCATGTTTATGTAACCGGCAATGGTGGCGTTTCCTGGGCAAGTAAAGGAGCAGCCCTGCCTGATTTACCTCATAATGCGATCCTACTAGATCCCGGCAATCCTTCAATCGTGTATGTTGGAAATGATTTGGGTGTTTACATGAGCCCCGATAACGGAGCTACCTGGTATGATTTCAATAACTCATTCTGGGATGCGACTCTTGTAATGGATCTTGCTGTTACAGCGAATAATAAGCTTGTCGCCGCTACCCATGGCAAAGGAGCATTCATTAGCGATCTGTACGCCGCGGGACTGCCGGTAACGCTTCGTGATTTTTCTGTAATGAACCAGGGCGGTTACAATCTGCTGAAATGGACAAGCAGCTCTGAAGAAAACGTTTTGCATTTTGAACTCCAAAGTAGCGAGGATGGGATCGATTATCATACCATTGCGACTATTGCTGCCGCAAACTCAATCACAGGATCATCTTACTCGCAGAAGGATATTCCTTCCTGGAGAACACCTGCCACGTTCTACAGGCTAAAAATGGTTGACAGGGATGGAAAGTTTAGCTACTCTGGCATAATACGCATTCAAAAGCCCTTATTACCAGGCTTTATTGTTACAGAAAATCCTTTCGCTTCATCAATAAAAATCACGATCAATAATCTCAGCACCCAAAATATTGAACTGAAACTTTTCGATGCTGCAGGAAAACTAGTGGCCGGCCAAAAGATTGCGGTCACAACAGGCAGCAATAATTTTCAGATCAATAATCTGGAACACCTTGCAAAAGGAACTTATTTATTAGAGATTTTACTGAAAGACCAACTTATTTCAAAGAAACTGGTCAAAAAATAAATCGCGGTGGCACAAGGTTTTTATCATACCCGGAAGAAATCTTCCGGTATGAGTCTGCTATCAAAGAAAACAAAATCAATTCCCCAAAGGAAGAACATTCCACCAGCTGCCAAAATCGGTCGTAAAACGGAAAAAGAGAAGGCCAAGGGTTCGTCTTCGCGACTGGCGGAGAAAAAAATTATTGGCACATTATCTCCTGCTAATACTCAGCCTATGCTTGCTACTCTTGTCGATGCACCCGTTGACGAACCCGGATGGACTTATGAAATAAAATGGGATGGTTATCGTGCGCTTGGCTTTGTTAATAAAGAAAAGACAGATCTTGTTTCAAGAAACAATAAATCTTTCAATCAAAAATTTTACCCGGTGTACGATGCGTTGAAACAATGGAATATAAATGCTGTAGTAGACGGTGAGGTGGTCGTTGTGAACGAAAAAGGAGCCGCTGATTTTAGTGACCTGCAAGGTTGGCGAAGCGAAGCGGATGGACAATTGATGTACTATCTTTTTGATATCCTGTGGCTGCAGGGAAAAAACCTGATGAATTTGCCTCTTACTGAAAGACGAAAAATATTAGCGTCTGTGGCCCCTAAAAATCACGACATTATTCAACGCAGTGAAACCTTCAATATTCCGGGTAAAGAGCTTTTTGAGTTGACCGATAAACTGGGTTTGGAAGGTATTATTGCTAAAAAGGAAAATAGTATATACCTGCCGGGTGCACGTTCCCGGGAATGGCTAAAGATTAAAACAGAAAAAAGACAGGAAGTGGTGATCGGGGGTTATACACGCAATGAAAATACTTCTAAGCAATTCAGTGCTTTGTTACTCGGCGTGTATGACAAAGGCGAATTTGTTTCGATCGGACCGGTAGGCACAGGCTTTACGAACAAGGTACAATCCGGGATCCTACAAAAATGCAAACCACTCATTGTTCAAAAATACCCGTTTCGGGAAGTGCCGGAATACAACAAGGCTTCCCGCTTTAGACCGAACCCACCGAAAGCTTCCGTGACCTGGGTAAAACCTGTTCTTGTGTGCGAAATCAGTTACCGCGAAAAAACAAAAGACGGAGCGATCCGTCATCCATCCTTCAAAGGATTACGGGAAGATAAAACCGCAAAAGATGTAAAGTGGGAAACAGCAATACCTATAACGGATATTGCAACCAATACGTCCGACAAAAAAAAGATCACAGATAAGAAAATGAAAACAAAAAATATTCTTTCGGCGCCTAAAAAGAAAGAACGGAAAACATTACTCAACCCTACAGATGAAACGCAGACAAGAAATATAAATGGACACCCTCTTAAATTCACCAATCTGAGTAAAATATATTGGCCGAAGGAAAAAATCACCAAGCGGGATATGCTAAATTATTATTACCAGGTTGCGCCGTTTATGTTGCCGTATTTTAAAGACCGTCCTCAGACGCTTAATCGTTTTCCGCACGGGATCAATGGCGAAAGTTTTTATCAGAAGGATGTAAAAGGAAAAGTACCCGGCTGGATGGATACTTTTCCTTATCGTAGCGAAGCTGATGAGCGTGATAAGGAGTTTCTCGTTGTGAGCAATGAAGCAAGCCTGCTTTATATTGCATCACTGGGGTGTATCGAAATGAATCCCTGGAGCAGCCGAACACAGGCTCCCGATAATCCCGACTGGTGCATTATCGATCTCGATCCTGATAAGAATCCTTTTAACCAGGTTATTAAAACGGCACAAATAACTAAACAGGTTCTCGATAGTTTGGGTGTCACGTCTTATTGCAAAACCTCCGGTTCAACAGGACTTCATATTTATATTCCCCTCGGAGCAAAATACAGCTATGAGCAATCCAAAGAATTTGGAAGAAGCATCGTGAAGCTTGTGAATGCCGAATTACCGGGTTTCACGAGCATCGAAAGGCCGACCGATAAAAGAAAAGGGAAGCTTTATCTCGATTTTTTACAAAACCGGCCACAGGCAACAGTAGCCGGGCCCTATTCATTACGTCCGAAATCAGGAGCGCCTGTTTCCGCACCATTGTATTGGGAAGAAGTAAAACAAGGAATGCGCATGCAGGATTATAATATCTCGAACATGATCCCACGCTTAAAAGACATCGGCGATATTTTTAAACCCGTTATTGGCAAGGGGATCAATATGGAAAAAGCGATAAAGCAAATAGAGGGGATGTCGAAATAAATTTTACTCTTATTTGCCTGTCATGAATAAATTTTTCTATCGTGCCTCGTACCTCATAGGCTTACACTTTTAAAGAACCTGATAATAATGTAAAGTTTCAAGGATGAGGTCTCTCAGATGCCTCCTTCGTCGGCATGACAGGAGGGGGGTACCTGTCATGCCGACGAAGGAGGCATCTGAGAGGGTTTATATATTTGAACATCTTAAAATCGTGTTGGAATTTCTTTGGGCGGCCAACCATTAGAAACGGATGAGTTGAAAATAGTCCAATTGGGATTCACTGTTTTTATTAGCTCTGTTTTTTTCTTTTTATTCCATCCCTCAATTTCTTTTTCTCTTGCAATTGCATCGACCAGATAAACGAACAGCCCCTGAAAATACCAGGGGCTGTTCGTTTATCTAATTCAGGAGATCATTATTTCCTGATCACCACTTTCTTTGACTCCACTCTGTCTGCATGCACAATACGAACAATATACGTGCCCGCAGGTAAATTGTTAGTTGGAATATTTTGAAAATTCTTTCCTTTTAAGAAAGTCATCGGGCGTTCAAAATACATTTTCCCGGTAACATCCATGAGTTGTAAAGTTCCACGTTTCGTTTCTGACAGGGTATATTCAATCTTGGCCATAAACGGGTCTCCGCCGTTTACATATAAGAAATAGCTCTGTAAACGCCTGTTGAGTGTAACGATATTACTATAAAGAACGCTTCCATTTAGACTCACAATCCTCAGGCGGTAATACGATTTACCAGGCCATGGGTCATCGAGTTTCAGATTATAGATCGACCATTGCCGGCTATCACCCTTTCCCTTAACCGAATCAATGGGTTCATAGTCCTTATTGTTACGCGAACGTTCAACAACAAACCGATCACTATTGATCTCATGATTGGTATACCAGTAAAATTCTACAGTTCGGCCCCAAGGTGCAGCAAGGAAATACTGCACATCAATTGGATCCGTAAAGAATCGCATGTCATATCTTGCAACGACCGGATAATGATCGGTTGTTGTGGTTGCATATCCGCTAACCATCGTACTCACGTAAGTGAGAATTTTAGCAGATCCGGGAACATAGGCAACGCCCATTTCGTTTGAAGCAACCTGGTGATCGATCACATTGTCGAATGATACGGTGGATTTCAGCCCTGCCCTGCTTAGTGGTAGTGTCAGCAGTTTGTAGTCCACTGAATCATTGATCAAATTAATATACGAACTGATATTGCCCGGAATATTGGGCGCGATGGTAGAATCAAGATCGTCATTGAAATCACCCAGCAGAATCAGATTGCTGTAGGGATAATAAACATCCAGGCTATCTTTTAATTCATCTATTCCACCTTTGCGGCGTTCCCATGATTCAACTCTTTCAGCCACCGTTCCTGTATTGGCTTTTGAATGGATCACCACAAAGTTCACCGTTGCAGTAACTCCCTGAAGATTCACTTCTGCCTTCATCAAATAAGGGAATCGTCCGCTGGCCCAATCATTGTAAGCATCTGCACTTCCTCCGAAACGCAGTACGCCATAAGTATATAATTTTTTGACTACCGAGGTCTTGTATACAAAAGCCAGTTTTTGAGCGGAAGGATAATCAGGATCATTCAAATCATCTGCGCGTGATGAAAAATCGGAAATAGTATATGCATACCCGGGCATCTGGTCTACCATTTCCTTCAACTTTAAAGTGTCCACCACTTCCTCCAAAGCAAACAGATCCGCATCCAGTTTCTGCAGAATGGTCTTTACATTTTGTTGCTGCAACGGCTCATTTGTTGGTCCAAACTCTGTGCTGCCAAACCATTCGATGTTCCAGTTCACTACTTTCAATGCACGAAGGCTGCTACCGGATAATTTGACAGCTAATGTATCCAGGTTGGTTGAAGTTACCCGGATATTTCCGGAAAACTCTCTATTGGGAAGGTAAGGTATAAAGCGCGCATACAGTTTGTGGTTAACAGATTCGGCAGCAGTCTGTGTGATCGTGATGCTGCTACTAAACTGGATACTATCAGTAGAAACAGAAAATCCCAGCGGCGCTCTAATGGTAAGATTTCCCTGGAGGTTATAAGCATTAATAGTAAATGGCAGCCGGGCTGAGCTTGCACCAGATTGTGTATAATCGAAATCCAATTCAGCCGGTTTAAAAATAATGGCTGGCCTGGGAACAACCGGAGAATTTATCACAACAAAATCATCCACAGTCCACCGGGCTGCACCCGATGCCGGGGACGAAGTGTATACAAAAGCAATATATACTTTTTGGTTTTTAAAAGCACTGAGATTAATATCCCTGCTGGTCATCCAGACATCCGAATCGGGATCGGGAAAACGTCCCTGGATTTCAGTCCATACAAAGCCGTTAGGATCCCCCAGCCCATCATAGTTGGTAGACACCATCAATTTGAGGGAAGGACCTGCAAATCTTGTTCTTGTTGCAAATGTCAATAATGGATACGCGAAAGTAGAAAGGTCAAATACTGGCGATATCAGCCAATCCTGATTTTCCTGTGCGGTGCCGGAAAAGCCGTTGATCTGGATCCCGTTTCCTGTTTGCCCGAAAGTTGTACAAGCCCAAGTGATCGGTCCGATTACACTGTACTGCCTGAATCCGCCCGATAAACCTGTGCCGGAACAACTATTGAAATCAAAAGCGAGTTGTTGCGGACCCGTGGTAAATGCCCAGGCACTGGTTCCGGTCAACCCCGCAAATAAATTACCGGTAGCATCTTTAAATGCACCCGCATCAATTTCTATATAATAAGAACGTAATGGTAAAAGGTTAATATCAATCGTGACAACTGTACCCGCAACTTTTATTGCCGGTGATGACACTGCAATGATTTGATTGGTACCGTTAGTAACATTGTGTATCGTGATATTACCCGTATTTGCCATTATTGATTCATTAAATGTAATAGCAGGAATAGTCCCGGGTAAAACATCAACCGCGTTGTTTGCGGGAGAAACTGTGCTCGCTACTGGTGGAATATTGTCAACCCCACCTGTCGTGATCGAAAAATCATCGACACCCAAACCATCATCTGCTCCGGACGGATTGAAATCGGTCCAACGGATATAAAATCCTGCTCCATTGGCAATGGCCAAACCGGTAATCGTAAAGCTGATGGTTGTACGATTGGCAGCTTCATTGCCGTCTCTTAACCCCACCGGAGCCGTTGTGACTGGCGAAGAGAAATCCAAGGCATCCACATCCGTCCAAACGCCTGTGTTTAGTGCTGAAGCATCGGTGCTTATTTGAAAATTCAAAATATCTGGTCCTCTATCTGCTGTACCTAATCTCCATACTTCACCTGTATAGGAAATCGTGATTGATGAAAGAACCGATCCGGTATTATTAATGAAAAAAGCGCCGATCATTGGTATTAAGTTTCCGGACTGCAATCCTCCAAAGGCCCGCTCAGAACTACCTGCAATTCCAAAGCTATATGTGTCGCCTCCATTGCCCGATCCAGTGCCTGTGTTGTATAATGCATTGGCGTTAGTACCCGTTTCAAAAAATAACCAGCCGGCAGGAAGGGTTCCTGACGTTCCGGTTAAAGCAAGTGTATTAAAATCCTGCTGGTATGTTCCGCCGCTGAGGCTGATCTGTGCAAAATGACTTATCGGAAGTGCAAGTAACAGGCATACCATGAAAAATAGGTACAAGCGTTTCATAGTTAAGTTTTAGAATGAGGCATTGTAGTTGAGCAATTCAAATATAGCCTGATTTGCTGTTAGCCATTAGGTATGGTATTAACTTTTTATGGTTTCAATAAATTTGATTTGATAAAAAATTATTGAATCTTCGCACAAACTAAAGTGTAATGAACTATACACCTTCACCCAACAGATATGAGTCGATGAAGTACAACCGCTGCGGAAACAGTGGGTTGTTATTGCCCGCCATTTCATTGGGTCTTTGGCACAATTTCGGATCCGTTGATGTATTTGAGAACGGCAGGGCAATTGTGAGAAGGGCTTTTGACAGGGGGATAACGCATTTTGACCTGGCCAACAATTATGGTCCTGCCCCGGGTTCGGCTGAAGAAAATTTTGGATCGATATTAAAAAAAGATTTTCCCGGCTGGCTCCGCGATGAATTAATTATTTCATCGAAGGCAGGTTACCTGATGTGGCCCGGGCCGTATGGCGAATGGGGTTCCAGGAAATATCTTCTTTCGAGTCTTAACCAGAGCCTGCAGCGCATGGGGCTTGAATATGTTGACATCTTTTATTCTCACAGGCCCGATCCGAATACCCCGTTGGAAGAAACCATGATGGCATTGGACACGGCCGTAAAGCAGGGCAAGGCCCTCTATGCAGGAATTTCAAACTATAATGCCGAAGAAGCGCAGCGGGCTATCGAGATTTTAACAAGCCTGGGTACACCCTGCCTCATTCACCAGCCTAAATACTCCATGTTTGAGAGATGGGTGGAAGATGGATTGCTCGAGGTACTTGAAAAATATGGTGTGGGCTGTATCCCTTTTTCGCCACTGGCGCAGGGAATGTTAACCGATAAATATTTAAAGGGAATTCCCGAGAATTCAAGAGCAGCAAAATCACATGGGTTTTTGAAAGTGGATGAAATAACGCAGGATAAGCTCACAACAATACAAAAACTGAATCAGGTTGCAACAGACCGAAACCAGTCCTTGGCTCAAATGGCGCTCTCCTGGCTGCTGAAAGATAAGAGAATCACTTCTGTTCTGATCGGTGCCAGTTCAGTGCAGCAGCTGGACAATAACATTGATTCCTTATTGAATACCGATTACACATCAGATGAATTGAATAATATAGAGATCATCTTAAAAGTTTAACGCCGTGAACACACAGGATGCATATAACCGCTGGGCAGAGTCGTATGACACTATAATAAACAAGACAAGGGATCTCGAGCAGGCCGCTGCAAAAAATTCGCTTGTTAATACCGATTTTTCGAAAGTCATTGAAATAGGTTGCGGCACGGGAAAGAATACGGTTTGGATAGCGGAAAAGGCTTCAGCGTTGTTGGCAGTCGATTTCTCTGAAGAAATGATGAATATCGCCCGCCAAAAAATCAACTCCACACATGTACGATTCAGGCAGGCGGATATTACGAAAGCCTGGAATTTGGATAAGGCCACGCTTATCACATGCAGCCTTGTTGTAGAACATATCGACAATATAGACTTCATTTTCGAGCAGGTCTCTACAACTTTAGAAAATGGGGGTTGCTTCTATCTTTGTGAACTGCATCCATATAAACAACTTCAGGCGAGCAGAGCCAGGTTTGAGTATGAGGGGCAATTGATCCAACTGGAATATTTCGTTCATCATATCTCCGATTTTTTTGCTGCTGCCCGGAAAAATGATTTGCAATGCCTCCAGTTACGGGAATGGTTTGATGACAACGACAGGAATACAGTGCCGCGGCTGGTATCGTTCTTATTTCAAAAATAATACCGCCCTGACAGCATCAGAGCAATAAAAAACCCCTGCTGGAAAGCAGGGGTCAACCAATAAGGTTTAATCTATCACATAAACTTTATCAATGATAGATTGATGTCATTTATTATTGAATTTTTTCATTGAATGAGCCGATTATGGTGATCTCTCTATAAGCACTAAGAAAAAACCATTAATGCCCTCAAAATATCTGTGCTCCTCTGTGCCTTCCCTCCCTTGCCTCTGGGGTTAAATTTGGTGTTGCATATAAGGATTCTGATGCTGCTAGCGTTTTTTTAACCACCGAGGTAAAGGAGGGAAGGCACAGGGGGGTAATGATGCTGAATATTGGGCCCTCAATCATTACTACTCATCATGGCATTGCATTTTTGCTGTCAGTGCTTAAAGTAATGGATGCCAGTAATCTTCCTTCAGGAAGTTCCTCCGAAGAATAATATAGATTTATTGTTCTATCGGCATTTTTATTTTGGAAAGCGAGAATGTCTTTTGCCCCGATCGACATGAACTTATGGCTTCCTACATCTGAAAAGCGCCACTGCTTAACCGTATTTTTTCCGTCTTTTATGGTGATGGTCCTTTTGCTCCCTATCTTTCCGCAATGACTATAAAACACTTCCACCCGGTCGCTCTTATTGCTTTCGTCAAGCGAAAAGTTTTTAAGGCTTGAGGGCTGGCTCACTATTTGTTGAAATACCAGTTTTTTATTAATGTACACTTCAAAATGATCTCCTCCCGGGCGTAATGAAAACGAAAATAATGTTACTGATAAAATCGCCATAGCAAGCAATCCAACCGCCAGGCGTGTCTGTTTTCTAGTTTGCATAAATAAATTTTTAAAGATTAATGAATGAAGATGGCTTTGCAGCTATATCTCATCACAAAAGAACCACAGAAAGCACGCGGAGAAAACTTTGTTTGACGTAAGGGAGGGTTGGCTTGATGTAGTGTCAGAATCCCGAAGTGTGAAGTCAGAAGTACGAACTTCGTACTTCTAACTTCGTACTTCTAACTTCGTACTTCTAACTTCGTACCTCGTACTTCACACTTCGTACTTCCATATTAATAACGTCCATCTTTTTTATCTATATGACGACCGATTCCATAACCTACTGCTCCACCGGCAACACCACCGATCACGGCGCCGACTGCACGATTGCGCTTATTGATCACGGCGCCTAAGATGGCACCGCCGCCAGCACCAATGGCTGTACCTTTAGCGGCCTTACTCCAACCTTTCTTTGCCGGTGCCTTGGCAGGATAGGATGTTGAGGTGTTAGCTGTTCCACCTCCCGATTTCGTTGCGCTTGTTTTAGGCTTTACCTTTCTGGGAGCACTGCTTGTTGCTGCTTTGCTTTCAACTGAGTTGTATGCGATAGAATTTTTTGCTTGCTTATAGTCATTAAACTCAGCCATATCTTTTTGGGTCTTCCATGCCTGGTATTCCGCTAAACCACTAGTATCAGCAGTTCTCAATGCCGATGCAGCTGGCTGGGGATTGCTGTTACAAGCCGCCATCACAGCAGCAATTGTAATAATGGATAATGTCTTTTTCATAATCTGTGTTTTTGATAGTATAATTTGTTTCATGTACTTCTGATTTAAGCGTTTCAAATAAGTTTAATCCTTTGATGAAACCAGTAGTGCGGAAAGCATGCCATTAAATTGCCGGATGTTAAATAAAATACTATCTCAACCTTAATTAACTGGAAATCAACCCTACGGACTTTGTTTACTTTAACATAAAAGCAGATTGAAGAAGTCAGATCAAAAAAAAATATTCTATATAAATCCTTTAACGGTGTCTTCATACAATTACGCCGAGTACACTCAGCAATGATTCTAAAATGTGTTAAATATAAAAAGGCGGGGTAGACACCCAGCCTTATACAGATAAAACCTATCCGTACACTTGCATATGAAAAATAGTTATTCTCTCACCTTCAGGTCGTCGTTTGAAACGCCTAGTTTGCGCGAAACATTTTCTGTAAGCTTTCCGAAATTCCATCTTACGCCAACATTAACGGCGCGTGCCGGTCTGTAATTCAAGTTTTGGGTTTGGAAATTGTTGTCTTTGAAAAAACTTCTCCAAACCTGTTCTTTCTGAAAAATATTATAGGCATTTATCGAGCGCGTTAATTTATTTTTCAGAAATTTGTATGAGCCTCCAAAGGAATACCAGATATTGTTTATTTGTTATTGATCTCAATAAGACTAACCCCCGAAGAAATATTGCGAAATTTTATATCCACGTTCGTGCCATAAGACTAAAGAAATTAGAAAAGGACGGAATGAAGGTTAAATATTTTTTTATTAAATTGACTAGCAGGTTTTAGCATGAAATCCGGAAAGAGAAATGTACACGATTGAATGATTGCAATCTGTCGGGCTTAAATACTTACAATTTTATTATGGCTTATAATGAAAAACTCACAAACAGGGTACGGGAGGCGTTGGCACATATCTCCACTCTTACAGAAAAGAAAATGTTTCGGGGAGTCCTGTTTATGGTGAACGACAAAATGTGTGTTGGTGTTGGAGATAATGAAATAATGTGCCGGTTTGATCCCGCCCTTCACGATACCGTACTGGAGAAAGAAGGCTGTAGAGAAATGATCCGTGCAGGACGCACAATAAAGGGATTCGTTTTTGTGAATGAAGAGGCCTTTAAAACAAAAAAAGAACTTGAGCACTGGTTGAAGCTGGCCCTTGACTTTAATGGAAAAGCGAAAGCGGCCAAAAAAACTAAAAAACGATAATTGTTCTTCGAATATTCCATCCAGCTATTACCAAAAAAATTTATTTCTAAAGAATTTTGCTACTGAATGAAAATAATCTTTTTAGAAATGATATCAGATCCATCAGATAGTATTGCCACATACGAACCGGATGTTTGGGTACCGGTATTTACCTGATGCCTGCGTGATCCACCTCCCAGGTATTGCTGCATTATTTTTGTACCGTTCATTGTGTGGATATCTAATTTTACATTGCGGCTGGATCTGTCCGTTTCGATGAATAACATTCCATTCTGCAGAATAGTAGGATACATTTTGGTAGCGGTAAAATTTTGAGGCGTAAGGCTGATAATTGTTGAATAAACAATGCTGCCATCCTTATCTGCCATGGCGAGCCTGTAATAAGTTGTTCCTGTTAATGAAGTCAGATCTTTATAAAAATAAGATTGCGCGGCTGTGATGCCTGTGGCTTCGTCAATTCTCTTAATATCCTGAAAGTTGATACCGTTGTTGCTGCGTTGCACGGTAAAATGACTGAAGTTCTCAGCGCCTTCTGCTTTCCATTGCAGGCTGGCTTTATCGCCTGAAATAATTCCTGACCAGCTATTCAATTTAATGGGTAATAACGAAGAAGACATGCTAAAACTTACCCGGTTGCCTCCTCCGCTTTCATAATATTCGAGAACAAGATTGTAAGTACCATTCATGGAAATTGATTGGGTTGTTATATTGTAAGGATGGTCTGTCCAGTTATTAATTACCCAGGTAACGCCGCCATCGATGCTGAAACGGTAACCATCATCTCCCCCAATCGTAAAAATATAGGTTCCAGGAGCAAAAACTCTTTGCAATCTGTATCGCACGCTGAATTGCTCCGTTTGAATGGAACAGTTGCTGGTTGTGTAAGTAGTATTGGAACCACCGAAGCTTTCATCGAAATTGATATCTGCTTCCGTTCCTTTTACCACAACACCTTTATAGACATTAAAATTAGTACCCTGGTAATGATAACCATTCCATCCGCCCGTTCCGTAGCTTGCAGGATTGCCATTGCCAACACATGCAGGCGCCACAACGAAGGAAAGCCTGTTCTGCCCGGAATTTTCATAATACTCCAACACTAAATTGTAATTACCATTCAGGTGAACTGTATATGTACGGGTAGTATACGATTGTAAATTCCATGCATCGATAACCCAGGTAACGCCTCCATCAAGACTCAGGCGAAAACCGTCATCACCGCCGACTGTGAAAATATAATCACCATTTGAAAAGTTCTTAGCGAGTTTGTAACGCATTGAAAATTGATCGGTATATACGGCGCAACCGTTCGTTGCATAATTTACCTGATCGCCACCAAAAGATTCATCAAAGTCTGGGCTTGAGGAATTGCCTTCTGTGATATATCCGTTATATGTATTGAAAGTCAGTCCCTGATAAGCATATCCGATCCAGGTGTTATTGGTACCGTAGGATGTTTGATCCCCCTGTGGCGTGCACGACTGACTGAATAGCTTTAGGCCGAACATAATCAGGAATGAAAGAAGCAGGAGAACTTTTAAAAGGGGTAAGGACACTTTCTTCATAAGATCGGTTTAACACTACACTGTAAAACGATCTTCGTACCAGAGTATAAGAGTGTGCTGATGTGGTTGTTACAATCCAATTAACACAACATGTTTTCCTACCCCCGGAATAGTTTCTTTATTTGGGAATTTACCCTATGAGGCTCTGTCATATTAATAACCCTTAAAAACTACCGTATATTTAAGTTTTGAGGCTTCCGGAAGGATATTCAACCCGTAGTATCAAACATGACAAAAAACTGCAAAAATTGTGGCACTCTGTTACATGGCAAGCATTGTTTCAACTGCGGACAAAAGACCATACTTCCAGAAGACAAAAAACTTCATCATCTTGTTTCAGAATTTTTTCACCACTTAACGCATCTCGACGGCAAGTTTCTTACAACCTTAAAAAAGATCCTGTTTACCCCTGGAAGAGTTACCCGTGATATTTCATTAGGAATAACGGTCCCTTATTTTAAGGTGAGCGCGTTATTCCTCGTTGGCACCATTATCTGCTTTTTATTGCCGGAGGGCATTACTGTAATTACTCCTGCCAATGAAAGTTTTCAGAGCCAGATAAAAAAAAGTGAATACCGCGAATGGAAGACCGGATTTGCAGAAAAAAAGAGTCAGTCAAAAAAAATAAGCATGGCTGATTTGGAATCGAGGTACAACCGCAGACAACATGATTACGGAAAATTGCTCGTCCTTTTATTTATACCCTTGCTCATTCCGGTTTTGTGGGTAGTCAGCCTGCTGGTCAAAAAATTCAATCCGCATAACTCTTTTACGGCGTATGATTTGGGTATGGCTTCGTTAGAGATCAATTCCATCATTCTATATGAATTCTACCTCATAACCGGAATTGGTATCTGGATCTTAACTTCCATCTATCCGAGTGATAAGATAACGATGGCAGGTTTTCTGATTTCGGTTCCGGTGTTATTGTTTTTGCTTTTTTCTTTTTTCAGAAGAGCTTATCAAATTAAATGGTGGCAGGCGATCATTTGCCTGGCTATGCTGGTAGTGCCGTATATCTATATCTGGAATTTTTACGGGCTGCTATGCTTTTTGATTTTTATTTAAGAAATTAATAGCCCCAGTGATAACCCCTATTGGAATTAATTGATTTTCCGATAAGTCACCCGATAATCGGCTGACATAAAATGAAGGACCTGGTAAAGTTTTACGCTGAATACCTTGTCGGCAATTGTCCATTGAAAACTTTCTACGTTCAAAAAATCAGTACTGGCACCGGAATAATCTTTAAAGCTTAGTTTGCCATTTTCATACCTGTATTCCGTTTCAGCATGCGAAGGCCAATTCGGACCCGGAGAGCCAGCAGAATAAAAGCTCAGCATATTTTTTCCATTCTTGGTAAAAAAAACAAGTGTATCAGCCGGTTGCCTTCCTTGTATATCTCCTTCTGTCACCCAAATTCCCTTCAACCCGGAAGTTGTTTTATCGATTGCAGCTTGTTTTAAGCAACCTGCGAGCAAGGTGGCAGCAATTATCAGGCATAAAGTTTTTGACATGAAATATTTATTTATCAGGACATATAAAATTTTTGAAGCGTTGCACTTGTTCCTGAATTTATGTAAGTCTCCACTTCATTTTGGCCGCAAATACACGAATTAATTCGTGCTAATTCGTGTAATCCGTGGCAAATTGCCGAAAATCCGGTTAATTTGCCTTTTCATATGTCTTTATTCATTACCTCATTGAATTCGGGAAGCAATGGCAATTGCTATTATATCGGCAACGATAAAGAAGCGATCCTGGTAGATGCCGGCATATCCTGCCGCGAAATAGAAATCCGGATGAAACGCCTCGGATTATTGATGCAAAAGGTGAAAGCGATTTTCGTATCGCACGAGCATCACGATCATATTAAAGGCATACACACGCTGGCAAAAAAACATCAGCTACCGGTCTATATTACCGAGGCCACCAAAAAAAATGGAAAACTTAATCTGCAGAAAAATTTGGTAATTTCTTTTGCCGCCCATGAACCGGTGGTTATCGGGGATCTCGTGATTATTCCATTTCCAAAGCTGCACGATGCATCAGACCCGTACAGCTTTGTCATTTCCTGTAAGGAAATTAAGGTAGGAGTATTTACAGATATAGGAGCGGCTTGCCCACATGTAATAAAATATTTTCAGCAGTGCCATGCTGCTTTTCTGGAAGCGAACTACGATGAGGCTATGTTGGAAAATGGAAATTATCCTTACTTTTTAAAGACCCGTATCCGCGGAGGCATGGGACATTTATCAAACAGGCAGGCGCTGGAGCTTTTCAATTCTCACAAGCCCGCCTTTATGAGCCATTTATTCCTTTCCCATCTTTCAAAAAATAACAATTGCCCTGATCTTGTTGGATCATTATTTAATAAACATGCCGGCGATGTTAAAGTGATCGTTGCATCGAGGTATGCAGAAACTGCCGTTTATCATATCCGGAATACAAATAACCAGGATCAGAAGTTTCGCCAGTCATTCGTTCCGCGACAGCTTTCCTTTTCATTCGCTTAACATTAATTAAATAATTACGCTTCTGGCGGTAATGATCAGTCGCGGATATAGTTCCTCGTACTGGCTTAGACTTGAAGTTTTCTCGAGCCTCTGAATTGTATGTTCTGTAAATCTTTCAATTTGTTTCTAATACGTTGCGGACAAATCCCAAATAACCAATGTCGCAATTAGCCCTGTAGATTGGCGGATTGTACCCCTGAATAATTAACCAGAGAGATTAATTTTAACTATTGATAAAATTTATTTATCCATGCCTTTTTCCTACCGGTGACTGGACCGATCCAGTGCTTTCCTTTTCAATATCCATGCTTTCTTCCGGTGAGCTGATATTGATTGTTTCTTCAAAACATACTGATTCGGCCTGCAGATCTAAATTATTAATCATCTACCCAAAAAAAAAAACATTATGTTGCTTAAAAATAAAAATGCGGTGATATATGGTGGGGGCGGAGCTATTGGAGGAGCTGTTGCGCGCGCTTTTGCGCAAGAGGGAGCAAAAGTTTTTCTCGCCGGCCGGACCCTGGCATCACTGGAAAAAGTACGCAATGATATAATCGGCTCAGGAGGAATAGCCGAAATAGCGCAGGTTGATGCCATGAATGAAAAAGAAATTGAAATGCATGCGAATGAAGTGGTAAAGACGGTAGGAAGTATTGATATTTCTTTCAATGCCATTAGCCTGGCAGATGTACAGGGAAAACCTCTTGCCGACATGACGCAGGAAAATTTTTCACAACCGGTCATGAATGCCATGCAAACACAATTTTTAACAGCTACCAACGCCGCACGACACATGATGAAGCAGGGTTCGGGAGTAATACTGGCCATTACCGCCAATGCAGCCCGCCATCCATATCCCAATGTTGGTGGTTTCGGGGTTGCATGCGCGGCAATTGAAGGACTTTGTCGCCAACTTGCCCTGGAACTGGGTTCTCAAGGAATTCGCATTGTATGTATTCGATCTTCAGGTTCACCGGATGCTCCGGGTGTAGACGAAGTTTTCCGACAGCATGCGAAGAATGCCGGCATTTCCAGGGAAGAGTTTGAAGAAAAATTTGCAGAAACAACTCTTTTGAAACGTTTGCCAAAACTTGCTGAAGTAGCCAACGCGGCCGTGCTGATGGCCTCAGATCACGCAAGTGCAATAACAGGCGCAATAGCCAATGTTACCTGCGGTGAAATCGTTGATTAGGTTGATGATCATAAATTATAAAATATCATGATGGAAACAAATGCTCTAAAAAGTTTGAATCAAAAACAGCAGGACCCTAAAGCAGACCGTACACAGGCGCAACCACCAAAACCAAGTGCCGGGCACAGGCGCCTGGACGTATTTGTGGGCAAATGGAATGGAAAGGGTGAGAATAAGGAAGGTGCTCCTGTCCTGGCAGGTGCACCGGTAACGACAAAGGAACTGTATGAATGGCTATCAGGAAAGTTTTTTCTGATCCATTATGGAGAAATGCACTTTGTCGACCAGGAACTCAATGCTATACGTATCATTGGATATGATGAACTCAATCATCAATACAGTATGGATTGCTTCGATAGCACAGGCTTTTATCGCAGATACCTGGGAACTGTAAACGAAGATAGTTGGAAGTTTACAGGAGAATCGGAACGGGTCGAGATTACAATTAAAGATAATGGAAACACAATGATCGTGCATTGGGAGATTAAAACCGACGGCTTAAACTGGTTACCGCTATGTGAGTTTAGGGCCTTTAAAGAAAGCGATTAGTCGCATTTCTATATTCTTCCTATGTCCCTATGATTCTATGTGGTAAAAAAATCCTGCACAGTTTTGAAACTTACCCAGGGCAGTCAGTTTACCACATAAAATTATAGGAAGAACATAGATATTGGTAAATTGCAATATTATTATACAGCAATTGCTTCCCTATTGTATTTATTCCTGTAATCGATCGGAGATTTTCCGGTGATTTTTTTAAATACGGTTCTGAAAGCTTTTGTGTCTGAGTACCCAACATCATACATTAGTTCGTTAACATTCTTGCGGCTGGTTTCAAGGCCTTTTTTTGCAGCTTCAATTTTTACCCGCTGAATATATTCCACTACTGTGTTAGACGTGGCTTTTTTAAACCTCCGTTCAAAATTTCTACGGCTCAATGCCAGCATTGACGTCAATTGGTCAACAGTTATCTTCTCCTGGTAATTTTTTTCGATAAACTCCTGTGCTTTTTTTACCGGTTCATCAGCGTGTTCTTTCTGTCCCTGAAAAATAGTAAACGATAGTTGACTTTCGCGGTCAATTTCTATCGCAAATACTTTTGCAGAAAGAATGGCTATCTCTCGACCTGCATATTTTTCGATAAGATATAATATGAGATTGAGGTAAGAGAACGCGCCCCCGCTCGAATAGATTCCCTGTTCGTCCGTAATAATTTTCTCTGTAACCAGGTTTACATCGGGGAACATTTTTCTAAACGCATCGGCAGCCATCCAATGAGTAGCACATTTTCTTCCTGATAACAATCCCGTTGACGCGAGTAAAAACGCACCCAGGCAAAGGCTGGCAACCTCCGCTCCACCTTTATATTGTTTTATGATCCACGGAATAAAGTCATGGTTTTTTTCGATTGCTGCTTTGATGTCTCCATCGATGGCAGGTACTATGATGAGGTCCGTTTTTTTTACATCTTCTAACAGCACGTCTGTATTCGCCGTAAACAAGCCTCCGCTAAGCGGGGTTTCTTTTGACAATCCTACTAATTGAACTTTGAACAAAGGGTGTTCACCTCTTGCTTTTAAAAATTCGTTCACCTGCGTAAACAATTGGCGAGAGCCTTCCAGGCTACCTAAGATGGCCCCTTTCGGAACCAGGATAGAAATGTGTTTCATATTTCAAATGTAATTAAACTGACTGTCGCAACCAACCCCCTAGATTGACGTATTAATACCCCGCAAGCGATGTTTACTGGCGGTAGCTTTGATCCATTATTTAAAAACTTTATGATGCAAGAAAAGACTTTAGTTAAAAGATCAGTCGACACCCTCGTGTATCTATACGATTTCCATACAAAGCTTTATCCAAATGTTATTGAAGGCATCTCTGATAAAGATGCACAAAACCGGATAAATACAAAGGCGAACCATGTAGCCTGGCTTGCCGGTAGCCTTGTTCAACAACGGTATGAAATGGCCAATGCCCTTGGTATCGATCTTAAACCCAGCTCCTACGAACTGTTCAAAAATAACAAAGGCATTCAGGATGGTATTCAGTATCCATCACTCGCCGAACTTAAGAAAAATTGGGAAGCCGTTTCTGACGTGTCCAGAAATGAGTTGGCTGGCTTAACCGCCAAAGACCTAAAACGGCCCGATCCGTTTGGAATGCCCGGACAGGATCTGACTCTTTTTGATGTGCTGGCCTTTATTATCGATCGTGAATCGTATTGCATCGGTCAAATTGGGTTATATCGCAGATTGATGGGTTACGATGCCGTGAAGTATCCTGATTAAGTTTTCATAAAAAAAAAGCACAAATTCACAAGAAAAAAATTTTGAAAATTCCGGCTCAGATATTTTCTTACATGGATAAATCACTATGAACCGGAATTCTTTAAAACATAATGATAATGTTAAATTAAATATTCTGTTCGTACCGAAATACGCTCATTTTGGAAATGTTTTTGCTGAAACAAATGCTATCCGAACAAATACATCGGCCGCCTCTATTTAAAAATGACCAAACAGAAAATTAATGTCCGGTTAGTAACATTAAATTATACGCGAATACAGACTAACAGTAAAAGCATGAAATAATGATAGAAGTTTTTAAAACAAATGTTGAAGATGACGATCTCGCACACATGCTGCTGGATCAGATACACAGAACCTTTGTAAATTATAAGGCCAATTTTGATTTACAGGATTGTGATAATATCCTGCGTGTAAAATCCACAACTTCATCAATACAATGCGATTGCCTGATCAATCTTTTGAGAGATCTTGGATTTCACGCCGAAGTATTGACTGACGAACACCAACCGGCTGGAAAGATACTTTGGCCAAATTAAATGACTGGCTATTGTCTTTTATTTCTACCCTTTCAAAAATTTCTTTCCGGATTTGAAAACGCGAATATTGTCTTGTTGGCGCAATTGACCTGCAGATTGCCGCATTACCACCCAAGATTTTTCGTTCAATGAATGGAACTTTGTATTGAATATGCCAACCGAATATCATCTCATGGAAAAAAAATCAGATTCGACACAAGAGGCGCCTACAGCAGAACAAGATGCCCGGCAGCGTGCAGCGTACATTCTTCTGAATGTTTTTGCAGGAAGATGGAATACAGAAGGGAAAACAAGAGCCCGCGACTCTTCTACCGCTATGAAAATTAAAGGTACTGATACTTATGAATGGCTGGAAGGTGGCTACTTTCTTGTTCACTATGTGGACGTGAAAGTGGGTGCGGAGATACTGAAGGCCATTGAGATCATAGGATACGATGCCGAGGGAAATAATTACCCCACACATTCCTTCGATAGCCAGGGCAATTCGGGTACTTACCAGGCAAGTGTACACGACGGCATCTGGACTTTCAGGGGAAAGTCGGAACGCGCAACGATCGTGATCGGTCAGGATGGCGACAAAATGACTGCGCACTGGGAGCAGCTAACCAACAGCCAGGACTGGGTTCCCTGGATGGACATAGAACTGACCAAAGAAAAATAAATGAACCTTGCGAAAGCATGCATTCATGTTAAAACAATATCCACTATCAATCAATTAAGCATAGATAAAAACGAAAGAATGAAAACTGAAATTCAAACAAAGATAGATAATACGCTCACAGAATTGATCCAACTATTTTCAACCATCGACCAGCAGCAGATCAATATTGTTCCCTATGAAGGAAGCTGGACAGCAGCCCAACTGGCTCAACATATGATCCTTTCTAACTCAGGATTTGCCGAGATGATCAATGGCCCCGTTAAGGAAACTAAGAGAAACCCGGATGAACTTGTTGAAAGGATAAAGTCCGATTTCCTGGATTTTACAACGAAGATGAAATCCCCTGATCCCATAGTACCGGCAATGGCTCAATATAACAAAGAAGACTTACTGAATTCGTCGAAAAATATAAGAGAAAACGTTCATACGGCTATTCAAACCGAAGACCTCACAAAAACCTGCGTGATGTTTGAACTTCCGGGATATGGCTTCCTCACACGCCTGGAAGCGGCTCATTTTATCCTTTATCATACACAGCGTCATATCCATCAATTGAAAAAGATCATCCGGAAACTGGCTAACGTCAATGCTTCCCTGTCATGAAAATGTTTGATTAAGATGCATCAAAATTCTGATTAAACCAGGCCATAGGAATATCTGCGTCCAACTCCTTGCCACTCATTCTGATCCTTTTTTCAAGACGGCCCTCGATCACAAACCCAATCTTTTTATAAAGGCCCAGGGCTTTTTCGTTTGATTCCTGGGTGACCAATTCAACGCGTAATACGTCTGGCCGGTGGTCTTTTATATGTGTAAGAAATTGGGAAAATATTAATTTTCCAATACCCTGCCCATGGAAATCCGGATCTACTGCTATAGTTAACTCAGTTATGATATGTGCAAAAACCTTTGGCGCCAATTTGTAACCGTGTATTTCTGCAACAATTTCATTTTGGTTATGCGGATGATCAACCACAAGTTCAAGTCCCGTGGAATGCGACTGGTCCATAAAATGAGAGATATAGTCTTCAGAAATCTCTTCTTCAGAGCGGGCAATGCCACCACTCCTGATGGCTACTTTTCGATAAAGTGACAAAATCTTTTGCTTGTCTGAAGCAGTTACTGATCTGGCTGTAAACATAATTTTGATCGACCCATTCAATCACTTATTAGTGATCGTGTAAAAATCTACTGGCAGATCTGATTAGCATGCCTGGCAACTAATTTCCAGTCACCGTTTTGCTTCATCCAGATATTCGTATATCGTCTTTTAATTGTCTGCCCCGCTTTTGGATTGTCTCCTGCCGGTACCACCACTTCATTGCCCATTGAAAACACGATATCACCCTTCACAAGAATTTCTTCTACCTCACGGGTGAAAGAAGAATAAGACATTTGGGCGATCACGGGTCTTTCAGCGACCCGATTGCCAGCCAAAACCACCCGGTTAGTGGGTGCATTTACCATAAAATCTTTACCCCATAATTGTGCAAGAACAATGGTATCTTTTTTTAGTACCGCCTGGCGCTCTTTTTCCTCGAGTTTCCTGATTTCCGACTCGGCACTCGTATCCTGGGCATACAGATAAGCGTTACATAAGATTAATACGCATATAGTCATTAATTTTTTCATCGATCAGTTTTTATTGGTGAATCACACTACCAAGTTATACAAATGAAAGGTATAAAGATAAACTGTAATTTAAAATCTGATTAAATGTGAATAATAACAACCACCAAACCATTATTATATTTTCCTTTGCATAATCTGATAATTTATCATGTACAAAGTTTTATCATACCAAATTGCCGATAGCATAGATATAAAACAGGTTAAAACTGCTTTCAAATCTGATATCTGTTTCAGTGATTCTGATGAATTGTTTTACAAAACGGACCAGGAACAATTCCTGTATATTTTTAAGTACGGAGTCGTTTGCTTTTTAAACTTTCCCGATATTGCTGTTTCTTCATTCCTGCAGTTTATTGCTCCTTATTGCAAAAATCCTTTTGCTGAAACACTGAGTGAAGAATTTGAAATTGAAACCAATGCAAGTGAAAACAAAATCGGCTACAATAAAATAGAGATCATTAAATCTGATGTTGATGTACTTAGGCTCGTCATGCTGAATGTCTCTGAATCAGTGGCGCTTGATTATTATTCCGATCAGACCACAAAATTACTGGAAGAAACGAATTATCACACGCAGATACTGGAGAAAAAGGGAAGGCTTGATATTTCCGGAACCAATCTGAAAAAATACATTGGTAAAACGCTACTGATCAAAAATCGCATAGCAGAGAACCTGTATATTTTTGATTCCCCCCCGGAAACATGGGAAGATGAAAGCCTAAATAAAATACACAATGATCTTAGCCGCACCTTTGATCTGCAGGAAAGATTCCGCCATGTTTCAGAAGGACTGGCCATTGTAAAAGAAAACCTGGAATTGTTTAAAGATCTTCTCCAGCATAGAAACAGTAACGTGTTGGAATGGATCGTAATCGGGCTAATCACCTTTGAAGTGTTGCATGTGATCTTTGAAGAATTGTTCAGGTAAACTTCAGTCATCTCGCAAAGACGCTGAGACGCGAAGCAATAATCATATTTATCCTTTGCGTCTTGGCGCCTTTGCGAGAATAATAACACACTAAAAGCCGCTTCGCTTTTCGTAAGGAGGTGTTCCGGGCCGCGTAAAACCTTTTGTCTTTATAAGCGCTTTTATTTCAATGATGGCACGCTCGAGTTGCGGATCAACACCTTTTGCCATAGAGGCCAGGTCTTCATCAACAAGGATATCCGGTTCTACCCCATGACCTTCCTTAAACCAGGTGCCGTCGGGATTATACATTCTGAATGTTGGTACGGTAATACCGCCTCCATCTATCAATGTTGGTACTCCACTAATTCCTATCAATCCACCCCATGTTCTTGTACCGATCAGTGGGCCTAATTGCTTCTTGCGAAAATAATCAGGGAATGCGTCACCGCCGGAACCACTCCAGCCATTGATAAGCATCACCTTCGGACCGAAATGCGCAAAGGGTGGCCATGGCCAGGTGTTACCATCACGTATAGCCCAGAATGCCAATGGTGTTCTATTCAGCAATTCAATGAACCGGTCGGGTATCTGGCCCCCGTTGTTAAAGCGTTCATCTATTACCAACGCTTTTTTATCCCATTGTGCATTAAACTGCCTGATCAACTCATTCTGCCCATCAATACCTGTACTCCTCACATATATATAGCCGGCTTCGCCATTTGTTGCTTCATCTACCCTTTTCCGGTTTTCCTCTATCCATGCCAGGTGGCGCAACCTGCTCTCATCATCCATTGTTTTGATGATGGCTGTTTTGGCTCCCGTAAAAGAAGCGGATGAGTTGTAGGTCAGCTCTATCGTTTTACCTGCAAGCCCTACAAATGCGGCAAATGGTTCCTGTGATGTTGTGATAGGGATACCATTCACGGCCAGTATATAATCTCCCTCTTTTATATCGCTTCCGCTTGTCTCCAGGGGCGACCGTGATTCTGCATCCCAGCTTGCCCCCTGTATGATCTTTTTTATTTTGTATAAATTCCCTTCTGACTGCCAGTCTATCCCGAGGTAACCTACTGCTGCCACTTTTCCTATTTCTTCATCCCCTCCACCTTTATAGGTGTGTGAAGCATCTAATTCCCCTATCATTTCACCCAAAACAACGTTCACTTCCTCACGTGTGAGTGCCCCGTTCAGCATTTTTAAATAGCGGTCTTTTACAAGTTCCCAATTAACACCATGCATTCCCGGGTCATAAAAATAATCGCGCTCCAACCGCCAGGTGTCCATAAACACCTGCTTCCATTCCTGTTCGGGGTTGATCGTGGTCTGCATTTCGGCTATGCGTAATGGCTTTTCAAATTTCTGGTTCTCTTCCGGCTTAATGATGGCCCATGTGTTCTGCCTGCGAACAAGAATTTTATTGCCGTTTGCAGAGAGGTAGTACCTGTTCACATCATCTAATATTATTTTCTCTTCTCTTTTATCAAGATCGAAAAACCGCACTGACGCTTTTCCCTCGCCTGCACCAGTATTTGGAAAAACATGATAAACGATCTTGCCTTTTACGGCGGTGGTATTGGCATAGTTACCCGGCTTGAGTGGAAGTATCACCAGCCTTCTTTCAATTCCATTAAGGTCGATATCGATCTCGGCTACTGCCGGCTTTTTCGCGGCGATCACGCCGGCATCTTTCAGTACTTTTTTTACACTATCTGCTTTTTGTTTCTCTTCATCCCGCTTGATACCCACCTCATCATTTTTTGCATAGAGTAATGACGGAGTAGTTTTAGTCAGGCTGATGGCTGCAAGTTGCGTGGTGTTTGCATAAATGAATGTATTATCTAAATCACTGTAGTTCGGTTGAAAGGATTGATTTGTGAACAGGTACAGGTATTTTCCATCCGGATCAAAAACCGGGTCGTAGCAATCGTAGAATCCACTGGTTGCCTTGTGCAGCTTCTTATCCTGGTAATCGTACAAAAAAACAGCACTATGATAATTTTCGAGGTCGCGCGCATAGGTGAGCCAACGGCTATCGGGTGACCAGCTACAGCGGAAACCCTCCAGAGGGCCATGAGACATTCGCATTCCTCTGTCAATATCGGTCGTTTTATCAGTAGCAAGATCATAGACCTTTATCTTCATCGCCTTATCTATGAATGCCAGTTTTTTATTATCGGGAGACCAGAATAAATTGTACCTGAATCCCGCACCATAACTGGTAAGTTTACGTGCCGAGTTCTCCTTACCCGGTTCCATCATCCATAATTCGTACTCACCGGATTCATCGCTCCAGTAAGCAACAGTTTTACCATCAGGCGACCAGGCAGGGTAACGCTCAGCAGCAGCCGGTGTTCTTGTGAGGTCTTTTACATACCCATTTTCTGCAGGAACGGAAAAGATCTGCCCCCTTGCTTCTATCAATGCCCTGTTGCCATCGGGACTGATGAATGCATGTTGAATATATTTTTCGGCAGGCTGCACCACGGGTTTCAGTCCTGCCCTATCGTTCACAAGGCTCACTTTTACTTCCTTCAATTGTTGTGATGTTAATCCGTAGAGATACAATTTCCCTGCGGCTTCAAAAACAATATCGTCGGGGCCAAGTGAGGGAAAATGCGCGTCGTAGTCTTTAAAGTTAGTGAGCTGTGTATACGTTTTGCCGGCCATATCATAACGCCAGAGGTTCATCCGTAGTTCCGGCCCGCGGTCAGAAAGAAAATAGATTGAATTTTTATGCCACATCGGGAGTTCATCCGATGCATCGGAGGTAGTGATCTTTTCGGATTTATTGGAGGCAAAATTGAAGACATGAATATCAGCATTCCATCCACCACGGTACCTTTTCCAGTTACGGAATACCTGCGAAATAAATGTTACTGCCATCTCTTTGCCATCCGGGGAGTAAGACCCGAATTCAGCATAGGCCAGGGGCAGTTTTACAGCTGTTCCGCCCGCCGATGGAATAGTAAAAAATTGATTATACCGTTCTCTGCCACTTTCCCGGCCCGATGCAAACAATACCCGTTTCCCATCTGGATTCCATTCAACTACCCGGTCGGGATAGCCGTGCTGGGTTAGCCGGAAAGGGATGCCGCCGGAAGCAGGAATGGTATATACATCAGTGTTTCCATCATAATTGCCGGAGAAGGCGATTGTTTTTCCGTCGGGGGAAAATTTCGGAAAACTCTCCACGCCTGCGGGCGAACTCAGCCTGATTGCCGTGCCGCCTTCTTTCGGAAGGATCCAAATATCATTTGCGTAGGTAAATGCAATCTGGGTAGCAGAAACATCAGGGTAACGGAATAACCCCGCATCTATCTGGGCGAAGTTTTGTGAATAAGTAATGAGACTTGCAATAATGCAGACGATATACTTTCTCATACATGACTGTGTTTTAGTTTTTCGGATACCCCGGAGCAGGTGGGTATGATCAGACTTTGAATGTACATTTTTTTAGCGAGGGAAATTTCACCATTGATCAATAAACTGAACATGCATTACTATTCAATATTTATCCTACCCACTTTGTGTTCTTCGTGCCTTTGTGTTCTTCGTGAACCTTCTGACTATACAGTCATAGGTTCACAAAGAACACAACGGACTGCATGAAGGACACAAAAAGACAGAGTATTTTGGACGAACTATAAAAAACAGGTTAATCAATGATCACTGCTCAGAATGCTGAAAGGATAGATCGGTACATTTCTGAGTATCCAAAAGATCAGTACCAGGACCAGAACATGCAACGGGCGAACATGATTTTGGATAATCCGCAGCTTCGATTCAGTGCCGCGGTTAATAAAAAACAACCGGGAAAATCCTTCCATAACAATGAGCGGAAGAAACACAGTTAAAAGCAGGTTGTAATCAATGGCAGTTAGGAAATTGCCGTGTAACAAATGATAACAGGCTCTTGCACTGCCACAGCCCGGGCATTGCAGACCTGTGAATTTTTTAAACAGGCAGGGCGGGTAGAAAGAAGTTTCAGGATTGAAAAAAAATAGCAAACCCACGCCCGTTACCAAAGCCAGAACTAATAAAAGGTAAGGTGAATACATCCGCATAGTGTGGTTTACCCTTTTTAATAACCTCCCAGCCCTGCACCAGCGGCAACCATTATCAGGTATATCCCTCCTACAACAACTCCTGCAATAGCAGCATAAATAGCGAATTGTTTGGCTTGGTTTGACGCTGTCTTTGCCTGTTCATACTGGCCAGCGTTCCAAAGATTATCTACTTTGGTGGAGTGAATGATCGAAACTATGCCCAGCGGCAGGCAACAAAGCACTGTAGTGATGATAGCAAATACCAGATAATTATCAGGTTTTACAACCGGTACGTTGGTATTTCCGCGAAAGTTCTGAACATTTTCGTGTTGCGGTTTCTGTACATTTTGATTAGACGTATTTTGAACCGGCTGGTGCCCACCGGTATTTCCATGATCTTCTTTTTTTGGTATAGCCGGATCGTCAGGCGGCAAAAGTTCCTTGATTGCCTCGGCAAGTTTTTTTACATCGGCTTCAAACCGTGTTGTCTCAATTTCCACATATTGACGACGCGGCAAAGACCTTAAATTCTCAGGCAGATCTGCACTGGTAGGCATCGGTATATTATCGAACAAAACAGGGATTACCTGTATATTTCTTTCAATGGCAGTTGAAATCTCAATCCTCACCAGGTCGTCGGGATCATTTAAGCGGCGGTTTCCGTGTTTATCTTTTACTTCCAGCCAGTTTTTGCTCATGACGATGAGCAATACATTACAATGCGACAAGGCTTTTTGGATCGATTCAACAAAATCATCGCCCGGGCGGATCGTATTAAAATCTTTAAAAATGGTTTCTTTCGGAAAATATTTTTGCAGCTCATTGTACAAAGCCAGGGCATTCCAGCTACTATCGTCTTTACGGTAATTAATAAAAATGGTTCCGCGCATAAGCAATGTTTAAGGTTAGTATTTATAGAACTGAGAGAGCACGATGAAAATTTGAGGTATCAATTTACTATTATTATCCTGGAATGCACATACCACAAAATGGTAACCGCTTTTGTTTGTTTACTGTATGGTTTTGTCTAGATAGTGTTGCAGGCATAAATGTAAGAAGAAGGAAAATATAAACAACAGTGAGCCCTCAATCAAACGATCATTATAAAAGGTCTGGTAGTATTCAGTCGGATCTTCGATCGGTATGGAACAATTTGAGGATGTAGAAAAATGACCAGCAGCATTAATACCGGTATGCCTCCATAAATAAGCGTATCTCCCCAGATAGCAAGAAATACATTCAGTTTCGCATCGGCCGGATCTTTTTGCTGGTAACGTACCGGTACCTGTTCTCCTTCTTCGAAAAGGATATCATTTCTGCCATTGAACCAAACCGTGTCCTTGCCAACAATAAACCAGATAACTGCATACCTATATACCATTTGCCCTGTATATTTTTTTCCAATGAAGCTAACGGTGCCATTTATTTTTTTCGAAACAGCCAGCCACACTATCTTTTGCCCAAGAAATGGAAGGGCTAGTACGCTTAAAAGAACCAGGAAAAAATGAGTTCTTTGTATGATCATTTTGGAAATGAGTAATCGTTTTCCCGGTGCCTCTGAAGATTTGCTTGCTCACTTGTAGTCAATAACCCAATATGAAATTAAAATATTGTTGTTTTTGATTAAAGTGCTGTTAAAGGCTAATGATTATATGTACCTGGAGAAGAAGAGATCCGGCCGATGTCAAATACCCGGCCGTCAATAGACGCGAAAAGGAAACAGACCATGACGATATCGCAGGTGAGATGAATTTAAAACGTCGCTTATGTCCCAATAGATTTACAACGGCAAATGCTCCCGCTGCTGGTAACGTTTTGTGTCTTTTTTTACAATCCTGTATATAAAAAAGGCGAAACTGATAAGTATTGTGAATTCAACGGCTAGTATAGTAATGATCCAAATCATACCACAAATTTATTTCCAAAAAGGGATCGGTACAAGATGAAGAATACTCAATCATGTAAAGAGAAAAAACAACAAAAAATCGCGTAAAAGTACTCGGCGCGCAAGTGAAGTGTAAAATCCTGATTTCCGGATTCTATTTACTATCAGTCTATGTGTTCATTCGCAGCTCGTTATTCTTATTAGCCCCTTCCTCATGATCATATTTCTCGAGCAATTTTTTGGCCGCTGCAATTTTGATCTTCCTGTTTTTTTGCACCAGCTGCTGGGTTATCCTTTTCTCCAGGTAATGATGGATGGGAACAAGCAATGCGGCAAGTAATACCATTCCGAGCAACATCAGAAAGGGAGATTCATGTGTAATATGTGCAACATAAGGATGCAAAATCAGGTTAATGAATTCAAAGGTTATCAGCAAGCCGACAATTCCTAATATTTTGATCAGCTTGGGATTTGCAACGATACTCCGGCTGAATAATAAAAATAAAATTGTAAAACTGATGATACCGATCGCAATGGCTGAGTATTGTATATTGCGCTTTGCTTTCTGCTTTTGGTCATATAGATGCTGATCTTCTTCATGCTGACGTATCTGTTCTGCGAGCGTCATATCATTTACCTGGTTGAGATTTTGTTCGTTATAAACGGTGTCCCGATAATTGGCTTCCATGTTCGCATAATAATAGGCACTATCCCGTAGATTTCGTTTAAAATAAGTATTTCGCAAAATATTTGCTGCCTTAATGATTGCTAATTTATAATCGGACGTTTGAGCTGCGTGCAAGCCTTTTAAACTTGCGCTTACAGCTTCATTAAAACGTTCCCGCTTAAATAAAAACTTACTGTAATAATGATTGTTGTCAGCAGCAAATTGCAAAGAGTTTATTGAATCTGCCATTATAATGCTCCTTCGATAATACGTTTCAGCCAATTCATTGTCACCAAGTTTTTCATAAATATCTCCGAAGGTTGAAAGGAAGGCAACCTGCTGACTTTGTCTTTCCGAAGTCTTTAATTCATAGGTTTGCTGATTTGCCAGTTGTGCATATTTTAAAGCTGAATCTATTTTATTAAGTTCATTGTAATTTCCGCTTAGATTAGTGTAAAGTGTTGCCAGCCAACCATTGCGCTTGGTTTTTATTTCAAGAAGCTGACATATATCCAGCGCCTTTCTTAAATAACGAACAGCTTCAGGATAATTTTTCATATCAAAATAAACGACCGAAATAGAATTGTGTGCGCTGATAATGTGATCATTAATATTTACTGACTCAGCAATGCGTAATGTTTTCAAAAGAAATTCGAGAGCCATTTTGAAATCGCCCCTAACTAGAAAAAACCATCCAAGGATATAATTTACATGAATCACTAAAGTGTCGTTTTTTAGCTGTTGGGCCAGAGAAAGCATTTCTCCTAGTGCCCGCCCGCTTTCTGTATGGTTTCCGCTTCTTTCAAAAAAAAGGTAAACTTCTCTTTGCGCATCATATTTCTTTTGAAGATCTGGTGCATGGTCAATTTTTTGTTTTAACGAGTCAGGAAATGGCTGCTGAGCCACTACGTCCACTGTAACAGCCGCTACACCTATCATTAAAATAAAAGTCTTTACTATAATTAATATACTATGTATTGGCGGCATAAAAAGAAGTGTATCCTAAGTTAATGTTTTCTCCGAGGATATTAAAAGCCTGCGGATGGAAGAATAATGATTTTCACAACCATCCCGATCTTCTAAACAGGAAATAGATCAATGCGCACAATGAAACGGTAAATATAACTACTACCGGATACCCATAGTGCCATCTCAGCTCAGGCATGAATTCAAAATTCATTCCGTAAAAACCGGCTACCATTGTGGGCACCGCAATGATCGCCGCCCAGCCGGCAAATTTTTTGGAAACTTCCCCATGTGAAATGGAAATAAGAGAGAAATTAGCTTCCAATGCCGTGTTCAATAATTCCCGTGTATGATCAACCATTTCGTTGATCCGAATAACGTGATCATAAATATCCCGGAAATAAGGTTGGGTCTCTGTAGAAATGAGTTTGATATCAAAACGCATCAGCCGGTTACAGATATCGATCAATGGTGATACGGCCCTCTTTACTTCGAGCAACTGGCGTTTGAGCTGGTAAATATGTTCGGTAGTTTCCCTGGTAGGCTTAATCTTGAACACTTTCTCTTCAATTTCCTGCAGCTCTTCCTCCATTGATTCCACTACGGGAAAATACTGATCAACGATAGAATCCATGACCGCATACAAGGCGAAGCCTTGTCCTTTGCGCAGAAGATGCGGTGTGCTTTCGCAACGGCTTCTTACGTCTGCATAAGAAATGGAAGATCCATGACGGATAGTGACAAGGAAATTATGACCTACAAAAAAATGTGTTTCCCCGAAATCGATGCGGTCATGTTGTTTATTGATCTGTGCCGTACGCAATACAACGAACAATGTATCTCCGTACGTTTCAATCTTAGGTCGTTGATGGGCATTATGTGCATCCTCTATGGCAAGGTCGTGTAGACTGAACTCCTGTTGAAACCGTTGAAGCGTTTCCTCTCCCGGTTCGTGCAAACCCACCCAAACAAATTTATCGGGATGGTGAAGAACATTTTTGATATTATCGACTTCAATGCTGGCTACCCGGCGGCCATCTAAATAAGCAGCACAATTAACAACTTCGTTCATGATAATTTTTTTAGAAGTGTTGAATTGTATGAACTACCATATTCCCCGATGGAAAATCACCATTAATATAAAGAAAAAAACCGGTCTTTGTATTTTTGGATTTTATGCCACATAAAGATCTTTTGAAGCAAAATTTTTTTTAACCACAGAGGTACGGGAGGTAGACACAGAGGCGCACAGAGAGGTAGCAATGTTCGGGTTTTAGGCTGATAACTATGTATTCGGTATTCTCAATTTAAATCGCTACGAGAGCGTCAGAGCAAGGAACGTTAATTGCATCTTTAACAGCATGTCTAAACAAATTCCCCAGGGCCGTGACTTTAAGCAACTGGACTGGATCGCGAAACTGATGGACGCTCAATTCAGCATACCGGGAACTAATTTTCGTTTCGGCTTAGATGGTATCATTGGTTTGATACCCGGAGCCGGTGATCTGTCGACGTTTGCAGTTTCGGCATACCTGCTGACAGTAATGGCCCGGAATGGAGCAAGTGGCTATGTACTGGCGAGGATGGTATTGAATGTGGTGATCGATGCCTTATTCGGAATGATCCCTATATTGGGTGATATTTTTGATATTGCTTTCAAAGCAAATATGCGCAACCTGAAACTAATGAAGGAACATTATGTTGAAGGACGTTATAGGGGTGGTGCGTGGAAAGTTGTTGTACCGATATTATTCGTTTTATTCCTGTTGGTAGCAGGCATGATTTGGGCCAGCTATAAATTACTGGTATGGCTATTTTAGGAAAAAAAATTATTTCATGCTGACATAGGGCTGTCAGTATCGCCTCTTTTCTTTGTACCGTAAACAGGTTTTAAAACTCAAACTTTTTTTATGGAACAAGATTTCGTAACCACAACGGATACAGGCAAAGGTCCCTTTGTTATTATGCCCGAAGCACTCCTCGATCACTGGCAGGGTCATCGAAAACTGACACGGAAAATGATCGAAGCTTTTCCCGAAGACAAATTCTTTAATTATTCGATTGGGGGTATGCGTCCTTTCGCTGAACTGGTGATGGAGATGACCAGGCTGGCAGCGTTAGGTATGCATGGAGTGAGTACCGGTGACTGGACAACCAGGGAGGATCTGCGCAGGTATACGGAAGCTGCCACCGCTTCAAAAGCAGAGATCCTTGCACTTTGGGACGAAGTAACAGAACTGATCAACAGGCTTTGGCCCACGATCAAGGCCGGTGATTTTCAGCGCGTAGATCTGGCATTCGGCCTGTATGAGTTACCCGTATATTCAATCATTCTATACTGGATCGACAATGAAGTTCATCACCGCGGACAAGCATACGTGTATTTGCGTTCGCTTGAAATTGAGCCTCCCCCATTTTGGGAAAGATGGTAAGATGTATTTCGAAATACCTATTCATTTTTCTGTGGTTGCTGTCTGAAAATAGTCACCAGCAGATCATATAGTTCGGGATGCTTTTTTTCTAAAAGTTCCGGCCTTTCAAAAAAATATTCTGCTACCACGGCAAAAAACTCAGCGGGATCAGTTGCCCCGTATGGATTGATATCCGAACGGTTGGTCATGATCTGCTTTATTTCCCGCTGCATCAGGTTTAGCCAGGGCAAAATATATTTTTTGGACAAAAGAAATTCCGGTATCCCATCAACGGCGCCATCCGTTTTGTCGATCAGGTGAACAAATTCATGAATCGCGGTATTGTCTTTCCCTGTTTTATTGTCAAAATCATTTCTCAGTTCGTGCTGTGATAAGATCATGATGTTCTGGTAAGGTCCGGTGCCCACAATGCCCAGGGTATTACGGCCGGCTCCTTCCTGTTTAAAGGTTTCATTAAATGAATCAGGATACACGAGTACTTCATTCAGGTTAATATATTCCCAACCGGGAAACCCAAAAATCGGAATAATGGCGCTGGAGGCTATCAATACTCTGTCTATATCTTCAATGGTCGTCTTGACGCCCGTGATACGAACGCGGGCCAAAAAAAGCAGCATACGGCTTTCAAATTCCGTTTTCTTTTCAGCCTTCAGCTCGTTATAAAAAACAACGTGTTCACTTAATATTTTTTTATAAGCTTCAGGAAATAACTGATCAGGCTGCAGGGTTTTCTTCCTGCCATAAAAATTTCTTATCAGCAACCCGCAAAATATAACTGCTACAGCGATAAGTATAATGTCCATACTGACATGAATATACCAAAGCATTTGTAAAACAATATATTTACCAGTTATATTCTACCGGTTGGAATATTAGTTTCCACTTAGCAAAAATTCTTTTTTGAAAATCTTTTGATTACCAATAGGTTTTAATTGCAACAAAAGAGTAATTTAAATCCATAACCCGCCCCTATCTGATAAGGATATATTTAAACCTAAGGCATACTGGTAGTAGTAGCATCCTGCAGTGAAGCACCAGAACAGATACGAACGCCCAGTTTTTTTATCACCTGCTTCTTTTGCATCAGGATGCTCGTGCAGGAACAATGCACGCAAAAGTTTTACTTAAACGAACAAACCAGTGGAACTCACAATACCCGATTTTCAAATCATTTTTCAATCCATACCAGGCAACTACCTGATTGTAAAACCGGATGCGCCACATTTTACCATCGTTGCGGTGAGTGATGACTATGCATCGGTAACCAATACAAAAAGGGAAAATATTCTCGGCAAAGGTCTGTTCGAAGTTTTTCCAGATAATCCTGACGATCCTTATGCTGATGGCGTAGCTAAACTGACTGCTTCGCTGGAAACAGTGATCCGGAAAAGGAAGCCACATACCATGTCTGTTCAACATTACGATATTCCAAACCCTGATGGAAGTTTTTCTATCCGCTACTGGAGTTCAAAGAACAGCCCGGTTTTTAATGAACACGGTAACCTAAGCTGTATCATACACCATGTAATTGATATCTCTGAACAGGTGGAAGTGAAAAAAAAATTGCATACCCTTGAATTGGATGAGCAGGCGTACGATCTGTTTATGCAAGCGCCTGTTGCTATCAGCATTCTCAAGGGCACCGATTATATTGTAGCATTGGCAAATGACCGCGTACTGGAATTATGGGGCAAAAGTCCCGATGTTATTGGCAAATCAGCACTCACTGTTCTTCCGGAGCTGCAAGAACAGGGATTTATGGAATTGCTCGACAGGGTCCGTGAAAGCGGTGAGCCGTATTACGCTTATGAAACGATCGTGATTTTGATAAGACAGGGTAAAGAAAAAACGCTGTACCTAAATTCTGTTTATCAACCGTACTATGAGCCTAACGGAAATATTTCAGGTGTGGTCATGATTGCTACTGATGTCACCGAACAGGTAATTGCCAGAAAAAAAGTAGAAGAAAGCGAAAGACAATTCCGGCAAATAGCCGATTCCATGCCGCAGATCGTTTGGACATCACGGCCTGATGGATACCTTGATTATTATAATAAACAGTGGTATGAATTCACAGGCTTCAAAGAAGGCTACGGGGACCAAAGCTGGATACCGATCCTGCATCCAGATGATGTAAAATATTGTTATGACACCTGGTATCATGCCGTACAAACGGGTGAACAATACCTGATCGAATATCGTTTCAGGGACCGCATCCATGGCGATTACAGGTGGTTTCTTGGAAAAGCCCTTCCCATAAAAGATGACCAGGGCAATATTATAAAATGGTTCGGAACCTGTACGGATATTCATGATCAGAAAATACAGGCCGAACGTTTGGAAGAACAGGTAACAATAAGGACCCGGGAACTGAAGGAAAAAAATAGTGAATTGGAACAATTTGCCCAGGTATCCAGCCATGATCTGCAGGAACCCCTGCGCAAGATTCTTATCTATACAGATATGGTCAAGAATGACCGACAGAATAGCCTGACCGATCGTTCGAAGCTCAGTATTGATAAGGTTTGCGAGGCCACACAACGAATGAGTAATTCGCTGAGAGAATTACTCAATTATACCAGCACAGCCAAAACAGAACTATTTACAATAGTTGATCTCAACGATGTTGTCAAAAATGTTTTGGACGATCTTGAACTGGTGATTACCAGAAAAAATGCCCTTGTCAATACAGCTATACTCCCACTCATCTGCGCTATTCCTCTGCAGATGCAACAGTTATTTTACAATCTTTTAAACAATGCACTAAAGTTTTCCAAACCCGACACAGAACCGGTGATAGATATTGCCACACGAAATCTGGAAGCAAAAGAGATACGTCAATATTCAATGCTGATACCTGAAAAAGAATATATTGAAATCACGATCAGGGATAATGGGATCGGCTTTGAACAAAAATATGCAGACCATATCTTCGTCATGTTCCAACGCCTTAACGACCGCTCGCAGTTTGAGGGTACTGGCATCGGATTATCATTGTGCAAAAAAGTGGTCGATAACCATGGAGGAATTATTTCCGTTACTTCAAACCCGGGTGAAGGGGCTGTGTTCTCAATTGTTTTAGCGAAGCAATAGCAAAGGAGTGCTTTGCAATTGCCCCATCAGAGAAACGCTGACCAGTGATAAATGACAGGATTGGTTTTTTGTGCAGGACGACTCATCTAGCTTTTTTCATTATGCTGATCATGATCCAGCGGTTTTTTATCAACCTGGTTCATGGTTTCTTCCATATCTTTCTCGTCTTTCTGATTACGCCTGATAAGAAAAATAAGAAGTCCGATCACGGCGAGCCCAACAACGATGATAACAGGCCAGTTGATATCTACAACTATAAAATGCATAGTGAAGGTTAAGAATAACAAAAGTAGACCTTTCCCCCTTGCGGCGCAACTTGTCTTTGAAGATGCTTTCCATTTTCGCACACTTCAAAAAATAAACTATAGCAAGTAATAATTAACTTAGTCGTCCAACCTACTCAAATAATCTTTGTATGCTCAAAGCTTTTAGTATCGTTTTCGTATTCGCATCGCTGGGGTTTATAGCAAACCATCAATTCGCACACCAGGAAAAGAGTAAGACTCGCCCTGCCGATCAAATGATTGTTACTAAAATAGCAGCTGACTTTGCCTCAATGGCAACACCAGAAGACAACTATAAAAATTACTGTGCCGGTTGCCATGGTGAAAAAATGGATGCATTTGCTGACAGGAAATGGAAACATGGCAATTCAGAACTGGATCTGTTCAAAGCCATTAAGCTAGGATATGCTGATGAAGGAATGCCGGGCTTCGATTCCGCATTTACCGATGATGAAATTAAAGACCTGGTTGATTATATTGTAACGGGCATTAAGAATGTCAGCAGGTATAATTTTAAGGATTCTGTCCGCTCAAACATTTTTAAGACCGAATCACTGACAATCAGGTTAGATACCGTCGTGAGCGGTATTGGTATTCCATGGGGTATGGCATTTTTACCCAATGGAGAAATGCTGGTTACCGACAGAGGCGGGAAAATTTTTCGGGTTACAAAAAGCAGGGAACTACAACCGGTTACCGGGGGGCCGCAGGTTGTAGCGCAGGGACAGGGAGGTTTATTAGATATTGAACTGCATCCCGATTTTAAAAATAATCAACTTTTGTATTTCTCTTATTCTTTGGGTAAAAAAACAGATACGGGTGATCTGGCAACAACAGCTGTCATGCGCGCAAGGCTGAATGGCAATTCATTGGAACAGCAGCAAAATATTTTTGAAGCCCTGCCCTATTCAAAAACCCGCCATCATTACGGGTCAAGACTTGAGTTCGATAAAAGCGGATTTCTGTATATAACGGTTGGAGACAGGGGAAATACATTTGGCAATCCTCAAAATTTAAAAAGTCATGGTGGAAAAACCCATCGCATTAAAGACGATGGCAGTATTCCTGCCGACAATCCATTTGTGAATACACCTGGTGCAATGCCTTCTATCTATTCATACGGTCATAGGAATGCGCAGGGAATGGTGATGAATCCTGCTACCGGAGCGATGTGGGTGAACGAACACGGCCCAAGGGGAGGTGATGAGATCAACCTTGTACAGAAAGCTAAAAACTATGGATGGCCGTTGATCTGTTATGGTATTAATTATGACGGTACAGTTCTTACCGAGAAAACAGCGGCTCCCGGCATGGAGCAACCCGTTCTGTATTGGCTTCCCTCAATCGGCCCATCGGGAATGGCCTTTGTAACCGGAGACCGTTACAAGTCATGGAAAGGCCAGTTACTGGTAGGATCACTTCGTTTCAAATATCTTGACCTGGTTACTATTAAGAATAATAAAGTGGTAAAGGAAGAAATGTTATTTAAAAATATAGGCCGCGTACGGGATGTCCGCATGGGGCCTGATGGATATATTTACATGGCTGTTGAAAATCCGGGAACTATTTTCAGGTTGGTGCCCGTCAAGGGATGATCTTATTTGCTTTTTCATGCTCCGCGTAATATTCTTTGCGTCTTTCGTGTCTTTCGTTGTGTCTCCTTTGTCCTTAGTGCCTTCGTGGCAAAAATGGTTGCCACCAAGCCACTAAGACACAAAGAAAAGTTCATTTATTTTCTGCTCAAAGATTATTTATTTAATCACCTCACTTATCCTCTTCAACATAATTTAGATCCTTCGAAAAAGTTTCATCGAGGAACCAAAGCGCAAGCAAAGAAATAATTAGTGCGACCATTCCTACAGATAACGCGCTGTATATGGTTCCCAGTTGCGGCTTGAGCCAAAGGAAAGCGGCAGTGAGGGGGATGATGGCTCCCCTAACAAAATTAGGCGCAGTGGTGGCAACTGTTGACCGTAGGTTCGTTCCAAAAAGTTCTGCAGAAATTGTGATGAAGAGCGTCCAGTATCCATTGGCAAAACCAAGGCATGTGCAGATTGCATAAAAAATAAAAAGTTCCTGGGAGGGATATAATAGATACACCAGGATAAATATCATTGAAAGCATGAGGAAAACAGCAATTGCTTTTTTTCTGCTTTTCAAATACTGGCTCATAAAACCACTACATATATCTCCCAATACCTGTCCTGAGAACGCCAACATCACCGCTTTACCGGCTTCAACAGGCTCTTTAATTCCGAGCGCCTTTCCAAACTCGGGCGAAAATGTAATCAGTATTCCTACCACGAACCAGATCGGTAAACCCACAAGGATGCATTTAAAATACCTGGAGAAACGTTCCCTGTTATTGAAAAGCATCAGCATATTTCCCTTCTGAATTTTTCTTTCTTTGATACTTTTAAACATGCTGGATTCAAAAACTTTCATCCGTAATATCAATAGCAGCAAACCCAATCCACCGCCAATAAAATAAGAAACACGCCAGTCAGTAAGATCAGTAATAAAATAAGCTAGTATTGCTCCCAGCACACCCATCGTAGCCACAAGCGTTGTTCCATATCCGCGGATTTCTTTGGGAAGTGTTTCCGCAACCAGTGTAATGCCGGCACCTAATTCGCCTGCAAGGCCGATACCGGCAATAAAACGAAGTACAACGTACTGATCGATGGTATGCACGAACCCATTGGCAATATTTGCCAAAGAATAAATAATGATAGAACCGAAAAGAACGGACAGCCTACCTCTCTTATCGCCAAGTATACCCCAAAAAATTCCGCCCAATAACAACCCGGCCATTTGAACATTCAGCAGCAACACACCATTGCTTAACAGATCATCCCCGTTAAAACCGATCGCTTTTAAACTTGGCACACGCACAATGCTGAACAGAAACAGATCATACATATCAACTAAATAACCCAAGGCGGCCACCATAACCGGAATCTGTACAAGTGATTTCATGATATTTTTATTGTTTATCGGAGCCCCGCTATTCATTGTATTCGCCATGTATGCTGTAATTAATTTTTATTCTGGTTATAACTGTATCCCGGTCTCCGGGCTTCTTCATTTTTGTAACATTTCTTACAACCGTAAGAGAGGTCACCACATAGAAACATAGGCTGGCACCTAGCAGGAAAAGCTGATTTATTCTATTGATTGTATTCATCCTATGTTCATCCTGTGTTCTTATGTTTCTTATGTGGTAAAATGAATTCATTATATGCGGTAATTCCAAATCACAACCTTGGTATTGTAAGGCCACCATCCACCATGATCACCTGCCCGGTCGAATACCGAAAATAACCAATTGCTAAAGCGGCAACGGCTTTCCCAACGTCATCCGCTTCGCCCCAGCGGTCTTGAATGGTAAGACCGGCACTTATCAGTTTATCATATTTTTCAGTTACCCCGGCAGTCAGATCGGTATGAATGATTCCCGGCCGCACTTCGTACACAGGGATATTAAATTCACCGAGGCGAGTAGCAAAAAGCTGGGTGGCCATGCTGAGTCCTGCTTTTGCAATACAATATTCTCCCCTGTTCACAGATGCTACTGTTGCTGAAATAGAAGAAATATTTATAATACAGGCTTCAAATAATTTGTCCAGCTTTTTTTGTTCAATCATCCAGTTAGCCGCAGCCTGTGTTAAAAAATAAGGACCCTGCAAATTGGTAGCTACCACATGATGAAAACTTTCTTCAGATGCTTCAAGAATATCTTTTCTTTCCCTGGGAGCTACACCTGCATTATTAACCAACATATGCAAACATCCAAAATGATCTTTGATGTGAGCGATCATTCCCTGTCTGGCCTGCTTCGAAGCAATATCGCCCTGGCAGTAAATCACATTGATGCCATACGCTTTTAGATCGCTCACTGTATTTTCTACTTCATTTGGTGCACGCATTCCATTTATCGCGAGATCAAATTTATTTTTTGCAAGCTCAACAGCAATTCCTAAGCCGATGCCCCTGGTACCACCCGTAATCAATGCAACGCGATTCATATGGAAAGTCTTTTATTAGATGGACGGAATATCTACCCAGCATTTTTTTTCCCAGCTTTCAATTCCTTTCTCCGCAAGCTGCACACCTTTTGCGCCTTCTTTTAAATTCCATGGAAAAGGTTCGTTGTTTACAACGTGTTTCAAAAACAATTCCCACTGTACTTTAAAAGCATTGTCATAAACTTCCTGGTCAGGCACTTTAGACCAACCCTCAAAGAATTTAATCGTCTGCTCTGTATCCGGATTCCAGACAGGTTTTGGCGTATTACCATAATGCTGAATGTAACATTCACGCAAACCAGCAACCGCCGAACCCTTTGTGCCATCCACCTGCAACGTCAACAGATCATCCCTGCGAACTCTTACAGCCCAGGAGGAATTGAAATGTGCAATAACGCCTCCCTCCAGTTCGAATGTGGCATAGGCTGCATCATCGGCTGTACATGTGTACACCCGGCCCTGCTCATCCACCCTTTCGGGAATATGAGTAGCGCCCAGGCAGGAAACTGCTCTTACTTTTCCGAAAATATGATCGAGTATATAACGCCAATGACAAAGCATGTCTACAATTATACCACCATCATCTTCTTTCCGGTAATTCCAGGAAGGCCGTTGCGCAGGAATGGAATGTCCTTCAAAAACCCAGTAGCCAAATTCACCGCGCACCGAGAGAATTTTTCCAAAAAAATCGTTTTGAATCAGTCTTCGCAGTTTTACGATTCCGGGAAGCCAAAGCTTATCCTGTACAACTCCGTTTTTCAAGCCCGCTTCCGTGCAAAGTTTGTGCAGTTCAAGGGCAGTAGCTGTATCAACCGCTATCGGTTTTTCACAATAAATATGTTTGCCGGCTTTTACTGCTTTTCGTACCCCTTCTGCTCTACGACCTGTGGTTTGTGAATCAAAATAAATGATATTGTGTGGATCTGCCAGTGCTTCGTCAACATTTGTTGTCATTTTTTGTACACCGGAAAGCCTGCACAATTCTTCCAGCTTACTGGTATTTCGACCAACAAGCACCGGATCGGGCATAATCACTTCGCCTGTATTTATTTTCACACCTCCCTGGCTGATGATCTTTGCGATGGATCTTAAAAGATGTTGATTGGTACCCATTCTACCGGTTACTCCATTCATAATGATTCCGACTGTATGTACTTTCATTGATTGCTGCGTTTATGATTATAGTATGCTACTTTCGGGAGACCATTGAAATTAAATTTAAATTCTTTCAGCCCATGTTGTTTCTATGTTCCTACTGTGCCTATGTGGTAAATTTTTTACCACATAGGCACAGTAGGAACATAGTTTTTCACATAGGTTGTCATCGGATTTCTATAAATAATTGTTTTCAGGAATGTTCCAGGTATGCCTGTTTAATTTTTTGTAAAAAAACAGACTGATCTTCTTCCCAGTATTTCGTTGAAAATATTTCCACTTCATGAAACCCTTCGAAACCGGCTTCTTCCACCCAGCCCCGTATTTGCCTGATACCAATGCAACCTTCTCCCATCAAACCACGATCGAGCAGCAGGTCGGTTGTGGGCGTTTTCCAATCACAGATATGAAAAGCGAAAATATGGTTGTTGTTCCCGCAACGCAGAATTTCGGTTTTCAAAGCAGGGTCCCACCAGAGATGGTATACATCAATGGCTACACCAACAACAGGTGAATTCAATTGTTCTGCCAGATCATTCGCCTGCCCCAATGTACTTATTGCGGAACGTGTATCTGCATACATCGGATGAAGCGGTTCAATAGCCAGTTTTATATTGGCAGTGTTTGCATAGGGGATCACTGCCTCTATTCCTTCTGCAATTTGTTTTCTTGATTCTTCCAGCGATTGACCGGCATCTGCACCACATACCAATACGATCAGCGGCGCTCCCAAGGCTGCTGCTTCATCGATGGCTTTTTTATTATCATCAATGGCCAGGGCCCTTTTTGCTTTATCGCTATAAGCAAAAAATCCACCGCGGCACAAGGATACTATTTTGAGGTTTAATTCCCGCAGCATGTGTCCAGTGTGTTGAATGTTTTTTCCATTCAACGCGTCACGCCAAACCGTGATGCCTGCAACTCCCTCCCTGGAAAAATTTTTTGCAGCCTTTTCAATATCCCAGGGCTTTGTGGTTATGGTATGAATGCACAATTGTGAAAGATCTTTCAGGATTTTTGAATTCATACTACACAATTAAAGAAAGTATAATATTTATCATTGCTGATGATCCGTTGCAGGTAGAGGGCCAGCTCCCTTGCATGATAATCTCCCCACATGCTTGATTCACCATTGGGTATCTTACTTCCAGCAGGAATATGATCCCAACCGTTTGGACGGTGGTAAATGGAATGCAGCAAAAGCCCTTCATGATCCGGGTCCTTACTCAAATAAGGCTCATCAAACAATGAATTCACCACCGTTAACCCGGCCTGCCAGTAATTTTTAGATAACTCCTTATCACCTTTCTTTTCGAGATATTTTCCGAGACGTAATAATCCCTGTGCCCCGATTGCTGCTGCCGAACTATCCACCGGTTCATGATCGTTAAAAGGATCGCTGTCACGTTCAAGATAGTTGCCCAAATATGCAAGCCCCGGAGCGCCTGTATCCCAGTAAGGAATTCCATCAACCGGTGTATTGGCAATATAAAAATCACAGGTTGCTTTTGCGGCCTTCAGCATACATGATTCTACGGCAGATTTGCCGCCGTGTGGCTCCATTTCCCTGCCTGGTAATGTGTCCAGCCATTCCAGTTGTTCGGCAAATCCGCACATTGCCCAGGCAAGACCCCGGGTCCAGGTTGAGAAACCGGTGTAGCCCTGCTGCGAATTGGGGCAGCGATAGTTTCCGTCTTTCGTATTGAACACGCTTTCATGAGCCGTTCTTCCCCATGCATCGTACGCATCACGGCCTTCGCCGTAATACACCGAGTAATCAGCGGTTGCTTTAATATGCTCGAGCGCGCGATCAAGCAGGCTGATGCGTATATCATTTTCTGCTTGCAGCACATGTCCTAAAGCGTGACTTACCATCAGAGCCCTGCAGGAGCGAATGGTATCAACAAAAAGCGAATGTGCGCCATTGAATGAGTGAATATAACCGCCATTTTTGATGGGGGTCCACCTGCTGGCCTGGATTGCACCCGAGATTTTTAGCGCCAACTCATAAAAATTTTTCTCCCATTCATTAAAAGGGATCTTATCTTCTTTCATTAACCGGAGAAGGTTGCCATAAGTACTAACGTTGTTGAACCCATGGTCGTGTACCCCGATATGGCTGATATGCGGGGCCATCACCTGTAGTGTTTTCCTACGCCCAATTTCAAGGAATTCTTTGTCGCCGGTGGCGTCATAATGAAGGATGGAAGAACCATACTGAAAGCCCTGCGTCCATTCGGTCCAGCCGCGGGTACTATATTTTCCTTTGATCGTAAAAACCGGTGCTCCTTTGGAAAGATCAAATCCATTTTCAATCTGATATATTTTCTTGCCGGATAAATCCCAAACACCCTGAAGTTTGGGAGCGATGGCAGTTAGCTGTAGATGATGCTGCGTGATCATTAGATTTATTTCTTCTTTTGAAAATCAATTGGGTAAGATAAAATATTTTATCAAATTAGAGACAAGGATGTAATACACAACCCATCTTCATGCCTCGCACCTTCGGTTTACAGACTTTTTCCGACTGTTACGCGGAGCAATACCTGTCATGCCGCTGTATGAAGCATCTTAGAGACTTACACATGGAGGTTTCTTATTATTATCAGACAGTTCAAAGTGAAAATCTCTCAGATCCCTCATGCCCTGCCGGCAGCAGGCTCGGGGCGACAGTACTCTTGGTTTGCCATACTCTTCTTCTTGTCATACTCTTCTTCTTGTCATACTCTTCCTCCTGTCATCCTCTTCTTCCTGTCATGCCGAGGTACGAGGCATCTTAGAGACTTACACCTGGAGGTTTCTTATTATTATCAGACAGTTCAAAGTGAAAATCTCTCAGATCCCTCGTACCCTGCCTGAGGCGGGCTCAGGATGACAGTACTCTTGGTTTGCATGCCCTTCCTCTTGTCATACTCTTCTTCTTGTTATACTCTTCTTCTTGTCATACTCTTCCTCCTGTCATCCTCTAC
>JACMLY010000077.1 GCA_014379345.1 Chitinophagaceae bacterium
CGATGGAGGGACTTGATATGTTCTGCTTTGTGAGAAGTTATTTCTTCTTTGCAGCTTTCTTAGCAGCTTTCTTCTTAGGAGCAGCTTTTTTTGCAGCCTTTTTTGCTGCTTTTTTCTTTGTTGCCATGTTTTTGTGAATTTAACGGTTAGTAAAAAAACATTATCTATGGTAAAAATAGAAACTAATTTGACACCGTCAAAAATTTTTTTAATAATTCGATAAAAAATTATTATATCAAACAACGAAGTAAAGCCCTGAAAACTTACTTAAGCAACTGGTACAAGGTTAACGATAGTCTTATCGTTTCTGGTTTTTTTGAATTCAACAACACCATCTGCTAATGCAAACAATGTATAATCTTTTCCAACACCAACGTTTTTACCAGGATGGTAAACTGTGCCACGTTGACGAACTATGATGTTACCGGATATAGCAGGTTGACCACCGTAGATTTTTACACCAAGTCTTTTGCTCTGTGAATCACGACCGTTCTTTACACTGCCTTCACCTTTTTTATGTGCCATACAAAAAAGTTTTTTTAATTGTTTTTGTTAGAAATTGATAAGCAAAAATCATTAAATCCAAAACGGATGAAACCATAATCGGTTATGCATAATTGAAATTATACGATTTCGCTGATCCTGATTTTTGTGTAATGAGTACGATGACCATGTTTCTTACGGAAACCTTTTCTTCTTTTCATCTTGAAGGCAATAACCTTATCACCTTTAACATGATCAACGATTTCGGCTTTCACGGTTGCCTTAACATCACCGCCAACAGCTAAAGAACCATCGGTATCTGTGAGCAATACATCTGAAAACTCTACTGCATCACCGGCGTTTCCACCAACATGCGGTATATATAAAGTCTGGTCCTTCTGAACCTTGAATTGCTGACCTGCTATTTTAACAATTGCGTACATAACTTTCCAAAAATTAGGATTGCAAAGGTAGGGGAATGATTGCAAAATAGAAAGAATTGGTCAGGTTTTTTTTGATCTTTACGCTGCCCGTTTACACTCCCGCGCCTGTTTCCCATTTTTTTCACTAGGTTTGTTTCCCTAACGATCAGAAGGGGCTATGAAGATTAAATCATTTCTGGCAAAACCATTTGCCAACTATATATATAAAGGAGTAAAAAAGGGAATGTTAACGGCGGTTCAGGATCAGGAGAATCTCCTGAAAGAACTGCTAAAAGTGGGGCGGGATACCGATTTTGGTAAAGATCACCAGTTCAATACCATTGGTAGCTACGTAGACTTTAAAAAACAGGTTCCGATCCGGGATTATGAGCAATTCCGTCCTTATATAGATAAAATAAAAGAAGGGAAACATAATGTGCTGTGGAAGGGTAAGCCCATCTACCTGGCCAAAACTTCGGGTACAACATCCGGGGTAAAGTACATTCCTATTTCAAAGGATTCAATTGATAATCACATAAATACGGCAAGAAATGCCCTGCTCTCATATATATCAGAGTCTGGCAATTCTGCCTTTACTGATGGTAAAATGATCTTCCTTTCAGGTTCCCCGGAACTTGAACGGGTCGGGGGCATTCCTACCGGGAGGCTTAGCGGGATCGTAAATCATCACATTCCCAGCTATTTACGCAAAAACCAATTGCCATCTTACGAAACCAACTGCATTGATGACTGGGAAACCAAGCTCGATAAAATTGTTGAGGAAACGGTGAATGAAAATATGACCCTGATCAGTGGAATTCCTCCCTGGGTGCAGATGTATTTTGACAGGCTGAGGACAAAAACCGGCAAACAGGTGAAGGATATCTTCCCAAATCTTTCCGTTCTCGTTCATGGAGGGGTAAATTTTGAACCTTACCGGGCGAAACTCATGGACAGTATCGGCAAACCGGTAGCCACTATCGAAAGTTTCCCTGCTTCTGAAGGCTTTTTTGCTTTCCAGGATTCACAGTCAGTAGAAGGATTATTATTAAATACAAACAGCGGCATTTTCTTCGAGTTTGTACCTGCTTCCGAGATCCAGTCTCCCAATCCTAAACGCATCTCTTTAAAAGATGTGGAAGTCGGAGTCAACTACGCCTTAATAATAAATAACAATGCCGGCCTGTGGGGCTATAATATAGGAGACACCATTAAATTTATTTCTACTAATCCATATCGTATTCTTGTTACTGGCCGGATAAAACATTTTATCTCCGCGTTTGGCGAACACGTGATAGGTGAAGAAGTTGAATACAGCCTGATGAAAGCAGCAGAGCATTCAGGGGTGCATGTTACTGAGTTTACAGTAGCACCAATGATCAGCCAGACCGACGGAAAATCATACCATGAATGGTTTGTCGAATTTTCCAATGAACCCGGCAACCTGGAACATTTTGCCCGGGAAGTGGACACCAATCTCAGGGGCAAAAATATTTATTATGATGATCTCATCACTGGCAATATCCTGATGCCACTCAGGATCAGGCCCGTGAAAAAAAATGGGTTCATCGATTACATGAAATCCCTCGGAAAGTTAGGCGGACAAAACAAAGTTCCGAGGCTGAGCAACGACCGCAACATTGCCGGTGCGCTCGAAAAATATGTTGAACAATAGTGTTCATCCGGGTATTATTAATTTTTGATTTCAATTTATGTCAAACAGTCATCCGCCAAAACGTATAGCAATATTTGGATCAACGGGCTCTATAGGAACACAGGCACTGGACGTGATCGGCGCAAACCCCGAATCGTTTTCGGTTGAAGTGCTTACAGCTCAGAGTAACGAAGAATTACTTATCAAACAGGCTATTCACTTCAAACCAAACATTGTTGTAATCGGTGATGAGAAAAAATATCCGAAAGTAAAAGAAGAATTATCAAGCCATAATATAAAAGTATTTACCGGCGAATCTGCACTTGAAGAAGTAGCATCGATGGATGTTTACGATATGATGATCGCTGCGATTGTTGGTTTTGCCGGGTTGAAGCCTACTTTAAAAGCTATAGAAGCCGGCAAAGGTATTGCACTCGCTAACAAGGAAACCCTGGTGGTAGCCGGTGATATTGTAATGCAAAAAGCAGTTGAACACCGCGCCCCGATAATTCCTGTAGACTCAGAACATTCAGCCATCTTTCAATGTTTGGTAGGGGAGACCCGCAACCGGATTGAAAAGGTGATCCTTACTGCTTCAGGCGGCCCTTTCCTGGGAAGAAAACCGAATTTCCTGGTGAATGTAAAAAGGGATCATGCATTGCAGCATCCCAACTGGACCATGGGGGCGAAAATCACTATTGATTCTGCCACCCTGATGAACAAGGGTTTGGAAATGATTGAAGCTAAATGGCTGTTTAATTTACAGCCTGAACAGGTGCAGGTGCTGATACATAAGGAAAGTATTATTCACAGCATGGTTCAGTTTGAAGATGGCAGTATAAAAGCACAGATGGGTTTGCCGGATATGAAATTGCCGATACAATATGCATTGGCTTTTCCGCATCGCATTCCCAGCAACCTGAAACGTTACGATTTCCGCAAACCGGCCCAGTTGAATTTCGAAGAACCTGATACCAAGACCTTCCGCAACCTTACCCTGGCCACCGACGCTATGTATAAAGGGGGAAATGTCCCCTGCATATTAAATGCAGCCAATGAAATTGCGGTTTATGCGTTCTTAAGAAATCGTGTGGGTTTCCTGGATATGACGGACGTGATCGAAAAAACAATGGGTCATGTGTCTTTCATCAAAAACCCAACGCTTGAAGAATATTTTGAAAGCGATGGGGAGGCCCGTAATTTCGCGGCATCGCTGATTAAGTTGTAAAATTAAACGTTGATGTGTTCTGATTTCGCTGATAGCATCCATAATATTCAGGAGATTGAAATCAAATGCATTTTGTTAAAATTTTTATTAACCAGGTCTTCGATACAAAATTTACACAACGATTGCTGAATAATAAGCATCTTCCGGTATTGATATTTTCGTAGATGTTGGTATTTACAAAACGCGGATGTTTTAGAAAATCAAAATTGCAATCTTAACTACTTTTAAAATTTACAATCTGAATATGTTTTATTTTTTGGCGATTGATTGGGCAAGTGTTGGCATCCAGGCATTTTACCTGATCCTGTCTCTCTCAATATTGGTCATACTTCATGAGTTTGGTCACTTTCTCCCCGCGAAATTGTTTAAGTGTAAGGTGGAGAAATTCTATTTATTTTTTGATCCCTGGTTTTCACTTTTTAAGAAGAAGATTGGTGAAACTGTTTATGGTATCGGTTGGCTACCATTAGGTGGATATGTGAAAATTGCCGGCATGGTCGATGAGAGCATGGATAAGGAGCAAATGAAAAAGCCACCGCAACCCTGGGAGTTCAGAAGTAAACCAGCCTGGCAGCGATTAATTATAATGATCGGCGGGGTAACCGTGAACGTACTTGTTGCTTTCTTCATCTACGCCATGATTTTATTTACATGGGGGGAAGAAAAGTTGCCAAATGCAAATGCGAAAAACGGTATTACGGTGATGGATAGTGTCATGTACCAGATGGGACTGAAAGATGGCGATAAAATACTTGCTGTTAACGAGGCACCCATTTCATACTTCGACGACATTCCAAAAAAGCTTCTTGTTGGCGAGCGTGTAACTGTTGAAAGAGACGGAAAAGTGCAGGTTGTACAATTACCGGTGGATCTGTTGGGTAAACTGATTGAGAAGAAGAGAAGCCGTACTCCGTTGTTTACACCAAGGGTTCCGATGATTGTTGGAATAGTGGCGGATTCATCACCGGCTCTACAGGTCGGACTAAAACCATATGACCGCATACTTTCAGTTGATTCTGTTACGACACCATTTTTTGATAATGTAAGAACTGAACTATATGCGCATCGTGGTCAGCAGGTTGCTATGCAGGTTGAACGCGAAGGGAAGCAGCTTACTGTTAATCCAACCATTACGTCAGATGGTAAACTCGGTGTGTATCATTTCAGTTATTCGCAGGAGTTGGATAGTCTTGGTATATTGAAAATTGAAAGAAGGAAATATGGTTTCTTCGAAGCTTTCCCGGCAGGTGTAAGGATGGCAATTGATAACCTGGTGTTTTATATCGATCAGTTCCGCAAGATCCTTAGTCCTGAAACCGGTGCTTATAAAGGTGTTGGTGGGTTTAAATCTATGGGTTCGATTTTTCCGAAACAATGGGGTGACTGGCAGGCGTTCTGGAGCATTACTGCGTTTTTCTCGATAATACTTGCGTTTATGAACCTGTTGCCGATACCGGCATTGGATGGCGGGCATGTGGTGTTCACTTTATATGAAATGATAACTGGTCGCAAGCCAAATGATAAGTTTCTCGAGTATGCCCAGATAGTCGGAATGATCTTCCTTCTTGGCTTGATGGTGTATGCGAATGGAAATGACTGGTTTGGTTGGAACAGGAATAAGTAAGATTCTGAAAGGATTTTTGTTTTTGTTACTACATCAAACAGTAGCTGCGCAAAAATCCTTTTTATATTACACGCTCTTCCGGTTGAACAATGAAAAGTCTGGTGTGAATAGATTAACGTGTGGTCTCTTCATTTATCAGAACTCTTTTCTGTTAATGCGAAATCTTTTCTGATTATTGAACGTTTTTGCCGGCAAGAACTTTCGTTTCGTTTATAGTCAGATCACTTAATGCGAAACTTTTGACCTGGTTAATTGTCATCTCATCCATTATATCAACCACATTGCGATAGCTCGCCGTGTTCATCGGTTTTACGATTACCATCATTGTTTTCGCTGACATGGGGTCCTTGAGGTTCATAGCTTCCTGTTTGGCTCTTATAACCTGGCCGATGCCCGTATCGTACAAATAACTCACAATGCCATAGCGACCACTCTGCAGGGCATCCTCGAGGATTCCGTGATAATAGAATACGCGGTTGTCACGGAACGGAACAACGGTAAGTGATCTGCTTTGCATTATGGGTGTTTCCTCTCCTCCGTCTGCCGGCAGTATGAGTTTCATTGCCGAAGGCTCTGACATAGTTGTGGTGAAAATAAAAAACGTGATCAACAGGAAGCCGAGATCAACCATAGGAGTCAGGTCGACACGGGTAGACAATTTTTTTCCACGCCGTCCCCCGGGTTTGGAACCCGC
>JACMLY010000078.1 GCA_014379345.1 Chitinophagaceae bacterium
CAACAATAAATGTTTAATTGAAAAAGGATATGGAAAATTTATAAAAAGAAACAGACTGAGTAATAAGATATAATATAAACCCTTCGTGTCCTCCGTGCCTTCCTTTGTGTCCTTTGTGAACCCCTTGACTATACGATTACAAGGTTCACAAAGAACACAAAGGAAGGCACGAAGGACACGGGGAAAAAAAATTCACTATGCCAAGAATCATAAAATCCGGGCTCATACAAATGAGTTTACCAAAAACAGAAGGAGAGGGAACGATTGAAGAAATAAAAGAGGCCATGTTGCAAAAGCATATACCCCTGATTGAAGACGCAGGCCGGCAGGGAGTTCAGATACTATGCCTGCAGGAAATTTTCAACACACCTTATTTCTGCCCGGGGCAAAATAAAGCATGGTATGAATCTGCTGAATCGGTCCCTGGTCCTACCGTTGACCGGATGGCTGCCTATGCAAAGAAGTACAATATGGTGATGATCGTTCCTGTATATGAAAAAGAGCAGGCAGGCGTTTTGTACAATACAGCAGCAGTGATCGATGCCGATGGAACCTATCTTGGAAAATATCGCAAGAATCATATTCCACATACTTCCGGCTTTTGGGAAAAGTTTTTTTTCAAACCGGGTAATTTAGGTTACCCTGTTTTTCAAACGCGTTACGCAAAGATTGGCGTGTATATCTGTTATGATCGTCATTTTCCGGATGGCGCCAGAATCCTGGGACTAAATGGCGCGGAGATCGTATACAATCCTTCTGCAACAGTTGCCGGGTTGTCGCAATATTTATGGAAACTCGAACAGCCGGCACATGCTGCAGCAAACGGATACTTTATGGGATGCATCAATAGAGTAGGAGAAGAAAAGCCCTGGAACCTTGGAAAATTTTATGGCTCCTCTTATTTCGTTGATCCACGCGGGCAAATATTCGCACAGGCTTCCGAGGATAAGGATGAGTTATTGGTATCTGAATTTGATCTTGATCTGATTGAAGAAGTACGCAGCACCTGGCAGTTCTTCCGCGACAGAAGACCGGAAACTTATGGGAAGCTGGTGGAATTATAAACTAATTACAAAATGATGCTTTTTTTAGCCACGAATTACACGAATTACCACGAATTAAGTTCGTGCTAATTCGTGTAATTCGTGGCTGGAATTGTAGAAATTAAATAGCCTATGTCTATTTCGAACAATCGTTTACCGGCAGAAGAATTTGAAAAAAACTTTAGTGACATTCATCCTCCTTTTGAAACAAAGGAAGCCGCATTGGTGGAGGCGAATCGTTGTTTGTTTTGCTATGATGCGCCGTGTACGAAATCATGTCCAACCGGTATTAATGTTCCCAAGTTCATTAAGCAGATCACAACAGATAATATAAAAGGCTCTGCAACTACAATTTTTCTTTCAAACATTTTTGGTGGCGGTTGTTCAAGGGTTTGCCCGGTAGAGAAATTATGTGAGGGGGCCTGTGTATTTAACCTCATGCACGAACAACCGATCGCTATTGCAAAATTGCAACGGTATTCCACTGAAGATGCTATTGAAGACAAATGGAAATTATTTGAAAGGAAACCATCGACCGGAAAAAAAGTGGCTGTGGTTGGCGCCGGTCCGGCAGGTCTGAGTTGTGCGCATGTTCTTTCAAGAGAAGGCATTGATATCACTGTTTTTGAAAAAGAAAGCAAAGGAGGCGGCCTGATGACTTATGGTATAGCCGCTTACAAAGTAACACCTGAGTTTTGTAACGATGAAGTCGATTTTATCACTTCTCTCGGTGGAATTGAAATAAAATATAACCATGAATTGGGAAAGGATATTTCCCTTGAACAATTGCAGCAGCAATACGATGCTGTTTTTTTAGGTATCGGCGTCGGGCTCGCCAATCAGTTGAATATCCCGGGAGAAGATTTGGCAGGCGTGGAAGATGCGATCGATTTTATTTATCATATCCGCGATAAAGGATATTCAAATGTTCCTGTTGGTGACAGAGTAATAGTAATTGGTATGGGTATGACGGCAATAGATGCTGCCACTCAGGCGAAACGATTAGGTGCTAAAGAAGTGACCATGGTCTACCGGCGATCTGAATCCGAAAAAGGATGCACACAGGTAGAACTGGATATCGCAAGACTGGACGGTTGTAAGATCGTGTGGCTGGCGGCACCAAAAGAAATAGTAGGCAATGATGGAAAGCTAACCGCATTGGTCTGCGATGTGATGAAATTAGGAGCACCTGATTATTCAGGTAAGCCAGCGCCGATACCTACCGGTGACACAATTACGATTGAAGCTGATATGGTCATTAAAGCAACCGGTCAGAAACCATTCGAAGATCTGGTGAGCTATTATGGACTTGAAAATAAAAAGGGAAAGATCTTATCAAAGGAAAATCATGCGACAAATCTTTCAAAAATATTCGCTGGCGGAGATTGCGTAAACGGGGGTAAGGAAGTTGTAGATGCCGTGCAGGCGGGGAAAGAGGCCGCTGCGGCGATCATCCAACACCTCACCCCGGCCTTCTCCAAAGGAGAGGGAGCAGAGCAAAACGCCATGTCAGTAATAACGGCATCAACTGTTGATCGTGATTCTTCACCCCTCTCCTTTGGAGAGGGGCAGGGGTGAGGTCTTTATCAAGCACAGCCCGTAACCACAAACAAAAAACCATAAACTACAAACCATATGTATGGCTGATATCTCTGCAAATTTTTTAGGCATAAAATCTCCCAATCCCTATTGGTTGGCCAGTGCCCCGCCGACGGATAAAAAATACAATGTGCTTCGGGCATTCGAAGCAGGATGGGGTGGCGTGGTTTGGAAAACCCTTGGTTCACAAGTAAAAAATGTATCATCAAGATATTCTGCCGTGAACTTTAATAACACAAGGGTAATGGGTTTTAATAATATCGAATTGATCTCAGACAGGCCATTGGATATTAATCTCAAAGAAATAGAAGAATGCGTTCGATTGTTTCCCGACCGGGCCATGATTGTTTCACTGATGGCAGACAATAGCCGTGAAAAATGGCACGAACTTATTAAACAGGTTGAAGATACCGGCGCACATGGATTGGAATTGAATTTTGGTTGTCCGCATGGAATGACCGAACGAGGAATGGGGGCTACTGTGGGGCAGGATCCTGCAATAGCAAAAATGGTGGTTGAGTGGGTGATGGAAGCAGCCCATATACCGGTGATCACGAAACTTACGCCCAATGTACATTCTGTGGTTCCTACCGGCAAGGCCTGTGTGGAAGGGGGAACAAGTGCTTTGTCATTGATCAATACTATTCAATCGGTCACCGGCATTGACCTTGATACATTCGTTCCCAATCCCTATGTGGCCGGGAAATCTGTATTCGGCGGCTACTGCGGACCTGCGGTAAAACCTATTGCATTAAAGATGCTGGCAACGATCAGCCAGGATGAAACAACCCGGAAAGTTCCTATCTCGGGCATCGGCGGTATCAGCACCTGGAAAGACGCTGCAGAATTTATGTTACTCGGGGCCACTACCGTACAGGTTTGCACCGCAGCCATGAAATATGGTTTCCGTATCATTGAAGATATGTGTGATGGTTTGAATAACTGGATGGACGAAAAAGGATTTAAAACTATTGATGATTTTGTTGGAAAATCTGTTTCCACGCTAACGCATTGGGAAGACCTTGATATTAATTATCATCATGTAGCTAATATTAACCAGGATAAATGTATCCACTGCGGGCTTTGCTATATTGCCTGCGAGGATGCATCGCACCAATCGATCAGTCTTACTTACGGCAAGCCGTACAATACGTATGCAATTAAAGAAGAGGAATGTGTAGGGTGTAATCTCTGCCAGCTTATTTGCCCGGTAGAAGATTGTATTACCATGGTAGTACAAAGAAAGGGCGATGATTACCTGAACTGGAAAGAATTCCAGGAAAGGGGATTGCCGCTGAATGATCATTAAGTCATGCGCCAGGTCGAAGTAGACTCAAACACCTCAGGGTTCTTTCGGCCGGTGTACAAAATCAATAGGGGCTTTTCTTTTGATTTTTTCGCATATCAAAGAGGCATAGGATTTCAATGGTATTATTGTGATGACGGTAAAATATCTGGTTATGCGGGCTGAATTAAATACTGCGTATATTCTTTTTCTTAGAGGAAGATTTTCCTGCCGTTGGATTTTTGGCAACAAAATCAATCCGTTTTTCTAGGCGTTGAAGAAACCCATAAGCGGTTTGGAAGAAAATTCTTTTAGCAAGTATTGATAAACACGAAGTGTATTATTCCGGAAGCGCTTCGTAATGATTATTTTTTTCTCCATTCATCCATTTCCTTTTTAAAATCATCCCAGGAAATCGTCTCCTTTTTATCCACTTCCTTAATAGCTTTATCTAATTCTTTAAGCTGTTTAGCATTCAGTTCATCCACTATATCTTTTTTTCGGCGTAGAAAGTTACATTTTCCATCACCTGATTCAGCACAGTTTCATCTTCTATGTGTTCGAGGAGTTGGTATATTTTTGATTTTACTGTTTTGCCCATTTTGGAAATTTATAATTGTAAATTACAAAAGAATATCAGAATGGTCTCTACCTCTATGCTGATGTGTACGTTGTCTTGTGCGATGAATTTTTGAATTCCCCGAAACTTTTGTCGCTGAATGGTCGTTAGAACCAATGACCTTTAAACCAATCTCTGCTTTTTCTTGCCCGATTTGTACTAACTTTAAAAGAACCAATATCAAAGTAATTGATAAAATTTATTCTCAATAATAAAACTGTTTCCACAGATCTGCTTCCCGGAAATTTGCTTGTTGATTTTATCCGCTATGAACAAAATTTAAAAGGCACAAAGATCGGTTGCCGCGAAGGAGATTGTGGCGCTTGCGTTGTGTTGGCAGGAGATATAAAAGAGGGCGAACTACAATATCAGTCCCTGACCTCCTGTCTCACTCCCCTGGCTAACGTTCATAAAAAGCATGTGGTTACTGTTGAAGGAATTAATATGGAAGCCCTGAATCCTATTCAGCAATGCATGGCCGACGAATCTGCAACGCAATGCGGCTTTTGTACACCCGGATTTGTGATGTCTTTTGCCGGCTTCTGTCTGAGTGGCAAGGAGGCATCTCTGCAGAATGCCATCAGCTCCATTGATGGAAATATTTGCCGTTGTACCGGGTACAAATCGATTGAAAGAGCTGCCGGAAAAATTGCAGAAATGCTGGAAGGCAGAGGTAAGGAACAGCCTTTGGCTTTTGTTGCTGATAAAATCCTTCCAGGTTATTTTTCAAGTATAAAGGAAAGACTACAACAACTTCAACCGGAAACGAATGGAGAATTTCAAGAAGAAAATTTCGGGGAATTTATCGGTGGAGGAACCGATCTATATGTTCAGAAACACGATGAACTCAAAGATGTGCGGAACCGTTATTTGTTCAATCATACATCATTAAAAGGAATTTACAAAGAGGGGAATAAATGTGTGATAGGCGCTTCTGCAACGGTGACCGATTTGGAGGAGTCATCGATCATGCAGGATCACTTCCCCAGGTTAAAACAATATATAAAACTAGTTTCTTCAACACCCATTCGAAACATAGCCACCATTGCCGGCAATTTTATCAATGCTTCGCCCATCGGGGACCTCACAATTTTCTTTCTTGCTTTAAATGCAACAGTGGTATTGAGTGATGGCACTAACACCAGGGA
>JACMLY010000079.1 GCA_014379345.1 Chitinophagaceae bacterium
CCTTCGAGCTCTCCCCCGGCATTGGCTATCTTAATTTCTGAAGAAACATCACTGACCACGGTGTTTTTGTCTTTGTCTTTCAAATGTTGATCCGCTTGTGGCGACTTCTCATTGTCGGTTGACTCATCCTGCCGGGTCTTATCTGGTTTATTTTTCATAAAAACTTATTAGACGGTAAAAACTATCTCAATAAAGAACATAAAAGTTATGCCCGCCTTTTAATCCCTTTGGTTAATATTCAATATTTCTACTGTCATGGCTTGGGATTTGAAACAATTCTTTTAGAAACCATCACTTATGCCAGATCTTTTCCCGAAGCGATTCAAACTCATCCTTTTCCTTACGGTTGTTTTTTTCTACTCCTGCAAAACCTCTGGTCCGGGCATATTCGGTAAAAAATCTCCGCATGAGCAATACGCTGATCGCCTTAAAAATGCCGGGCTTAACACAAGCGTACTGGGCAGTTCCTGGTTCAGGGTGGCCGATCAAAGTATTTCATCGCCTTTAGCAATAACGATCCCTTATAAAGAGTCCGGATATTTCTCCGCGGACCGGCCGGCAGCGGCGGGATGGCGCTTTACCGCACTTCGCGGCCAAAAGCTCACCATTATCGTAGACCGAAAACCCCTGACAAACTTCAGCCTGTACATAGATCTTTGGACGGTTGCGGCCAGCAACCAGCCGAAACATATCGCGGCTGCTGATACTTCAAACTATTCTATACAACATGAAGTTGAAGAGAACGCCGTCTATATTTTACGTTTGCAACCGGAGCTATTAAGCAGTGGCGAATACACGATCTCTATTACTGCGGGCCCTTCACTTGCCTATCCGATCAAAGCGCCCGGAAAAAACCATATAAAAAGTTTCTGGGGTGCTGAGCGGGACGGAGGCACTCGAAATCATGAAGGGATTGACCTTTTTGCTCCATTCAGAACACCTGTTGTAGCAGCTGCCAACGGAAGGGTTACCAGAGTAAATGAGAACACGTTGGGGGGCAAAGTTGTATGGCTGAGACCACAGGATAAGAATTATACCTTGTATTATGCCCACCTTGATTCGCAGCTGGTAACAGACGGCGATAACGTACAGGTTGGTGATACGCTGGGACTAATGGGAAATACGGGAAATGCCAGATCCACTTCGCCTCATCTGCATTTTGGCATCTACAGCGTTGGAGGCGCTGTTGACCCGCTTCCTTTTGTTAACCCCGTTGAAAATAGACCGGATAACATCAGTGCGCCACTGGAATTAATTGGAAAATTCGCCCGGAATAATAATTCTGGAGCAATGCTCTACGATGAACCAAAAGTAAACTCCACACCCGGAATTCCCATCCCGGCAAATACCTTGTTACAAATTGAAGCAGCAACTTCCAGCTGGTTTAAAGTGAGTTTGCCGGATGGCCGTTTAGGATTTATTAAAAACAGTATTATCAATGAGGCAGGTAAGCCATTCCGAACTTTTACTTTAAAGACCAGCCTCAACTTATTAGACAAGCCCGACAGCCTGGGAGCAAAAAAAACAATCATCCCGGCCGGCGAAAACGTGGGTATACTTGGCAATTTTAATAACTATTATTTCATTGAAACGAGACAGGATGTTACCGGCTGGATCACAAAATAATCAGTATAACTATCTGTCTGAAGTTCTTCCCGAATTATTATTTGATCTGGAATCCGAGTTGTCTGAAGATTTTGCTTTGCTCCTTCCTTCCGAAGAACGCTTCGCTTTTTGATAACGCTGTTCATATTCCTTTTGGCTCACCTGCTTGCTGTCTTTTTTCTTTTTGTTTGGATGTCTGCCATAAAAATAAAGTTTTGTAAACTGCTATAAAATATATGTCAACAGAAATTCTCCTACCCGGACTTTAACGTTTTCTCTATTAACTTTTGAAAATAATTTCGTTCTTATACCTGATACAATGAAAACAGATGAAATTGAATTTGACAATACGGGTAATAAAGAAAGAAACGGTCAAAATTTTGAACACTTGTCTAGGAATTAACCATGAACACTATGCTGCAAAAGCGGACAGAACAAATGGTAATTCGTTCACAAAGACTCCTGATTATTATAATAGCAGATTAAATAGTGCTCACAGAAAAAACCTGAACACTAACAATTATCCGATATAACTCCAACTCCTGAGTTTGTTTACATGTAATTCAATATTATCTACTACTCAGCCGTTGTATTACACATACGAAATACGGTTCCTTTAATTTGTATCCTTTTCATATTTGCCATCCCCAAAACCGGTGATTATTCAGAGGTATTCATCTCACATCTTTATGTGATTGCCAGGCGTTATTTGCCATACTAATTTTGTTTCTAAAATAAGTCACAATGAAAAAGATAGCCCGGCGGGTACTGATGATGGAATTTCTTGTAGCCTGGGCCCTGGTTGCCATCCGCTCAGGTCAATCAGGTTCGCATATATGTAAAGCGGAATGGAATATTGCATTGATGAATAACGAAAAAATCGTTTCCGCTAATCATATAAGGGAAAAGCAACTTGATATCTTGTCTGATATCGACGTGCATTATCCTGGTTTTATGAATTTGGTATTTCAATGACCTCTTCATTCACGCAACCGCATCAGATATACTTTAATTTTAGAAGTAACAATGGATTGATTAGAGAGATTCTAGAAAACCCAACCCAGAAACAAACAAATTAGCACGACAACCGGCGAAGAAATCCTCGTGTAAGAAAGTGTAAGCCAGGTCCCTACTATAACGCCAATGTTCAAAGCACTGATCGTTTTGAATTCTGTTAGTGAAATATCCTTCATCATGTACAGTGTTGATGCAACCATGATCCCTACCACCACGGCATTAATCCCCTCGAGAGCTCTGTGTACGACCACATATCTTTTTAAGTTATGCCATATAGGGAAAAAGAAAAGGACAAGGAGAGCACTTGGTAAAAAAATGGCAATCGATCCGATAACGGAACCCAATACCTGCCATGAAGCGTTTCGATCCTTCATAGCCATTCCTCCCATAAAAGAAGATATTGAAAAAACGGGCCCTGGAATAGCACGAACTATACCTGCTCCGGTATAGAAATCATCTCTTTCAATACTTATTACATTTTGCGATTTATTTAAATTCTTTTTTCTCACGATATCTGATGTAGGTCGTTCTACAAACTGTTCATACATCATAGGAATCAATACCTGTCCTCCACCAAAAACAAGGCTTCCGAACCGATAGGTATTTTCGAACAGGTTAAGCGGCCTTCGGTTAGGCCAGTCATTTTTCCTGGCCAGCTCACTAATGAGGCCCGCAGCAATAAAAATAATTCCAAATAACCAGATATTACCCCACTTGATCTTCTTGGGCGGATCTCCTTTTTGAGGAATGCGTCTGTCACTAAGATTTGTTATAATACCTCCTATCGCGATCAGTATCGGAAATACCCAGGGGGTTTTAAAAAGCAAATAGGTGGTAATAGCACTAATAACCAAAATTGCTTTCGTGATCGTATTGTGAATAGAGATTCTAAAAGAGTTGGTTGCCGCATATGCTAAAAATCCGACAGCCATCGGTTGAATGAATTCAAATACACTGGCATTTAATTCTTTCTGATCGATGAATTTCAATAAAAAAGCCAATGCGCCCATAAAAAAACACGCGGGAAAAATCCAGATAAGAAGGGTCAAAACGGCCAAAGGTGCGCGCCCCCTTTTATATCCGATCAGCGTGAGTACCTGCGTTGAAGAAGCTCCGGGTAATAATTGACAAAATGAGTTATACTCCATCAGTTCTTTCTCTGTCAGGTCATGCCGTAGTTGCACAAACGTTTTTATCATCATTGCATAATGTCCCTGAGGACCGCCAAATGCAGTGATACTATGAATAAAAACAGCGCGTAGAAAAGGAATATGTCTAAGAAGAATCATTTAGATAAGTCAATTTCTCATTGTTACTTCGTACAATTTAGGAAAACTGCTTCTGTAAAGACATTATTTTTCTCGGACATTAATATAGGAAATCGCTGAAGGTTAATTAAAATGTTTCCATAACAGTGAAGATATTTTCCGTACAAGCACCCAGGCTTCGTTGTCTTGTGCCCAGCTTTCGTCTTTGTTATTTTTAGTACAGACGCAAAAAATATACGGCGTCCGGGGTGCGTTAACCAGCACCACTTCACTTCGTGATGCATTTACTGCTCCATTCTTAGAAAACAGCTGAATGGTGGGAGGAATAGCAGATATGGCCTGATCATCCCAATAATTGCGACCCAGCAATCGCATCATTTGATCGCTTGCTTTTTCACTGACAATTTTTCGTAGATAAATCTTCTCCACTAATTCCGCCATTTCTCTGGGAGTTGTTTGTCCCCATCCGTAAATACTTCGGTAATCCTCGCGCCCGGGAGTTCTTGAATTTACCCTGGTATCATTGAAGCCTATACTATCCAGTATCCGATTAATGCGTGTGCCGGTGCCTGCTAAGCTTTGCAACCACAAGCTGGCGGTGTTATCACTCATGGTCAGCATAAGCATCATTATTTTACTCAGTTCAGTCTTTTCATCATTTTTAAATGATCCTAAAATATCAACTCCTTCATAAAGCAAAGAATCCTTGTAAATAAGCTCCTGGTGGTACTGCAGCTCGCCTTTTTCAATCTTATCCATTACCCCTATTAGAATAGGGATTTTTACCATGCTCGCCGTGGGAAAAACGGTATCGACATTAATTGCTGCAATTTTGTTTCTCTTCAGGTCTTTCACATACACACCAATATCTCCCCGAAAGCCCTGAATTAAAGATTGTATTTGTTTTTGCAGATTTTTATCGATCCGTGATTGGGCAAAAGACGAATTCAGGATTACAAAAAAAGAAATAATAATAAGGGATCTCACCAGGAATGTTTTATTGAATGAAACAATTAGTTGCGATAATAGCCATTTCTGGTAATCTCATCCATCACTTTATCAGGAACAAGGTAGCGGATCGATCTTCCTTCTTTTATGTTATTACGTATATGCGTAGCTGAAATTTCCAATAATGGAGATTTCAAAATTGTAATATCCGCATTCGGATAAAAAGTTACGTCCTCATGCCCTGGTCGCAGATAAATATATAGTGGGTAATGCTGAATGATGTGAAAATAGTTTTTCCATTTTGGTAGATTTTCAAAACTATCGCTTCCCAGGATAATAGAAAAAGAGTGATGAGAGTATTTTTCCTGGAGGTAAGATAAGGTGTCGACGGTAAATGAAGGTTTCGGCAACCTGAATTCGATATCTGTCACCCTGAGATTAATTTCTCCTTCAATAGCTAATTGTGTGAGATGCAACCGATGGTATTCATTCAATAGCCCCGCCGAGGGTTTAAGTGGATTCTGTGGCGATACTACAAACCAAACCTGATCGAGTTTGGTCGTTGCCAAAACAAAATTTGCAATGATGCAATGTCCAGTATGAATGGGATTAAAGGATCCGAAGAACAGACCTATCTTCATTATAATAATATGATATACAGTGTGTTATATATCTTCCACAAAAATATTGTGCGCCTCATTAAGGCGGAGGCTCAGGTTGTAGCCGGCAACGCTGATAGAAATAGGATCCCCTAAAGGAGCTACCTGTTCAACCTTAACATGCTCGCCGGGCACACATCCCATCTCCATTAGTTTCAAAAAAAGATCATTGCTTTCAAATGAATAAATCCTTACTGTTTTCCCCGGCTTTATATCTGATAATCGTTTCATGCATCACAAATGTAGCTTTGTGTTTCACCACAACATTACGATTTTTGGAAATGGCTGGTCCCGGATTGATTAATAAGGTTATGTTTTATTCGTTGGAAATGGCGGCGCCCTTGAAAAGAAAAAAGCTTTTAAAGGGTTTTATTTTTCATGTTTTTAAAACTGAAAAAAAGAAACTAGCCGAGTTGAGCTTTATTTTTTGCTCAGACAAGTTTTTATTGACCCTAAACCAACAATACCTGGGACACAATAGTTATACTGATATAATAACATTTGATTTATCGACCACTACCCAAAACATTCAGGCCGAGGTTTATATAAGCTTAGACAGGGTGAAAGAAAATGCGAAGATTTTTAGAACTTCTATATCTGAAGAATTGTTGCGCGTTATTTTTCATGGAGTTTTACATCTGTGTGGGTATAAAGACAAATCAGAACTGAACAAAAAGGAAATGAGGGCGAGAGAGGATTACTATCTCAGAAACTACCTCCGCTACGTTTCACGTGAAACACGTTCCACGTGAAACAAATCCCACCATTCGCGTAATTTTGAAGAATGTTCCCCAGGTATGATGTCATAGTAGTAGGTGCCGGACACGCTGGCTGCGAAGCAGCTGCTGCAGCTGCCAATTTAGGGTCAAAGGTGCTTTTAGTCACCATGAATATGCAGACAATTGCGCAGATGAGCTGCAATCCCGCCATGGGAGGTATTGCAAAAGGGCAAATTGTACGGGAAATAGATGCGCTCGGCGGTTATTCAGGAATTGTAACCGACGAAACCATGATCCAGTTCAGGATGCTCAATAAATCTAAAGGACCTGCTATGTGGAGCCCACGTTCACAGAACGACCGGATGTTATTTTCCTTAAAATGGAGAGAACTGCTTGAACAGACACCGAATGTGGATTTTTACCAGGATATGGTAAAATCGCTGATCATACGTGAGAATAAGGTAATTGGAGTCATTACGGGTTTGGGCCACGAGATATTTTCCAGATCGGTTGTGGTTACCAGCGGCACTTTTTTAAATGGAATTATTCATATCGGAGAGAAAAGATTTGGTGGTGGCAGAGTAGCCGAAAAGGCTTCTACAGGCATTACCGAACAACTTGTAGAAATTGGTTTCGAAAGCGATAGACTTAAAACAGGAACGCCGCCACGTTTAGATGGAAGGAGCCTCGATTATTCTAAGATGGAAGAACAGCATGGAGATGAGGAGATAGTTGGCTTTTCTTTCACAGCAACGTCCAAACCTACCCAACAAAAAAGTTGCTGGATAACTTATACCAATTCAACTGTACACGATATTTTAAAAACCGGCTTTAGCCGTAGTCCCATGTACAGCGGTCGCATTGAAGGCGTTGGACCAAGGTATTGTCCAAGCATTGAGGACAAGATCAACCGGTTTGCTGAAAGAGATCGGCACCAATTATTTGTTGAGCCGGAGGGCTGGAATACGGTAGAGATCTATGTGAATGGATTTTCAACCTCGTTACCTGAGGAGGTTCAATACGAAGCGCTTCGTATGGTCCCGGGCTTTGAGCATGTTCGTATTTTCCGCCCTGGCTACGCCATTGAATACGATTATTTTCCTCCGACACAGCTAAATTATTCACTTGAAACCAAATATATCGACAGCCTTTTTTTTGCTGGCCAGATTAATGGTACCACAGGTTATGAGGAAGCGGCCTGCCAGGGATTGATGGCTGGTATAAATGCCCACCAGAAGGTCAGGAACCTCGAGCCTTTCGTTCTAAAACGAAGCGACGCATATATTGGTGTTCTTATCGATGACCTCATTAGCAAGGGTACTGATGAACCATACCGGATGTTTACCTCAAGAGCTGAATTCAGAACGCTTTTAAGGCAGGATAATGCGGATCTGCGGTTAACTGAAACAAGCTATCGGCTGGGACTGGCTTCACAGGCCAGAATGGACAACGTAATTGCTAAAAAGGAGGGGGTTGAAAAAATTAAAAGTATTCTTCAGGATTATACGCTTGATAATGCAGATACAGACATATATCTCCAGGCAAAAAACAGCAGCACTCTCACGCAAAAACAGAAAGCACTTCAACTCCTATTGAGGCCTGCCGTTGATTTAATTTCACTCAAGGATAATGTCCCCGATCTATCAGGTCTGTTAACCTCTTTCACGCCTGACATTTTAGAACAGGCTGAAATACAGATTAAATATAATGTGTATATAGAAAAAGAAAGGGAGTTGGCTACACGGATGGGACAGCTGGATGAATTAGCTATACCAGAAAATTTCGATTATGATCGGATTTCTGCCATTTCAACTGAAGCTCTACAAAAATTCAAGAAAATAAAACCTCGAACCTTAGGTCAGGCAAGCAGGATCAGCGGGGTTAATCCAAGTGATGTTCAAATACTTATGGTATATATGGGAAGATAATCAGGCTTCGCTTTTAACGTACACCTCTCCCTTATATGGGTGTATAGTTGAGTAAAATCTATATCCCGAAATATGAAGCAGGTAGTAAGTCATAATATCACACCAGCAGATCTCATCTTTGAAGCTTTCTATTTTGGGCAACGACCCTCTTTGACAGCTGTTTTCTTTATCGTAGTCATATTTCCCTTCATTATCCAGACACCATTTCTTAAAAAACTCAAATTCTGCAGGATCTGAAAATATAATTTTGAAGAATGTCTCTTCTTTTACCGATTTCAGGTCATCGTTCAGGTAGTGATGGTACTTATGCCGGTGCCTGATTATTTTTGCCGTTGTCATTGTAAGAGATTTAAACAGCTGTAGTTACCTACAATTAAAAGGCCACGGCCAAATGTGAATATCTGATCTCAGCGTCGTCAAAACAAAAAAACTACAATCCATAGTTTCTACTGATCTCCAGCATTCTTTCAATAGGTTTTTTTGCAGCAATCCTTATTTCTTCATCCATCAATATTTCGGGCATCTCGTATTTCATACTGATATACAGTTTTTCTAAAGTGTTTAATTTCATGTGAGGGCAATCGTTACAAGCGCAACTGTTATTTGGAGGTGCTGCAATAAAGATTTTATGAGGTGAAGATTTTTGCATCTGGTGTAAGATACCTGTTTCAGTAGCAACAATAAATTCATTATGATCTTCCTTTTCGGTATACTTCAGCAGCCCTGTGGTTGAACCTATAAAATCGGCCAGGCGCAAAACGCTTTCTTCGCATTCAGGATGCGCTATGAATTTTGCTTTTGGATGTCTTATACGAAGCTTTATTATTTTTTCAAGGCTAAATATTTCATGAACCATGCAGGCGCCGTTCCACAAAATCATATCTCTTCCGGTCTTTTTTATAAGCCAGGAACCCAGGTTTTTATCCGGTGCAAATATAATGGGTTGCTCTTTCGGAACACTTTCAACAATATAGGCAGCATTGCTGCTTGTACAAATTATATCGCTCAGCGCTTTGATGCCTGCCGAACAATTTATGTAAGAAATGACCACGTGATCAGGGTATTTATCCTTGAATTTTTTAAACAAAGCGGGTGGGGCAGAGTCAGCCAATGAACATCCGGCATTCAGATCGGGCAATAAAACTTTCTTTTTAGGGTTAAGTATCTTAGCAGTTTCTGCCATGAAATGCACGCCGGCAAAAACAATAATGTCAGCCTCTGTTTTTTCCGCCTGTTGTGCAAGGCCTAAGCTGTCGCCAATATAATCGGCGATATCCTGAATATCCGATTCCTGGTAATAGTGTGCGAGTATGATTGCTTTCTTCTCTTTTTTTAAAATTTCTATTTCCTGGAAAAGGTCTAAGGTCGGGTCCAGTTCAATATCTAAAAAGCCGCGGGTGCTGATCTTTTTCCTGGCGGTTTCTATGTTTATAACTTCCATAGTATTTAATAATATTTAATTATTTATATATAATCTTATTACTATTAGGAGTGTGAATTAGGGGATAAAATTCTACATATAGATTTGGTAAAATTACAGAGAACTGTTTATCCACTTTAATTAACCTCTGGATCACATCGGCCAATGCCCCAGCAGGGCTACTATGCAATTGTTTAGCACATATGTTAAAAACAGTGCTTTAGAAAACCAGTTGCAGCGATTCTACAATTAGAAGTGTGAATCCGATTGGTATAACAGGTGCTTTCTATACACGATCGGATAAAACAATTGCTTTACCAGAAGTTTTGATCTAACTGTCCACGATTTATAGGTGTCAAAACTGGCATTTTCCACCATACTGTGATCTTATTAAGATATAGTTGTGGATCATGTTTTCACGGCTGTGTTCCACAAATAATAAAGTGATTGTTGTTTTTGGTGATTGTAATTTTTTTTATTCTATGGAACCCGCTGTTGATGCCGCTTGCAAGGATTTTCCACAATTTGTTCATAACCGATTTTACCCTATTTTTGCCGTCCGTTTGCCAAACCGTACGTAATAATAAATAATATGTCAATCATTCAGACCATCCGTGATAAAGCTGCCTGGATTATTATTGGGGCTATCGCGTTAGCTCTTATTGCTTTCATTGTACAAGACGCTTTCCAAAATCAGAGTATATTCCGGAGTAACCCTACCACCCTAGGCACTATAGGAGGGAAAAAAGTAGATGCCATTGAATTTGAAGAGAAATTTAAACAGGCCGAGGCACAGTATGCCAATCAGGGATACCCGATGAATGAGGGAATGCGTCAGAATATTCGCGACGCTTTGTGGAATGAATATGTAGAAGATGCCATCATGGCAAAAAGATATGAAAAGCTTGGAATTCAGACATCTGACAGAGAGTTAAGTGATATTTTATTTGGCGCCAACCCTCCCCAGGATCTGCGCCAGCAATTTACCGATCCAAATACCGGGCAATACGATGCCAATGCTGCAAATCAGCAAATACAGGAGTTAAAAAAACAAAAAAAGAATCCTCAGTATGCCGCGCAGTACGAGAGCTTTTACAATCAATATTTACCTTCTTTACGGAAGAGCCGACAAAGAGAGAAATATATGGCAATGCTGGCCAATAGTTCGTATGTACCCAAATGGATGGTTGAAAAAACAAATGCCGATAACAGCCAAAAATCCTCTATTTCCTTTGTAAACACTCCTTATTCAACCATATCTGATTCCGCCGTCAGGGTAACGGATGAGGAAATTGTTTCTTATGTAAATAATCATAAAGACGAATACAAACAGGAGACCACGAGGGGAATAGAGTATGTAACTTTTAATGCAGCTCCCAGCAAGACGGATAGCACGGAGATTTTCGACCAGGTAACAACATTAAAGAACGAGTTTGCTACAACGGAAGACCCCGCTGCATTTTTGGTTAGGACCAGCAGTGAAACGCCATTTTTTGATGGGTTTGTACTAAAATCAAAAATGCAGGTAGCCGCTACCGATACTATTCAAAAGCTAAAAGAAGGTGAGATATTTGGTCCTTATTTAGATGGCGGAAATTATGTTTTGGCAAAAATGATTGCAAAAAGAAATCTCCCGGATAGTGTAAAAAGCAGGCATATCCTGATCAAATTTTCAGATAGGGGAACTCCTGTACTGGATGATAGCACCGCAAAGAAGCGCATCGATAGTATAGAGAGTGCTGTTAGGAACGGAGCCAGTTTTGATAGTATGGTAGTAAAGTACAGTGATGACCTTGGAAGTAAGGATAAAAAAGGAGAGTATGAATTTTCGTCTCTCCAGATGGGAACGTTAAGCAAAGAATTTGCAGATTTTATTTTCTATGGGGTTGCCGGTGACAAAAAAACAGTCAAAGTTGATAACGCTTCATATGGAGGATACCATTATATAGAGGTGCTAAACCAGAAAAATTTCGAACCCGCATATAAAGTTGCGTATCTCACCAAGGCGATTGTGGCGAGCGATGCCACAGATAACTCGGCAATGGGCTTAGCGTCGCAATTTGCAGCTGAGAGCCAAACTAAAAGCAAGTTTGAAGAGAATGCAAAAAAGAAAAACCTGAACAGGTTTACAGCGGTTGATATTAAACCTCTTGAAAGCAATATTCAGGGATTGGGTGAAAGCCGGGAAATTGTTAAATGGATGTATGACGCAGAACCCGGTGACGTGGGAGAACGTCCTTACAGGGTAGCCGATAAGTATGTAGTTCCTGTTTTGATTAAAGTAGCCGAAGAGGGGCCGATGACCGCTCAAAAAGCACGACCAATGGTTGAGTTTATCATCAGAAATGAGAAAAAAGCTGCTCAGATCATTGGCAAAATTGGTTCTGCAAATACTCTTGATGCAGTCAGTAAAGCTGTTAGCCAACCAGTGTCTCAAAGCGATAGCGTTCTTTTCAACAGCCCGTACATTCCTAATGTTGGCCAGGAATTGAAATTAGTGGGAGCGTCGTTCAATAAAAAAAACCAGGAGAAGGTATCAGACCCGATACCTGGAAATGGAGGCGTGTTTGTATTGAAAATAAACAATATAAGTGCCGTAGCAAATACTGATTTCGATGCTGCACAGCAGCAGGCTGCCATGCAGCAAATGCAACAGAGAAGCATCTCTAATCCCCAGGCACTTTTAGAAATCCTGAAAAAAACAATAAAAATAAAAGATAACAGGGCTAAGTTTTTTTAGTTCGGTTGTAAATGAATTTGTTACAAAAAGCAGGCATCCGCCTGCTTTTTGTGTTTTGAACTAAGTGTTAATTGTCGGTATTCGAAAACGGCAGGTCTTAATACCACGCAATTAGGCTGTAACTTTGATTTTCAAATCGCCTCGTGTATGAGTGATACCATTATCAATAAAGTAGCTTTAAGTCCGTTGTTAAGCCTTGATCTTGAAGAATATTATCCTAAAGAATCAATAGTGATATTTGATTTGAAGCCTCACCTTTTTATGGAACTTATTTTGAAAGAAAAGGAATTTCGGGCTGCGTTACAAAGTTATGACTGGCTACAGTATCAGGGTAAAATTGTAGCTGTCACTTGTTCGGCCGACGCTATTATTCCCGTATGGGCATATATGTTAGTAGCCTCATTCCTTCAACCTGTTGCCAAAGATTTGGTATTTGGTGATGAGAAAGTGGCGTTTCAACAACAGTTCCTGAAAAACATTGACTCAATCAATGCAAGTGAATTTGCAGATAAAAGGGTTGTTGTAAAAGGGTGTGGAGATTTGCCGATTGGTGAGTTCGCTTATATGGAGATCACCAAGAAGCTGCGGCCTTTTGCAAAAAGTATTATGTACGGAGAGCCGTGCAGCACAGTACCTATTTACAAGAATAAATAGCATTTTTGTCCTCTTGATAAAAAACTTAAAACCAGCCTCTTCTTTTAAAGATAAAAAGCATCAGTAGTGGAATAAAAAGCATTACCCCAACTGCCGTATAAAAGCCCCACTGATTGTGTGCCGTGGGTATGATATCGAAATTCATCCCGAAAATGCCGCCAATGACGGTGGCCGGCGCGAGAAGGCAGGTAACAATGGCCATTACCTTCATTACTTCATTCGTCTTCCTGTTTAGGTTACTCAGATAAAGATCCTGAAGGTTCATCATCATATCACGATAGTTTTCACTTAGGTCATTTGCCTGCACAATATGGTCATATATATCTTTGAAATATTTCGTGGTTCGGTCATCCAGAAGATCGCTTTCGCTTCGTATAAAACCATTTATTAAATCTCTTACCGGCGCCATGTTCCGCTTTAGCACGATCAGCTCTTTGCGCAGCTGGTTGATACGCGCGAGGCTCCTGTTATTACTGTACCTGATAACTTCCTCTTCTAACACCTCTATCCGTTCTCCCAGTTTTTCCATAACAACAAAATAGTGGTCAACTATCATATCAAGCATGGAATAGCACAGGTAATCTGTTCCTCTTTGTCTGAGCCTGCTGTTATTCAATTTTAATTTATCCCGCAAGGAATTAAAAACATCCCGGTGGGCATCTTCCTGGAAAGACAAAACGAAATTTTTTCCCAGCACAATACTTATTTGCTCCTGCTCCACCGTATTATTTGTGGAGTTGAAGTATAACATATTGAGCAACCCATATAAAAAATCCTCTATTTCATCCATTTTTGGCCGCTGGCCTACGCTTAAGATGTCCTCAATAACAAGATGGTGAATGCCGAAACGGTTACAAACCGTTTCTATGTCGGTCTTCCGCAATCCATCAATATTTATCCAGTGAACGAAATCATCGTTGTGGGCAAACTTAAGGCAGTCTTTAACATGTTTAAACCGATGTTCTTTTATCTCCATGGAATTGTACTCAAAAACCGTAATGTTCACTTCAGTGGCTTCTTCGCGTTCAATCGGTATCACGGGATTTACACTTAATATTTCCCTGGTTCTCCTCGTATTGAAAACAGGCAATAAAAGATTAAGGTATTTCTGTGGCCGCATATGTATTTCTTGGTTCGATGTAAACGAAAGTTAGCAAAAGAATATCAAAGGTTTTGCACTGCTATCAAACCCATTAACGTGGAAAACCCACGGCTCGTATTTTTAAAGGAATGTTAAGTTTGCCTATCGGTTTATTTGTTAATTTGATACCAGTTAGCTTGCCGCACTAAAAACTCCCGAATGATAAAATTTCTGATTTCCTGTGTTTGCAGCATATTGCTGGCAACAGCGTGTGCCCAAAACGGTTCTAAGATGGACTTTGAAACATACGAGCCGGTTTCCACATTAGTAGTGCCTGAACACAAAACCACAAAAGCGAGATTTCCCTTTATAGATGTACACAATCATCAATGGAATATGCCCACACAGGATCTTGCCGGCCTGATTAAGGACATGGAACAACTGAATATGGCCGTGATGGTTAACCTAAGCGGGCAGGGCGGGGATAAATTAAAACAATCGCTGAAAAACATCAGGGACCATTACCCGGGCCGGTTTGTTGTTTTTACGAATATCGATTTTAAGGGAGTGGGGGAGAATAACTGGTCTGAAAAAGCAGTTCAGCAACTTATGGATGATGTTAAAAATGGTGCGAACGGCTTAAAAATTTTTAAGAATCTTGGTTTTTCAGTGAACGACAACACCGGCAAACGTGTAGCAGTTGATGATCCAAGACTTGATCCGATCTGGAAAAAATGCGGGGAGTTAAAGATCCCTGTTCTAATTCACACGGCGGATCCAAAATCTTTCTGGGATCCTATGGATGACAAAAATGAAAGATGGCTCGAACTGGCCACTCATCCAAACCGGAAAAGGGGAGCCGAAAACCCTGTTCCGTTTGAGCAATTGATCGAAGAACAACATCGGCTTTTCAAAAAACATCCCCACACTGTATTTATAGCAGCTCATTTTGGCTGGTATCCCAATGATTTGGGAAAACTGAGCCTGCTGTTGAACGATATGCCAAATGTGTACGTAGAATTCGGAGCGGTCATTGCTGAACTCGGAAGACAACCGCATACGGCTAAAGCTTTTTTTGAGAAATACCAGGATCGGATTCTGTTTGGAAAAGACAGCTGGGTGCCCGCAGAATATGCAACATACTTCAGGATACTGGAAACAGCCGACGAATATTTTCCCTATCATAAAAAATATCATGCTTTCTGGAGAATGTATGGATTGGGCCTAAGCGATGCCATATTGAAAAAAGTGTATTATAAAAATGCAACCCGCATTATTCCCAATATCGATAAATCACAATTTCCCGAGTAGCAAAGTCGCCATGGCATTTTTCTTTAAAACTTGTTTATCTAAAGGCACCTCTGTGCCTTGCTTTCGTTATCCCTGTGTTTAAATCTATTAACATTCGGAGGCTTCTTATTTGTAAGACCAATTTTTACCACAGGGGTAATGGAGGGGAGGCACGGAGGCGCACGGGGATGCAGACATTAATCACTCTTAGGATTGTTGGCTCGAAGCCGGGCAGAACTCATGTTCTAAAGAGGCTTGATCAGTTGGTCTGGAAAAGTGATCCAGCAGAATTCAGAATGCGGTAAAAATCGTTTCATTATCTTTAAGAAAACTTTTTTTATGAAACGAATAACCTTAACTATTTACACATTTTTATTGATCGGATTGACCACTCAGTTACTGGCACAAACAGACCAGGATGCAGCGATGAAAGCATGGATGAGTTACATGACTCCCGGCGATGTTCATAAAATGCTTGCAAAGGATGATGGAGACTGGAACGAAGAAATAACTTTATGGATGGCTCCCGGCGCACCTCCAACAAAGAGCACAGCAACAGCCAGTAATAAAATGATAATGGGTGGTCGCTATCAGGAATCAAAACATACAGGCAATTTTATGGGGATGCCTTTTGAAGGATACAGTTTAGTAGGCTATGACAACGCCAAAAAAGTTTTTGTGAGTTCATGGGTCGACAATATGGGAACCGGAATTATGCACATGGAAGGTAAATGGGATGATAAGACCAAAACCATTCATTTTACAGGCAAAACAACAGATCCCTCAACCGGAAAAGATGTTGCGGTTCGTGAAACGTTTACATGGATTGATAACACTAAGCAAAAAATGGAAATGTTCATGACACAGGATGGAAAGGAATTTAAAAGCATGGAAATTATTTTCACCAGGAAATAAATATTGATTCTGATAGGGGATGCCTTGAAGGAAACTCCTTCAAGGCATTTTTATTTATCGCCAGGCACCAATGATTGCACCCATCAGGCCCAGCGCCACCAGCATATAGCCGCCATTAATAAAAATGTAACGGGCCGATTTGTGCTCAAATAAACCTACAATGGCGATCCCGCAAAAAATCCACAAACCTGTAAGTAAACCGTATACAATACTCATTGCCAGATCAATCTTTGGATCAGCCAGGAACATTGCCAGGTTAGCCGACATTACCAGCGATAAGATAAATGACCAGCCGAATATTTTTCCTTTGTTGCCTTTTTGTACATCTTCAACGGTCATGTGGTTCTCTTTCATCCAGCTCTTTCCAAATAAAGCTGGCGAATACCAGATGCCTCCTAAAATAAAAGCAGAAATACCGGCTACAAAAACCGCTAACCAATTAATTGTGTTCATGTCCATAAATAAAAATGTTTAGGGAAGTAAAAAGTATAGATGAATACGAATCTATTTTTATAATTTTTACGAGACAAAAACAAAACGCCCAGGTTGGAAAATAGCCCGACAAATATTGGAATGAGCCCGACGAAGCCAGTCGATAATTTTGAGAAACTGAATGATATCGGCTTCCGTATTATATTGATACCATTTTTCGGGATCGCCATTCCGCTTGTAACAGGAATGATAGATCCGGTAAGTTTTACCTTATGGAGGAGCAAGTTCAGTTTTTTATATACGATAGGGATTGCATTTGTTATCTGGCAGGGTAATCGGTATCTGTTGTTTACCCTGCGCAGTTATTTCAACTGGTTTAATAAACCCGTTCGCAAGATCATTGCTCTATTGCTGGCAGTATCGTTTTATACAATTCCCGTTAGTGCTTTACTTTTAACCGGTTGGTACCATGTTTTTGCAAAAGGCAATGTGCAGTGGGATACTGTGTTTACCGCCACATTGATCATTATGATCTGTGTTGTTTTTATTACACATGTTTATGAAACGGTATTTCTCGTCAGGGATTCGGAAAGCGAGATGGTAAGGAATGCGCAGTTGGAAAGGGCCAGGGTGCAAGCAGAGCTGGAAGCATTAAAAAATCAAATAGATCCGCATTTTATTTTTAACTCACTCAACACCCTTTCTCATCTCATTGAAGAAAAGCCCTCGAAAGCGAGGCAGTTCAACGATAGTCTCGCCGATGTATATCGTTATATTTTACAGAATAAATCGAGAGACCTTGTTTTATTACGCGAAGAAATGATTTTCATAACCGATTATTTTTCTTTATTGACAATCCGATTTGAAAATGCTGTCGCATTAAAGGTTAACGTGGAGGAACACCTCTTTGATAAATATCTTATCCCACCGATTTCTTTACAGGTTTTATTGGAAAATGCGATCAAGCACAATGAATTTTCTGAAAGATCCCCATTGATTGTCAGCATTAATATTTCAAATGATGAGTTACTGGTGCAGAACAGGATCAACAAGAAAATGCTCCGAAGGCCTTCTTCCGGAATCGGGTTGCAGAATTTAAATGAACGCTACAAGCTAACTGTGGCTAAGGAAATTCAGGTACAGGACGAGTTGCATGATTTCATTGTTAAACTACCTATATTAAAAAATTCATGAAGGTTGTTATTATAGAAGACGAAAAACCGGCCGTAGATAAATTACAGAATGCCCTGGGCAAATGCGATCATGGGATTCAGGTGATCGCCGTATTGATGAGCATTCATGAAACGGTGGCATGGTTTAAGGAAAATGCCATGCCTGATCTTCTATTTATGGATATTGAATTGTCAGACGGCCTATCTTTTGAAATATTTGATAAGACCAATATAACCTGCCCGATCATTTTTACCACAGCGTATGATGATTACTGGCAGGAAGCTTTTGAGCATAATGGCATTGATTACCTTCTCAAGCCAATCCGGCAGGAGAAATTGGCCACAGCTCTGGCAAAGTACGGAGCACTAAAGAAATATTTTGCACAAAATCTACAACAGCTGCTATTGTCACAAGGATCCCCTGGTAATGGGTTGAAAAAAAGATTTCTTGTAAAAAGGGGTGTGGATTATATCAGTATTAAAATAGAAGACATCGCATATTTCTATGCTACACATAAGGTAGTCTGCCTGGTGGATACGAAAGGGAACAAATTCATTCTTGAACAGTCTTTATCAGATCTCGAAAGCCAGATTGATCCTGTTGCCTTTTATAGGGTCAACCGAAAATATCTTGTGCATATTAATGCGATCAAAAAAATCAAATCGTACCCTAAAAGCAAGATCCAACTGGAAGTAGATCCGCCGGTTACAGAGGAGATCATCATTAGCCAGGAAAATGTCTCTTCGTTTAAAGATTGGATGGCGCAATAAAAAACCCCGGTTAGAAAACCAGGGTATATATAGCCATGAAAAACAAAAATCGTTATCCCTGCCGCCGTCTCGGGCGTAAGGCAGGTTCTATTTCATCTTTGAATTTTTTAAATTGTTCCTCTGTTAAAACTTTTTTTAAGCTTTCATCCCGCTCTGCTGATAGCTTTTCCATCTGAGTTCTGTCGGGCCGTTCACCCTGAGGCAATCCTTCACGCAGTTTGTCCGCTGCTTTATAATAGTCTGTAAATACAACACTGGTTTGATCCTGTATATTTTTATCGAATTTGAAAACGGTTGTCAGGGTGTCCATTACGTGCTTCACACGCTCTTCAACTGTGCGACGCTGAAAACCTTGTCCCTGAGCTACGATAGCTCCTGCGAATAAAAGCACAGCAAAAACCAATTTCACTTTCATAAATATTTTTTAGGTTAAAGTATTTGATGCGTTTTCCAGGAAAAACCTGCGTGAGGGGGTCAGTTAGGTTTTTTAAGACCTTCTTCTTTTGGATTTCCTTTCCTGATATGGCCCACCACTTTGTAGGCAATTTTCGGCAGCAGGGAGTCGAATTTGATTTGTTGCTGTTTATTGCATAAACCCCGTACTTCACGGACCGTTCTGAATACCTGCAGATCTAGATTTTTCTGCTTTTCACCGATCACGGTAGCAAAAGAATCGGCATGCGAATCCGAAATAGAATCTTTTATAAGAATAAAAAACTGATCCTTGGTTAAACGGAGATCCTCGAAAAGAGGATTAAGCTTTCTGTAGTGTTCCTCTTTCAGCTTATTGAATTCAACCAGTTGTTGTTCAGTGAATCCAACCCTGGTCCGTAAAAAGGACTCCGTGGTATGACCAGGTTTTTTATTCGCGGAATTATCTCCCTCAGGCTTTCGCATGCCGGAAATAAAAAACACAAGCATGGCAATATTGGCCATCAATAAAATGGCAATAATCGTTACAAGTACTTTATTTTTTAATACACTTCTCATTGAGTGTCCGTATTGTTATTCTCTTCGTCGTAAAAGGCAATCGTATCCACATCGGATTCATCTGCAGGAAGGCTCCCATTTTGTTCAGTAATGGCGGGAGCCGATTCTCTTTGTAGTATAACCAGTGAATTCATGGAAATGATCAGGCAAATAACAGTAAATGCCACAGCTGGCTGAGCAATGAAGGCACTGATGGTTTCCCAAATAGTCCTTTCCTTCCTTGCAAGCCTGGTCTGAACTCGCGTATAAAAGAACGGTCCCGGCCCAACACGGCAAACATGATCCAGGCTATTAAGCGCTGTTTCAATCTTTTTCTCCATATCAAGCTTCTTCATAACAAAAGTATTTGACGTTAACGGGGGCTAAAACTTGTCCGTATTGTATTTTTCCCTGTAATAAATTTCTAAAAGTTTTTTTAAATTATTCTTGGCTCTGTGCAATAGCGACTCAATGGAAGGCACCGTGGTATTCATAATTTCGCTGACTTCCTGGTAATTTAATCCTTCAAGCTTGTTTAAGGTAAACGCTATTTTCTGATTCTCAGGCAATTGATCTATTGCTTTAAAAAGTTCGGCCGCTGTTTCTTTCTTATCCAAAACTATCCCCGGATGATGAAAATCCGGAGGATCATGTACTATCTCATCATTAATTCCAAAAATGCTCTGGATAAAGGCAAATCTTTTTTTCCGCTTCTTACGCCGGATATGATCCATCGTTTTTGTAACCGTGATCTTATACAGCCAGGTCGAAAATTTTGCCTCGCCCTTAAAAGTATTTATCGATTCATATACCTGAACAAATACTTCCTGAGAAATGTCTTCAGCGTCTTCCGCATTTTGAATGATGCCTAATGCCGTATTGTACACCATATCCTGCCAGGTCTCCACAATGGTTTTAAAGGCTGTTTCATTTCCTTGCCTAAGCTGTTCAATTAATATCCATTCACTCAAAACGGTTTATTTATAACTCCTGGTATATTACCGAAAATTACTAATTATTTCTTTGCCTGGCTGCAACTCCAAAATTTCTAAGCCGGTAAGAGAATGTGAGCATAAAATATTGCTGTAGTACCTGGTTCTGCACGTCTTCTGTATACGATTCGGTTACTGAACGGGTAATGCTGCGATTTTGCTTGAGTAAATCAAATACTGACAGCTTAACCTCTCCTTTTTGGTCTTTCAGAAACTTTTTACCGGCGCTCATATTCCACAACCAGAAGCTTTGATTAAAGCCGTCGGCAAGCCCTTTGTAATATTGGTTGCTAATATCATTCTGGAATAACCAACCATTCTTTGATAGAAGATTCATCTGAAAACCAGCAGAATGATTAAAATAATTTGTATTTAGATCTGCTTGAAGAGTGCTTTTTACTACACTGAAGTTTGCCGAATAATTGATATTAAAATCTACATATTCGCTGATGTTACTGGCCAAAACGACGCCCAGATTATAATTATAAGTATTCGATGAGGTTGTGGCGACAGTAGGCATGCCCTGAAGCTTCACAATACCTGGGAGATTTGTCCAGCTAAAACCGGCATTCCAGTTTAAGTTTGATTTAATGAATTTCAGCGGCATTCCAAAAGTCAGGAAAGAACGTGCGCTCCAATAACCATCGAGGTTTACGGGCTTGGATAATTGCGAACCCCTGCGAAGAATAACAGAGGAGGTCAACGCCGAATCCCGGTCACTGAAATATACCAGATTGCCTATATAGTTGTCTGTTTTTTCAATAAATAAGTTGGCAAATAAACTTTGACCTTTTGTTGAATGTGTATATGAATAGCGCGTAACCAGGCGATGGGTATATTGTTGCTTCAGATCAGGATTTCCAGTGGTGATCATCAACGGATTCGTATTATTGATCACGTTCTGCAATTGCGTAACAGAGGGTTCATTTGTTGATGTTCTGTAAAACAGCCTGATATTGCTTTTGGGCGAAAGCTTTTTTCTCCAATTTATTTCAGGCAGCAGGTTGCTGAATGTTTTGCTTATGCCTGCCGTGGCAGGAAATACCTGATCGCCTTCAAGACTGGCCTGTTGATAAGAAGCGCCCACCGAAAACATGTTGTCCCTGTCTCCTATCCGGTAACTGACGCCACCCCGCTGGGAGGTATAAATATTATCATACTTATTCGAAAGGCTTGAATCAAAAGAAGAATATTTACCCTGTCCTTCATTAAATTGAAAGGTTTGCTGATCTGCATTGTTTTTTGAATAGGAAGGATTGTAGTTTATTTGAAGCTGACCCTTTTTGCCTATTGGCTCGGTATAAGCCAGGTTTGCAGACAGCTGGTAACCATTTGTAACCTGATCCGAAAATTGCCTCAGCGAATCAGTATCGGTGATAAGCCCTCCTTTATAATACGAGTTAATAGCATCTATATAATTCTCACGATCGCGTTCGTTAATTCCGGTGTTAAGATTTAATGAAATGGTTCGTCCTCTTTTTGCGAAAGCATGCCTGTAAAGAATGCTATTGTTGATATTAAATCCCTGAGAAAAAGATTTGTTCTGATTAATCGATTTGCTGATCAGATTATCGGGTTTGTAATAATTCTCCGCATCGAAAGTGTTAAACGATCTGTTGTTCTGAAAGTTGATGCCTGGAGTGATCATGATCGAATTGTTCGAGTCTATTTTATATTCCACTCTAAGGTTCAGCCGGTGATTGCTATTCCTGCTGCTTGAAAGGCTGTTTTCCTCATCAACGCGTATTGAATCTATGCTCCCAAAGTATTCGCGACTGGAAACTTCGTTATTGGTATTATTATTATTGTTGAAGAAATAACTGCCACTGATCTCCAATTTTTTATTCCAGACATCGGAGAAATTAATGCCAAAAGAATTTGTTTTGCTGATACCATTTTGCTGGCCTACGAGAAAATTATCTGAATTTCCCGCAAATCCGCCACCGCCACGGTTACCACCGCCCCCTCCGCGATTGCCCCCGCCGCCACGGTTACCGCCCCCTCCTCTATTTTGGCTGCTTGTTACTCCCAACAAGTCCTGCGTTGAAAAATTTTGCTGATTAACGTTATTGGCAAGTCCTACAAGCGAGATCCGCCGGGTTCCTTTAAAAAAACTGACATTTCCCCCTGCCGCATAACGGTCATCGGTTCCATAACCGGCAAACAAGCGACCAAACTGTCCATTGCGCATATCAGCTTTAGTAACAATATTGATCGCCTTGGTTGAATTGCCGTCGTCAAACCCCGTAAACTGGGCCTGATCGGTCATACGGTCAAATACCTGAATTTTATCTATGACCTGGGCCGGAAGATTTCTCAGTGCGGCGGTGGCATCATCGCCAAAAAATTCCCGGCCATCTATGGTTACTTTTCGAACCTGTTCTCCCTGCGCAGTCACAGTTCCCTTGTCAACCGTAACTCCTGGCATTTTCTTAACCATTTCTTCCGCGTTCGCGTCCGGATTTACCTTGAAAGCACTCGCTGAATACTCTAATGTATCGGCTTTTTGTTTAACCGGCGGGGTGGTTCCCCTAATGGTCACCTCCTCGAGTAATTTGGCTTGTTTAGACAGGGCGATTATCCCAAGATCCTTACTACTATCTGTTAATGTTACCACTTGCGAATCAGGTTCATGACCTATAGAGGAAATCCGAAGAATATAGACACGAGGATCTAATTCTTTAAACTCAAATGCACCGTTTTTACCAGACACCATGTTAAATTGAGTAACCGAGTCGTTTTGAATGGAAAGCTTTACAGTTGCCCCTGACAGTGGAAGCTTGTCTGTTTTATCCCGTAGTATTCCTTTAATAGACAAAGTCTGTGCCTGGGCGGCGGCTGAAAACATCATAAACACCAATGCACTCAATCTGAACATAGAATCTGGTTGTTTACCTTTGACGGTAAACCCAATAAAAACCTTCAAGAGCATTGTTTGGCGTCTGATGTTATGCCGATAGTTTGAAGAGGTTTATCAAACCACGATAATAGTTGTTATTTATTTTTCGCAAGAACAAATACTTATAAGTCAAAATTCAATCTTACAATCCAGGCGCCTGATTGATAGAGATGACTTATAATGCATTAATGTAGTGCGTATCGAAATCGGCACAAAATATTTTACCCTTACTTTTACAAAATCTTGCTTCAGCGTACTAACCGGCATCAAAATAATGACAAGGCCAGCCAGCTACAAATGATGAGAACACCCTTATACCAGGATGAGTTTGATGCTTTGCATGCATGTGTACTTATTCCCACTTATAATAACGAAAAAAGCCTATTATCTGTTATCAATGACGTATCAGGATATACCTCGAATATTCTTATTGTCAACGACGGCAGCACCGATTCAACTGCCGGGATCCTCGGGTCGCTTCCCGATGTACAAACAATCAGTTATAACGACAATAAAGGCAAAGGATGGGCTTTACGGAAAGGATTCGAGGCAGCCGTAAAGCAGGGCTACCATTATGCCATTACAATTGACTCCGACGGCCAGCATTTTGCCAAAGATCTCCCCTCATTTTTAGAAAAAAACCGGCAATCTCCCGATGCCATCATAATCGGCGCGAGGAACATGGAGCAGGAAAGTGTTCCGGGTAAAAGCAGCTTCGGGCATAAATTTTCAAACTTCTGGTTTAAGGTAGAAACCGGCATCACGACTCCCGATACTCAATCCGGTTATAGAATGTATCCCTTATTGTTATTGCAGGATATACACTTCATCACACGCAGATATGAATTTGAAATAGAAGTATTGGTGCGTTCCGCCTGGAAGGGGATCGTTGTTGAATCGGTTCCGGTATCCGTTTATTATGCGCCGAAAGAAACAAGGGTTTCGCATTTTCGTCCTTTTAAAGATTTTTCACGCATCAGTGTGTTAAACACGGTGCTTGTTATACTCACATTTTTATATATCAAACCCCGCAATTTTCTTCGTACCCTGGCCAATAAAAAAAAACGAAAACAATTATTAGAAGATCATTTTTTGAATCCTCATCATTCGGATGAATTAAAAGCTGTGTCTATCGGTTTTGGCGTTTTCATGGGTATTATTCCGATTTGGGGATTTCAATTGGCAACAGCCATTTTTTTATCAATTATTTTAAAGCTGAATAAACCCCTGGTTATAGTAGCTGCCAACATCAGTATTCCTCCAATGATTCCGGTGATCATCTATCTCAGTTATAAAATGGGGTCTTACTGGATGGGGGCCGATGCACTAAACATCCCCTTCGATCGCAGCATCACATTGCAAACTATTTATGATAACCTGCAACAATATATTTATGGAAGTATAACGCTTGCCACAGTTGCTGCCATTGCGTTTGGACTAGTATCTTATCTGTTGCTTAAAATTTTCAAACGAAATACTTCTGTAGTAGCTTAAGTTGTGGAGTAATGGAAAAGATATTTTTAGCCATCTTTAATTATTTTGAAAAACGACGATCCGTTTTATATATTTTTTTGCTTACATGTTTTTTAATTTCAGGTTTTTTTGCTTCAAGAATTCAACTTGAAGAAGATATTTCTAAAATATTACCGGACGACAGAAAGATACAAAAGCTGAATGAAGTTTTTCAGGATTCAAAATTCCTGGATAAACTGGTCATTACAATATCGGCCAAAGATACCACGAACACCATATCGCCAGATAGCCTGGTAGCTTTTGCAGACGCTCTAGTTTCAAAACTAAACGAAAACCTGAAACCATACATTAATAGCATCCAGGATAAAATAGATGACGGACTGGCATTGGAAATGTTCGGCAGCATTCATGAGGATCTGCCAGTCTATCTCGATGAGAAGGACTACTACGCTATTGATTCCTTGACAAGGCGTGAAACCATCAGGCAAACTTTACAAAACAATATCCGCACTCTTAGCTCTCCGGCTGGCGTTGCATTTAAGAGTATCATCGTAAAAGATCCCACGGGGATTTCTTTACTCGCTATAAAAAAATTGCAACAACTTCAATACGATGAAAATTTTGAGTTGTACGATAACTATGTCATTACTAAAGACCAGCGACATTTAATGTTGTTTGTAACGCCTGCATATCCGCCGAATAATACCGGAAAGAATGCGGTGTTCCTGAAGCAGATCGATAAAATGATCGACAGCTTACAGAATACTCATCAAAAAGCAAAAGCATCTTATTTCGGTGCCTCCGCGGTTTCAGCAGGAAACGCGGCGCAATTGCGGAAAGACAGTTTTCTAACGCAGGGAATTACCATTTTTTTCCTGGTGGTCTTTATCGGGTTATATTTCCGGAGAAAGTCTGCTCCCTTTCTGGTACTGGTACCTGTTATCTTTGGATGTTTATTTTCATTGGCACTGATCTATCTGATCCAGGGTACAATTTCTGTGATTGCACTCGCCACAGGTTCCGTGGTTTTGGGGATAGCGATCAATTATTCACTGCATGTATTTAATCATTTCCGGCATACAGGAAGTATAAAGGAAGTGATCAATGACCTATCGACACCAATGACAATAGGCAGCTTTACTACAATCGGAGGATTTATATGTCTTCAATTTGTGCAATCGGAAATGCTGAAGGATCTGGGTCTGTTTGCTGCATGTAGTTTGATCGGCGCATCCTTGTGTTCCCTTGTCTTTTTGCCACACCTGATCAATACTTCAAAGGAAAAAAGGACCGAACCGGCATATAAACATAGTTTTCTTGATAGAATTGCTACCTACAGGCTGGAAAGAAATAAATATATTGTTCTGACGATCCTTTTACTGACTTTGATATTTGCCTACACGAGCCGGAACGTTCGGTTTGAAAGCGATATGATGCGGATGAATTATACGTCTGCCGCATTGCAACAGGCGGAAAAGGAGTTGAATGATATAAATGCCTATGCATTACAATCAATATACCTGGTTTCATCAGGAAAGAATCTGAATGACGCATTGATCAATAACGAAAAAGCCATCCGTACTGTAGAAGTGCTCAGGCAAAAAAATATTGTCACCAAATATTCAGGGGTTTCTTCACTGATCATCTCTGATTCATTACAAAAGATCAGAATTGAGAAATGGAGAACGTATTGGACGCCTCAAAAGAAACAGGACGTGCTGACCGCACTTAGGCAGGAAGGAATTATGTTGAAATACAATCCTGGCGCTTTCGAAGGATTCAGAAATCTTATTGATACAGTTTATACGCCCGGAGAAACCGAAGCTACCAGAAAGATACGCTTTGTCTTTCTCAATGATTTTATAACAGAGAAAGAGGATAAAGCAACAGTAGTAACGATGCTGAAAGTAGACCGGAATAATAAACAGTTGGTGTATGAGGCCTTTGATGCAAACAGTGATGTAACAGTGGTTGATAAGCAATACCTCGCCGGCAGGCTCGTTGAAATCGTAAAGCTCGATTTTGCCAGCATCGCAATAATGTCTGCGGTACTCGTGTTTACTGTATTGCTGATTTCTTTCGGGCGCATAGAACTGGCGCTGGTGTCATTTATTCCTATGTTCATAACCTGGATATGGATACTGGGCATCATGGGTCTATTTGGCATTCCATTCAATATCGTCAATATCATTATTTCCACGCTGATCTTCGGCTTAGGCGATGATTATAGTTTATTCATCATGGATGGATTGCTCAAGGAATATAAAACAGGAAAGAAGAACCTGGATTCTTACAAATCTTCGATCTTTCTTTCTGCTATCACCACGTTAGTGGGATTGGGTGTATTGATATTTGCAAAACATCCCGCACTGCAATCAATAGCCCTCATAGCCATCATAGGGATTACCTGCGTAGTGCTGATGTCGCAGATCCTGATCCCTTTCTTCTTTCATATTCTTATTAAAAACAGAACGCAAAAAAAGCGTTTTCCCTGGACTTTTTCGGGATTATTGAAATCGGTTTTTGCGTTTAGCTATTTTATGGCTGGATGCATCTTACTAACTGTTGCAGGGTTGATCGTCATTAAGTTTAATCCATTTAATAAATCTGCAGGTAAACTTATTTATCATACTATGCTCTCCAAATTTGCCTGGAGCCTTATGTATATTATGGGCAATGTAAAAAAGCAAATCTTTAATCCGCTTAACGAACAATTTAATACACCTGCGGTTATTGTTGCAAACCATCAATCCTTTCTCGATATTCTTGTAATGATCATGTTGCATCCCAAACTGGTATTGTTGACAAACAAATGGGTGTGGAATTCTCCTGTTTTTGGGTTTGTTGTGCGCATGGCAGATTATTACCCCGTAATGCAGGGCGCAGAACCAAGCATTGATGCGTTAGAGGTAAAAGTGAAACAAGGATTTTCAATAGTTGTATTTCCTGAAGGAACACGATCTCCTGAAGGCAATATGAAAAGGTTTCATAAAGGAGCTTTTTTCCTTGCTGAAAAAATGCAATTGGATATTTTGCCCATTGTTATTCATGGCACCGGATATACGATGACTAAAAATGATTTTTTATTAAAAGATGGTACGGTTTCATTGCGGTTTTTACCCAGGATCAAACCAACTGAAACGCAATGGGGAGAAACATATGCGGAGAGGGCGAAAAAGATCGGCCGTTATTTTCGCGAAGAATTTAAAACGCTAAAAAAGCAAATAGAAACACCTGATTACTTCAGGGAGCAGCTTGTTTATAATTATATATACAAGGGGCCTGTGCTGGAATGGTATATGAAAATAAAGATCAGGCTCGAAAAACAATATCGGGTATTTAACGAACTGGTTCCTGAACAAGGCAAAGTTCTGGATATTGGCTGTGGCTATGGATTTATGTCGTACATGCTACATTTTATATCTGGTCAAAGGGTGATAACGGGCATAGACTATGATGAACAGAAAATTGCTACGGCCAGTCATTGCTTTAGTAAAGATGAAAACATTCAGTTTACGTTTGCAGATGTGATGCAATATCCTTTTGAACAATATGATTCAATTATAATGAGTGATATCCTCCACTATCTCGGGCCAGAACAGCAGAGACAGGTCATTGAAAAATCGATCGGTCATCTTTTACCCGGTGGAAATATTATCATCAGGGAAGGAAACAGTGATCTGGAGAGGAGGCATAAGGGTACAAAACTCAGTGAATTGTTTTCTACCAGGTTACTCGGATTTAATAAAACATCCGGAAATGGGCTATCATTTTTGTCAGGCAATCTGATCAAAGAGATTGCTAACGATCAACAATTGGCTTGCGTTGAACTGGACAATACTAAATTTACATCCAACATCATTTTTGTATTAAAAAAACATTTGTAGTAGTAATGGAGCAGTTTGATGTACTGATTATAGGAAGTGGCATGGGCGGCTTGGTATGCGGAGCAATTCTCAGTATGGAGGGTTATAAGGTTTGCATTGTTGAAAAAAACAAACAGCTCGGCGGGTGTTTGCAAACTTATGTACGTGACAGGGTGATCTTTGATTCCGGAGTGCATTATTTGGGCGGCCTCGATAAGGGCCAGAATCTATACCAGATTTTTAAATACCTGGGCTTGATGGATAAGCTCAAACTGCAGAAAATGGATGAAGATGTTTTCGACAAGATAGTTATTGACAATGATGAGAAGGAATATGTCTATGCCCAGGGCTATGATAATTTCATAGCCAAACTGGTTGCTGATTTTCCTGATGAAAAAGATACTATCAGGCAATACTGCGATAAAATTAAAGAAGTCTGCAGCCGGTTTCCTTTATATAATCTAAGGTCGGGTGGGGATTATGACGAGAAGGCCGGGGTGCTGGAAATCGATACAAAAGGATATATAGACTCCATTACCACTAACGAAAAATTGCGCGCTGTTTTGGCAGGAAATAACGCCCTGTATGCCGGAGAAGGGAACAAAACCCCATTTTATGTGCATGCCCTGATTTTAAACAGCTATATCGAAAGCTCTTATAAATGCGTTGATGGAGGGTCGCAGATCTCCAAAATATTGGCGAAACAAATTCGCGAGAACGGTGGTGTTATTCATCGCAATGCGGAAGTGAAAAAAATTGTAGAAGAAAACGGAATAGTGATCTATGTACAACTTGCAAACGAAACCCGTATTTATGCCAGGGATTTTATATCAAATATGCACCCTGTAAAAACCCTTGAGATAACCCAAAGCGACCATATCAGGATGGCATTTAGAAAAAGGTTAGGCGGCCTGGAGAACTCAATTTCTTCTTTTACCCTGAATATCGTCCTGAAAAAAAATTCTTTTAAATATTTCAAGTATAACTATTACGTTCATAACGAGGGTTGTGTCTGGACGGTTGGCCATTACACACAGGAGAATTGGCCCCTGGGGTATGCACTGTTCTTATCAGCATCATCGCGAAGTCAGGAATACGCCGACGGTATGACCATATTGACCTATATGCGCTACAATGAGGTAAAGCAATGGGAACACACATTCAATACAGTGTCTGATAGGGAAGACAGGGGTACCGCTTACGATGAATTTAAAAAACGTAAAGCCGAAATATTAATAGATAGCGTGGAAAAAAAATTCCCGGGTCTCAGGGATCATATTCGATCTTATTATACGGCTACCCCATTGTCATTCCGCGATTATATCGGAACTGATGACGGTTCCTTATACGGCGTTGTAAAAGATTACAGGGATCCGCTGAAAACTTTCATATCTCCCCGTACAAAATTGCCAAATCTGTATTTTACAGGTCAAAACCTCAACTTGCATGGTATATTGGGTGCAGCAATGAGTGGGTTGGTGACTTGTTCGGCATTTTTGAAAAATGATAGCTTAATTGAAAAAATTAGAAATGCGTAGAAGAAGAAAAGTCTGGAGATGGATGTTATATGCGTTGCTCTCTTTTTTGGGACTGCTGATCATTTTAGCTGTTTACCTCGCCATCGTAGCTATCGATCATCCACCTAAACCAGTCGATACAAGTAGTTTACAATTGCAACGCAACGAACCCTCCCCTGGTTTTTATACAATAAAAAATAACTGGTTCCGCAAAAGCAATAGCGGCTTATATGAGCTCTATGTGGAGGGCGACGCATTTGAAAGAGGTGTCATCAATGGTAAACTTACAAAAGAATTGGTGCAACGGCAGGAAGATCATTTCAATGAGCAGATCACCAGATTAGTCCCGTCCGCTTTTTATCGCCATTTTTTAAGGTATTTCATAGCGTGGTTTAACCGCAACCTGGATGACAATGTAGCGGAAGAGGACAAAGAGGAAATTTTTGGAGTAAGCCATGCGGCTTCAAAAAAGTATAATTATATCGGCTCTAATTATCAGCGGATTTTAAATTACCATGCTGCCCACGATATTGGCCATGCATTACAGAGCATGGCGCTGGTTGGCTGTACATCGTTCGGCACCTGGGCATCCGACGATACTACTATGATCATTGGCCGCAACTTTGATTTTTATGTAGGAGATAAATTTGCGGAGGATAAGATCATCGCATTTTTTAATCCTTCAAAAGGGTATAAATACATGACGGTCACCTGGGGAGGATTTATTGGTGCCGTGTCAGGGATGAACGAAAAAGGTCTTACCGTAACCATTAATGCAGCCAAATCCGGTATGCCATCTGGTTCGGCTACACCCGTTTCACTGGTAGCCAGGGAAATTTTGCAATACGCCGGTAATATTGATGAGGCCCTGCAAATTGCAAAGAAGCGAAAAATGTTTGTATCCGAATCTTTTTTGGTGGGCTCGGCTGCTGACAACAAAGCGGTTGTTATAGAAAAAACACCCGGGGATATTGATGTATACGATCCGCATAAGAATTATATCGTCTGTTCAAATCACTTTCAGAGCAAGGGCTTAAGCGAAACCAAACCCAATGTAGAACAGAGAAATGAAAGCGCTTCGGCGTATCGCTATCAGCGGGTAATGCAATTGATCGATACCAATCACAACACCATTCAGAAAACCATCTCGTTGTTGAGAGACCGGTATGGACTGAACGGCTCAAATATTGGAATGGGCAATGAAAAATCAATCAACCAGTTAATCGCTCATCATTCCATTGTATTTGAGCCCAAAAAACGATTAGTATGGGTTTCTTCCTCTCCCTGGCAACTGGGTAAATTTGTTGCGTACAACCTTAATAAAGTATTTGCAATGGATGGGTTGAAGGAAAACCGTGAAATCTGCGATTCGACGCTGACAATTCCTCCGGATTCTTTTTTATTGACCAGCGACTATAAAAACTTTCTGCGTTTCTGGACCTACAAACAACTTATTGCCGATAAAAAAGATGTGAGCATCGATAGTCTTATCGCCAGCAATCCTGAATACTATCATACTTATGTTTTGGCAGGAGACTATCTGTACCGCAAAGAAAAGTATGCACGTGCCAAACAGTATTACCAGCTGGCGCTTACGAAATTGATCGCCACGAAAAAGGAAGAAGCGCATATTAATAAGCAAATTGAAAACTGTACTCGTAAAGGGGGCTGACCATGATCATAGGTGTAGGAACCGATTTGATTGAAGTGGAGCGTGTTGCCGGCAAGATCAGTAAGGATGAAGGGTTTCGTGAATTGGTATTTACCGTGAGGGAGATCGCTTACTGCGAAGCAAAGGCCAACAAGTTTCAACATTATGCAGCAAGATTTGCGGCAAAGGAAGCATTTCTAAAAGCCATTGGAACAGGATGGATAAGCGGAATTGCTTTTAATGAGATTGAAATTACAAATGATCAGGAGGGGAAGCCTTCTCTTAAACTGATAGGTGCTACTTTAAAATTTCTGGAAACTCGTGGCATTTGTAGAATATGGGTATCCCTATCTCATCTTTCAACCATTTCTTCGGCAGTCGTAATCATAGAAAAAGAATAAGGGCGGGGCCGATAAAAGATGAAATAAAATATATGCAATCCTCTCTGTCACAATATCAGACAAATACCGACATCGATAAAATGCAGCAACTGAAGCTGCATTCCCTGCTCAGATATCTGGGGCAGTCATCCCCGTTTTATCGTGAATTATTTGCTACCTACAACGTCGATCTGGCCACCATCAGAACAATTGAAGATCTGCGCAATATCCCTACAACCGGAAAAGAGGATCTTCAACAGCGCAACAATGATTTCATCTGCGTACCTAAACATAAAATTATTGAGTACACGTCCACCTCAGGCACATTAGGGGCGCCCGTCACTGTTGCCCTAACGGAAAATGACCTGCTTCGACTGGCCGAAAATGAGTACGCCTCTTTTGTGTGTGCCGACGGATCGGCCAGGGATATCTATCAGTTAATGCTTACGCTTGACCGTCAGTTCATGGCTGGTATGGCATACTATTCAGGGATCCGAAAACTTGGCGCGGGGATCATCCGCATAGGACCAGGAGTACCCTCACTGCAGTGGCAAACCATTTTACGTCTTGAGCCGACCGCCATCGTAGCGGTGCCTTCCTTTATTATCAAACTCATTGCCTACGCAAAAGAACACGGCATTGATCTCAATCAGTCTTCCGTTAGAAAAGCAATCTGTATTGGAGAGAATATCCGTAACACGGACTTTTCGCTGAATATTTTGGGCAGAAGAATAACCGAAGCCTGGAAGCTACGGCTTTACTCAACCTATGCCAGCACTGAAATGCAAACGGCTTTTACAGAATGCGGTGCTGGAAGAGGGGGACATCTGAATCCGGAGCTATTGATCGTTGAACTTCTCGATCAAAACAATCAACCGGTCGGGGCGGGAGAGCCGGGAGAAGTGACGGTCACTACGCTCGGCGTTGAGGGAATGCCCTTGCTCAGGTACAAAACCGGCGATATTTGTATGTATTCAGATGAAGCCTGTTCCTGCGGCCGGATATCTCTGCGCTTATCGCCCGTGCTTGGTCGTAAAAAGCAAATGATCAAATTCAAGGGTACCACATTGTATCCTCCCGCACTGTTCGATCTGCTCAATGAGATGGAGGAAGTTCTTGATTATGTGGCCGAAGTATATAGCAACGAGTTAGGGATGGATGAAGTGCTGTTGTACCTGCTGCCGCAAAATAGTACCGACGAAACAGATAGAAGGATCCGTGCATATTTGCAAGCCAGGCTCAGGGTGAGCCCGCATATTCAGTATGTAAGTCCTGCAGAAATGCAGAAGCTCCAGTTCCCCGAAGTGGGGCGAAAAGCAGTGAGATTTATTGACCGTCGCCGATAGTTTTTTTAACGGTCAATAAAAACTCTTATTACTTAGGAATCACCACAATAATTTGGCTGGTTTACATTATTTTTGACCACTTTAACCTCGTGTTATGATATCAATTGCTGAACGGCCATTAACGTTAAATGAGTGCAGAGAGATCTTATTCAAGGATGAACAAATTTCCCTTTCGGGTTCAGCCTTGAAAAAAGTAAGTGAAAGCCATTCGTTCCTGCAATCTTTCTCTAAGAACAAGCTTATTTACGGCATTAATACCGGCTTTGGCCCAATGGCCCAATACAAGATCAGCGATGAAAACCTGATAGAACTTCAGTATAATCTTATCCGCAGTCATTGCTCAGGTAGTGGTAAACTCTTATCACCTGTTTTGATCAAGGCACTGATGATAGCCCGTTTAAACAGTTTAATGCAGGGTTATTCAGGTGTACATACGGAAGTGGTGGAATTGCTGGCCACCCTGATCAACCGAAATGTTCATCCCTGTATTTACGAACATGGCGGTGTTGGCGCCAGCGGCGACCTGATCCAGCTAGCTCACCTTGCACTTGTGCTCATCGGCGAAGGAGAGGTTTTTTACCAGGATAAGGTTCAACCCACAGAAAATGTATTCGAACAATTACAGATAAAGCCTCTTGCTATTCATATTCGTGAGGGGTTGGCTATTTTAAACGGCACTTCAGCCATGACAGGCATTGGCCTTGTAAATATTCTTCAAGCCAAAAAACTACTGGCATGGTCAGTAACCCTTTCTGCCATGACGAATGAGGTAATGGAAGCTTACGACGATCATTTTTCTTATGAATTGAATATCGTAAAAAAACATATAGGTCAAAATAGGATTGCTGGTGTAATGAGAGAGATGTTAACCGATAGTAACATGATACGCAATCGGTCACAGCATTTGTACCGCTCTGAAAATATCGAACAGAATGTTTTTGAGGACAAGGTGCAGGAATATTATTCACTGCGATGTGTAAGCCAGGTACTGGGTCCTATTTATGATACCATTCACCAGGCCGAAAAAGTAGTGGTGGACGAGCTGAATTCAGTCAATGATAACCCGATCATCGATAAGGCTAATGACAATATTTTTCATGGCGGAAATTTTCATGGTGACTATGTGGCCCTGGAAATGGACAAGCTGAAAATGGCCATTACCAAATTATCCATGCTGGCGGAACGTCAACTCAATTTTCTTCTCAACGATAAGCTTAATAACAAGTTTCCACCTTTTATAAATATGGGAACTCTGGGACTCAATTTCGGTATACAGGGTATGCAGTTTACGGCTACTTCTACCGTGGCTGAAAACCAAACGCTTTCATTCCCCATGTATGTTCATAGCATTCCAAATAACAACGATAACCAGGATATTGTAAGCATGGGCTGCAATGCTGCCAACCTTACAAAAAAAGTCATCGAAAATTCATTTGAAGTGCTGGCAATTGAAATGACTGCTATTCTGCAGGCCATTGATTATCTCGACTGCACATCCCGCTTGTCTGGTTTCACAAAAACGATTTACGAAAATATAAGGGAAATCATTCCTGTACAGGTCGAAGATAAGGCCAGATACAAGGAACTAAGGCAGGTAAAACACCATCTCGAAACTGTTGACCCGCTTTTGTCTGGTAAAATAGACGTTGATACTCCAACTCCTGCCATTTCATTGATGGAAATATTTAATAATGAATTGTCGCATTCCGTTCAAACCAAGGGTTAATATAAATTCATGAAATGTGCATTAGTTACTGGAGGATCTCGGGGAATTGGCCGGGCGGTTTGTTTGAAGCTAGCCGGTATGGGATACCACATATTGGTAAATTATAAATCGAATGAAACGGAAGCTGCCAAAACTTTGTCACTGATAAATGAAAAAGGAGGCAGTGGAGAATTGTTGAGATTTGACGTGTCTGACAAAAATGATATTCAAAAAGTACTGGGAGGATGGATCGAGGCCAATGCAGATAATCTTATTGAAGTGCTGGTTAACAATGCCGGAATTAAAGAAGACGGATTATTGATGTGGATGAAAGATGCGCAGTGGGACAACGTTATAAGGACAAGCCTCGACGGTTTTTTTTACGTTACCCGGTTGGTTTTGAACGGAGGGATGCTCTTAAAAAAGTATGGACGTATTATCAATATTGTTTCTCTTTCGGGTTTAAAAGGGCTGCCCGGTCAAACCAATTACTCGGCTGCGAAAGCCGGGGTGATCGGTGCAACCAAGGCGCTGGCACAGGAGGTGGGTAGAAGGGGGATTACAGTAAATGCTGTTGCTCCGGGATTTATCAAGACCGATATGACGGTGGCGTTGAATGAGAAAGAAATGAAAGCCATGATACCGGTCCAACGGTTTGGGGAACCTGAGGAGGTAGCTCATGCGGTAGGGTTTCTTGCCTCGCCAGATGCATCTTATATAACTGCTGAGGTATTGTCTATTAATGGCGGATTATATTCCTGATATTGAATTTTAATTTTAAAAATAAAGAGTGAGATTTCATAAATTGTAAGTACGAAGTTGAAGTATGAACAGAGTCGTGATCACAGGTTTAGGTATTTATTCATGCATCGGTACCAGCCTCGATGAAGTAAGACAATCACTGTATGAAGGAAAATCCGGTGTAGTGGTTGATCAGGAACGTAAGCAGTTCGGTTATCGAAGCGGTCTTACCGGATTTGTACAAAAGCCTGTTTTGAAGGGTATTCTTGATCGAAGGGCCAGGATAATGCTTCCTGAACAGGGCGAATATGCATATATGGCAACATCCGAAGCACTGAAAAATGCCGGAATAGATCAGGATTACCTCGACAAACACGAAGTAGGCGTGCTATATGGGAATGATAGTTCGGCACAACCTGTTATTGAGGCCATTGATATCATCAGGGAGAAAAAAGATACCATGCTCGTAGGTTCCGGTTCTGTTTTTCAAACGATGAATTCAACGGTTACGATGAATCTTGCCACGATCTTCAAATTGAAGGGTATTAACCTGACCATCAGTGCTGCCTGTGCAAGTGGTTCACATGCTATCGGCATGGGATATCATTTTATTAAAAGCGGTTTGCAGGATTGTATCATATGCGGAGGTGCACAGGAAATTAACAGGTACTCTATGGGAAACTTCGATGCTCTTTCGGCATTCTCTATCCGTGAAGAAGATGCTACAAAAGCATCAAGGCCATTCGACCGCGACAGGGACGGCCTGATCCCAAGCGGCGGCGCGGCTACCGTTATATTAGAAAGTTTAGAATCGGCACAGAAAAGAGGAGCAACTATTTTAGGAGAATTAATCGGATATGGATTTTCTTCAAATGGCGGACATATCTCAAATCCAACCGTAGATGGTCCCGTTCGTGCACTGTCTATGGCGCTTAAAGATGCGGGTGTGCAGGCTGGCGAGGTGGAATATATTAATGCTCATGCTACTTCAACGCCGGCTGGCGATGCCAGTGAGGCCAAAGCGATCCATCATGTTTTTGGCGCGTCTGATCCTTATGTGAGCTCTACCAAATCTATGACAGGCCACGAATGCTGGATGGCTGGAGCCAGTGAAATCGTTTACTCTATGTTGATGATGGAAAATGGCTTTATTGCACCCAATATTAATTTCGAAAACCCAGACGAAGATTCGGCCAGGCTCAATATTGTAACTAAAACCCTTTTAAAGGATTTTGATATCTTCTTATCAAACTCTTTCGGATTTGGAGGAACCAATTCATCGCTTATTGTTAAGAAAAGTAATCATTAATAAACCCTGATAAAAAAACCCCATTATGAATAACGAAAACATTATCCAGAAAATAAATGGATTTTTGGTTGAAGAGTTTGAAGTGCAACCCGAAAAAATAATCCCCGGGGCTAACTTAAAAGAAGTTCTTGAATTAGATAGCCTCGATTATATTGATCTGGTTGTTGTGATTGAAAACAACTTTGGGTTTAAAGTAAAGCCTGAAGACTTTACGGGAATTGTAACATTCGAAGATTTTTATGAATATGTTACAAACCGTGTAAATGATAAAGTACTTGTATAATGCCGGCATGGCAGGGTAAAAGCAGAGGAACTACTTTAGGGTATCGTATTTTTGTAAGCATCCTTAAAAACTTTGGTGTTGCTTCGGCTTACTGGTTACTCAGATTTGTTGCGTTGTACTTTTGGTTGTTTTCTTATAAATCCTCCAGGCCTCTTTTTCACTATTTCCACCAAAAACTGGGATATGGAAGAATGAAATCCCTGGCGATGTTGTATACAAATTACTATCGCTTCGGGCAAACTCTTATCGACAAAGTGGTGGTAATGGCCGGAATAAGGAACAAATTCACATATCATTTTGACGGAGAAGATAATTTGCACAAAATGGCAGCCCTCAAAAAAGGCGGGCTGCTATTGAGTGCGCATTTAGGGAACTGGGAAATTGCCGGCCATTTGTTTACAAGGCTGGGCACGCGTATTAATATAGTGATGTTTGATGGGGAGGATCGTCAAATAAAAAATTATCTTGAGCAGGTTACAGGCAAGCCAAACATGAATATCATTGTGATCAAAGACGATATTTCTCATATCTATGCAATCAATGACGCCTTTAAGAACAATGAGTTGGTATGCATGCATGCAGACAGGTTTGTGGAAGGAAATAAATCAATAAGCGGTAATTTCATGGGAGAGGATGCCCGGTTTCCGATCGGCCCTTTTGTACTGGCCGCTACATTTAAAGTACCAGTTTCGTATGTGTTCGCATTTAAAGAAACCAACAGGCATTATCATTTATATGCCAGTGAAGTTAAAGAGTATAGAAAAGGTTCAAAGGACACGGTCACCAGAGAAATACTGGCTGATTTTATCGGGCAGATGGAAAATAAAGTGAAACAATACCCCGAACAATGGTTTAATTATTATAATTTCTGGCAGCAATCATGATAGTTTCCAAAGAACATATACAGCCGCTCATTCCGCAACGGAAACCTTTTGTAATGATCGATGCATTATTGCATTCTGATGAAAGGAAAACAAGAACAACATTCCAGGTACGACAGGAAAATATTTTTGTTGTGGATGGGGTTTTCCGGGAGGCGGGATTACTTGAAAATATCGCACAAACCGCTGCAGCCAGGGTAGGGTATATAGTTCAAAAAGAAAAGATGGCGGCTCCAATGGGATATATAGGCGCGGTGAAGAACTTTGAAGTGTTCGATCTGCCAAAAGTAAACGAAGAACTGGAGACGGAAATCACCATCACCAACCAGATTTTTGACATAACCGTCATTACCGGAATGATCACTTGTAATGATAAACTGATTGCCCGCTGCGAAATGAAAATTTTCATAACAAACCAAAAAAAAAATCAATTATAAAAACAGGCGGTTGCTTTCATTTAACTGATGGCCGAATACGATGTAATTAAAGAAATAGAAAAATCAAAATATAAAGAGTGGAAGAAAAGGGTCTTATAACCGGAAACAAAACCGGTGGAAAAAAATCAAGGCATGAGTAAGGTTTTGGTTGGAAGAACTGAAATAGCCGTGCGCTTTAACGAAGCTGATCCCCTGGGCATAGTTTGGCATGGCCATTACATCCGGTATTTTGAAGATGGCCGGGAGGCATTTGGGAACTCACATGGACTGAGTTATCTCGATTTCTATAAACAGGGATTTGTGGTTCCGGTAGTAAAAGTTGAATGCGATTATAAGCGCAGCCTTCGGTATGGAGATAAAGTCATCATCGAGAGCCTTTTTATGGCATGCGATGCTGCCAAAATAATGTTTGAGTATACCCTATTCAATGCCAAAACGAATGAACTTGTGGCAAAAGGTTCATCCATGCAGGTGTTTCTTGACAAAGAAACATCTACACTGCAATTAACCAATCCGCCATTTTTTGAGGAGTGGAAGAAAAAGCATGACCTGATTTAATACGATAATGATGAGAGAGGTTTTTATTGTGTCGGACAATATTATTTCACCGCTCGGTTCTGCAACGGAGGATAATTTCTATCAGCTTACCAAAAACAGAACCGCGATTGCGCATCATACACGCCCTGAATTTTCTGACCAGCCGTTTTATGCATCTTTATTGAACCAGGAACAGAATGAAAAGCTAAACGATCATATCCAGTCAACCATTGACTATACAAAATTCGAAAAGCTGCTCATTGCATCTATATCACAAGCGATAGAAAATACTGAAGTTGATCCCGGCTCGCCTGATACATGTATGATCCTGTCAACCACTAAAGGAAACATCGGGTTGCTAGAAACAGAAAAAAATTCACCCGAACTTCAACAACGCATAGCGTTACATACTTCCGCTAAGCTGGTAGTCGAACACTTTAACAACCCCAACCGACCGGTCACTGTAAGCAATGCATGTATCTCCGGATTAACAGCGCTGCTTACTGCCAAAAGACTGATCCAATCCGGACGGTTTAAGCATGCTATCGTAACGGGTGCTGATATAATTTCAAAATTCATTTTATCGGGCTTTCAATCTTTTCAGGCAGTAAGTGACAAACCCTGTAAGCCTTTCGATGCAAACAGAAATGGAGTTACACTTGGAGAGGCGGCCGGCACTGTAATATTATCTTGCGAAAACGGCCGAAATGAAAAGCGAATACAATTTGTATCCGGCGCGGTAAGCAACGATGCCAATCATATTTCCGGTCCCAGCCGCACCGGAAAAGAATTATGTATTGCAATCAATAAATCATTGAGGGAGGCAAACTGCAAGGCAGATGATATCGGCTTTATATCGGCACATGGCACTGCAACAATATATAATGATGAAATGGAAGCCAAAGCCTTTGCCCTGGCAAATCTGGAATCAATTCCGGTAAACAGTTTGAAAGGATATTATGGACATACCTTAGGCGCTGCCGGACTCGTAGAGTCTATCGTATCTATCCATTCACTGCAACAAAATATCGTACTGCCCACTGCAGGATTTGAAAGATCGGGTGTTACTGCAAATATCAATATCTGTGATAAGATCCAATCTATCAGGGCTGGAGTGCTTCTGAAAACTGCATCAGGTTTCGGAGGCTGTAATGCCGCGCTGGTATTTAAAAAATCGTACTCATAATTATTTCAAATCATTTTTAAACATGATCTTAACCAAAGCACACCAAAAATCGGCCTTAGCTGCCAAAGAAGCGGCGCAATGGATAGCTTTCGCACCCGTCGTTTTTCAATCGGCAAGAGTGCTCAGGGAATCAGGTATTTTGCTTGAACTTGAAAATGCGGGCAAGGAAGGATTAACACTCGAAGAAGTTGCAGAGAAAGTCAACCTGTCTGTTTATGGTGTACGTGTATTATTGGAATCAGGGCTCGGTATCGGGTTAGTAGACAGTCACGAGGATAAATTTGTCATTACAAAGACAGGCTATTTTATAGTACATGATGAGTTGACAAATATCCATATGAATTTTGTTCATGATGTTTGTTATCAAGGGTTGTTTTCGCTCGACAAAAGTATTGCAAATGGAAAACCGGAGGGTCTGAAGGTATTCGGAGAATGGCCAACTATTTATGAGGGTCTTTCGAAATTACCAAAACATGTACAGAAAAGTTGGTTTGGATTTGATCATTATCATTCAGATCATGCTTTTCCTGATGCATTGCCGCAGGTGTTTAAATACAATCCGCGTAACATCTTGGATATTGGGGGCAATACAGGAAAATGGGCTATTGCGTGCACAAAATACAATCCCGAAGTACAGGTCACTATTATGGATCTTCCGGGGCAATTAAATATGGCCAAGTCGAGAATAGAAGAATTAAAGCTAACGAGCCAGGTGTCCTTTTATCCTACTAATATCCTTGATGAAACTTTGCCTTTTCCAAAAGGGTATGATATCATCTGGATGAGCCAGTTCCTTGATTGTTTTTCCGATGAAGAAATCGTTTCTATTCTAAAAAGATGTTATGAGGCATTGGATGAAACCGGATCGGTATTGATACTTGAACCATTTTGGGACCGACAAAAATTTGAAGTGGCTTCCTTCTGCCTTCAACAAACATCATTGTATTTTACAGCGCTGGCTAACGGGAATAGCCAGATGTACAATTCGGAGACTTTTATAAGATGCATTGAGCAGGCGGGATTTGACATAGAAGAGCAAACGGATAGTATCGGATTCAGCCATACCCTGCTGAAATGCGTGAAAGGGGATAAAAAAAATAAATCATAAATATCGTATGCAAAATACAAAAGTTGATGTGCTGGTAATCGGGGCAGGTCCTGCAGGAACCGTTGCAGCGTCGATTGTAAAAAAGGCAGGCTTTAGCGTTCAGATCGTTGAAAAGATGAAATTTCCACGATTCGTGATCGGTGAAAGTTTGCTGCCCAGGTGCATGGAAGCCTTAGAGGAAGCAGGCTTCTTGGAAGCCATCGGAGCCAAAAATTTTCAGCAGAAATTCGGGGCGAAATTTGTGAAGAACGGAGTGATATGTGACTACTCATTTGCAGATCAATTTACCGAAGGCTGGAGCTGGACCTGGCAGGTACCACGTGCAGACTTTGACAAAACATTGGCCGATACAGTTGAAAAAATGGGGGTGCCCATTCATTATGAAACCACTGTTACGGGTATTCGTTTTAATGACACAGATTCAGTAACAACTGTACAGGATATTGAGGGCAATCCATCAGAAATAGAAGCAAGGTTTATTATTGACGGAAGCGGCTATGGCAGAGTTATTCCAAGACTGTTTAATATGGAAAGGCCGTCGAACCTGGTGCCTCGTAAAGCAATGTTTGCACATACCGTGGATGCTAACAGGTCCATGGCAGATGAACCGAACCGGATCACCATCGTTGTACATAAACCTGGGGTCTGGATCTGGATAATACCTTTTTCAACCGGGGTAACCTCTTTGGGTTTTGTAGGCAATCCTGAATTCTTTAATGATTTGCGGGGTAGCGACGAAGAGAAATTCAGGAACCTGATCGAATCACAGCCATACCTGGCCGAGCGTTTCGGAAATGTGCAACTCGTGTTCCAACCGAGAATTTTAGAATCATGGTCTGCCACTACCGATAAATTTTATGGTAACGGTTTTGTTTTAACAGGGAATGTAACCGAATTCCTCGATCCCATTTTTTCGTCGGGCGTAACGCTTGCTACCGTTTCAAGCCAGAAAGCCGCTCATTTGGTCATTCGTACATTGAATGGGGAAAAAATAGACTGGGAAAAAGAATATATGGAGCCGGTTATGCAGGGCGTTAACACTTTCCGTTCGTATGTTATGAATTGGTATGATGGAACACTGGATAAAATATTCTTTGCCAAAAAGCCAGACCTTGAAATAAAGAATATGATCTGCTCCGTACTGGCCGGGTATGTATGGGATATGAACAATCCGTATGTAAGTGATCACGCAAATTCATTAAAAAGATTGGCGAGGTTAGTGGATGTAGAGGAAAAACTAAATGAACGGAAGGTAGAAAATCATTCATAATTGTCGGATCAACTATATATCAGTTCAAGTTGTAAAATTGATGATAGCCACGTATTTAAAGATGGAGATCTGTTGCTCGGAAAAAAAATTGCGGTTGCAGAGTGGCTTTTGATGATATATAAACATTTCCGATTCGATTACCCAAAGTTTTATAAAATGGATAATCTGAGTAAACTGGGATGGCTGGCAACAGAATTTTTACTACAGGATGTTTCTCTGAAATCCTATGAACCCGAGGATATTGGCATTGTCTTTTATAACAGGAGCAGCAGTCTGGACACTGATATTAAATATTTTGATACGGTTAAAGCGATAGCAAGCCCTGCATTGTTTGTTTATACCCTGCCCAATATTGTAATGGGTGAGATCAGTATAAGGCATCATTTAAAAGGCGAGAACATTTTGTTTGTTTCAGACCGGTTTGAATCAGGCCTAATGCGGCAGTACGTACAAGACCTTTTTACAAGCGGCTCAGTGCGATGCTGTATCTGTGGTTGGATAGAATTTTTTGAAAATACTGTTGAAACGGCTTTGTACCTGGTAGAGACAAAAAACAATGGAATGTTTCTCCCATTCACCGAAGAAAATATTAATAAACTATATCAGTTAACAAATGGATAAATTAATGGCAGATCTGAAAAAGCAGATCATTTCACAATTGAACCTACAACATATAACGCCGGAACAGATAGGAAATGATCAGCCATTGTTCGTGGAAGGATTGGGTTTGGATTCCATTGACGCACTTGAACTGATCGTACTTCTTCAGCAACAATACAATATCAAGATCAACAATGCAGAAGAAGGCCCGAAAGTATTTAGCAGTGTTCGTTCAATGGCTGAATATATAACCGCCAACCAGCCGGCATAATGTGAGCAATGAGTGAAAACGTATACATCGCGGGAATAGGTGTGATATCTGCTATAGGAAGCAATATTGCCGAGACTTTACAGGCATTGGAAAACCACCGCGCCGGCATGGGCGCTATTACAACACTTGATACTATTCATCGCGAACGGCTTCCTGTTGCCGAGGTGAAATTCAATAATGAAATCCTGGCAAAACTTACGGGGTTACCGGCCACGGTAAGCCGTACTGCCTTATTAAGCATGATGGCTGCCCAAGAGGCCTGGGAGGATGCAGGGGTTAATGAGCTTACAGGATTGCGCACCGGCTTTATTTCAGCCAATACAGTCGGCGGCATGGATAAAACGGAGGATTTTTTTTCTGGGTTCTTAGAAAATCCGCAAAATGGAGGAAGATTAAGGGATGTTGTACATCATGAATGCGGAAGTGTAACCGAACTGGTTGCGGATCGGTTAGGCATTAAGCATTTGGTAACTACGGTGAGCACAGCCTGCTCTTCGTCCGCAAACAGTATATTCTTTGGAGCACGATTAATAAAACACAATAAGCTTGATGTAGTGATTGCAGGTGGCGCCGATGCCATCACGAAATTTACCATCAATGGTTTTAATACATTGCAGATACTGGATGAACAACCTTGTACGCCTTTTGATGAACACCGTAAGGGATTGAATTTAGGGGAGGGTGCCGGGTATATTGTACTTGTGTCTGAGAAACTGGCTAAAAAATTACCGAAAGATTGTTATTGCAGACTGAGTGGATACAGCAATGCAAATGATGCACATCATCAAACAGCTTCATCGCCCGATGGTAAAGGATCATATTTGGCAATGAAGAATGCATTGAAGCAAACCGGGCTGCAGCCTTCTGATATAGATTATATTAATCTACATGGAACCGGCACTGCAAATAATGATATTTCCGAAGGCATCGCCATACAGAGACTTTTCGATCCCCACTATCCAAAAATGAGCTCCACCAAATCGTTCACAGGTCATACACTTGGAGCAAGCGGGGGAATCGAGGCGGTGTTTGCTGCCCTTGCTATTAAGCATGGAATTATTTATCCTAATCTGCGGTTAACCACGAAAATGGAGGCTTTGCCATTTACTCCGGAAAAATTTTTTTTAAAGAACCAACAAGTGCGACATGTTTTGAGTAACTCATTTGGTTTTGGAGGCAATTGCTCATCTTTAATTTTTTCAACCGCCTAAGATGAAGCTGTACATTCAGGCAACAGGAAATATATCGCCCCAAAATACACTTGGGCAACCGACGTTGCCGGCAAACCTTTCTGAATACAATACCAATCGGCTTTACTCCATAGAACCGGACTATAGCAAACTGATCGATGTGAAACTCATTCGGAGAATGAGCCGGATCATTAAAATGGGAGTAGCAGCCGCTTTACAATGTTTACAAGAGGCAGGAGTAGAGAACCCGGATGCAATTATTACCGGAACGGCGTATGGTTGCCTGGAAGATACCGGTGTATTCCTTCAGAAAATGGTTCAAAACAAAGAAGAAATGCTGACTCCTACCGCTTTCATTCAGTCAACACATAATACAATAGGTGCACAGATAGCATTATTGCTCAAATGCCATGGTTACAATAACACGTTTGTACACCGCGGTTTTTCTTTTGAGAGTGCCTTGCTGGATGCGATCATGCTATTGGAAGAAAAAACCGTGAGCAATGTTTTGATAGGGGGCGTGGATGAAATAACCGATTTCAGCTTTGGTATTACCAGCCGGTTTGGACTGTTTAAAAAAAACATCAACTCTAATCTCAACTTATTCGACACCCCTTCAAAAGGAACGATTGCCGGGGAAGGTGCTGCCTTTTTTTTATTGAACAATCATCCTTCCCAAAAGGATTATGCGTTGCTTGATGGAGTGAGTACTTTTTATAAACCCATCGATCTTGAAGAAACAGAACACCACATTCAATCATTTTTAAGTGAGCAATCGATTTCGATGAATGATATTGATCTTGTACTATGCGGAAGAAATGGCGATAGTATAGGAGACAAGGTTTATGACGATCTTAATGAAAGATTATTTGAGCAGTCATTAATTACTAACTATAAGCATTTATGCGGCGACTACCCCACCAGCACTGCGTTTGCATTATGGTTGGCCGCCGGCATTATCAAAAGCGGCTCCGTTCCAGAGGCATTAATGAAGGCACCAAAAAATGATATTAAAAGGATACTTATTTACAACCATTATCAAAAGATCCATCACTCATTAATGTTGGTTTCAACATGTTAACTTTTAGAAATACCAATATCTTTTTCGCTGCGCTTATTATTTGCCTTCTGATTTTACAGGTATGGTTTCTTATACCCATGTATATATATTTCTCACTTGCTGCACTTTATTTTCTTTTCCTGTGTTACGGATCATACAATGTTGGCAGCAATTTTTTTATGAAAGTTTTGTGTTCGGCAAATACCACGGAAAAGCTGATTGCCATTAGCTTTGATGACGGTCCGGTTCAGCAATATACGCCGCAGGTGTTGGAGGTATTGAAAGAACAAAAAGTGCCTGCCGCTTTTTTTTGCATTGGGAAACGAATTGTGGAAAATGAATCGTTGTTTCGACAGGTTCATGAGCAAGGCCATATCATTGGTAATCACAGCTTTTCCCATAAGCCTTTATTTGATCTGTTACCAGCAGGTCAAATGATGCATGATGTACGCATGACCGATGCCGCAATAAAGGAATCAATTGGCTTACAACCCAAATTGTTTCGGCCTCCCTACGGAATCACCACTCCTGCAATGAAAAAAACGATGATTAAAGGAGGATATACCGCCATTGGCTGGAGTATCAGATCTTTCGACACGATGGCAAAAGATGAAAAAAAATTATTGAATAAATTGATCAGGCTGTTGCGCCCTGGTGCAATCATCTTGTTGCACGACACGCAAAAAATTACTTTGTCGATATTGCCTCGTTTCATCCAGGCTGCGCGCAACGAAGGATACGAATTTGAGCGTCTGGATAAACTGTTAAACGTAAAAGGGTATGCTTAAATTGAGACTATTGATCGTGTATTTGTGTGGCGTGGTTACGATGCAGGCCCAATATCCGGGATTCAAGTCCGTTAACGATTTGGGCCGGTTCAAACAGCTGTTTACATCCACTGCAGAAAACACGCAAACCATCAAAAGCGATTTTGTTCAGGAGAAAGAACTAAGCATGTTATCTGAAAAAATAACCTCAAAGGGGAGATTCTGGTTTAAGAAGAATAATAAAGTTCGTATGGAATACACAGAGCCTTTTCAATACCTGATGATCATTAATCAGAATAATATATATGTAAAAGATGGGCAAAAAGAAAGCAGGATCTCAACCAGATCGAACAAACTGTTTCAACAGATCAATGCAATAACAGTGGATTGCATACAGGGAACCGTATTGAACAACCCGGAGTATAAGATTAAAGTGTTCGAAAACAATCAAAGTTTTCTCATCGAATTGTCTCCCTCGGCAAAAGCCTTGAAAGAGTTCTTTAAAAACATTAATATTTTCGTGTCTAAAAAAGACTATTCAGTAAATAAGCTCGAACTACATGAACAGTCGGGCGACAAGACAATTATTAGTTACCTGAACAAGGAATTGAATACAACCCTTCCGGATGCGTTATTTTCTATTAAGTAGTTACTTGTTGTTTCTGGGGGGATGCTCCTCCTCTTATAAGCAACTCCAGGCAACTGACCGAGATGCCTCCTGCCTGTATAAGTTTAAGCCACATTTTACAACCTCCATATATACCACTCATGTAGATATTCTCGGAAACCATCTTAGCGGTTTGCTGGTTGTAAAGTCAATGCCAGACAGCAGCACACGATTGGTGTTTACGAGTGAAATGGGACTTTCCCTGTTTGATTTTGAGTTTGCTGAGAATGGTGATTTTAAGGTTCATTATATCATCAGGAAAATGAACAGGAAAGCGGTCATTAAAACATTGCAAAAGGATTTTGAACTGGTGTTAATGAAACAATTGAATACGCAGACAGCCCGAATTTTTAGCGACAGCAAAAGAATCTATTACGCTTTTCCGCAAAAAAAGGGCAGCAATTATTATATTACGGACCTTAGATGTGATACGCTGATGGGAATAGAAAAAGCTTCGGCAAGAAAAGCCATGGTTACGGTGATTATGCAGGAGTACAAAAATGGAGTTCCCGATACGATCGGCATTTCACACACCAATTTTCAATTTACTATTGGATTAAAAAGATTACAGCGATAATGCTACAAGGAAATTTTTATACGATCCTGAACAACCAGGCGGAAACCGGTTCGGTTAATCTATTGCTTGAACTAAACCCGGATCACCACATTTTCGAGGGTCATTTTCCCCAGCTTCCCGTTGTGCCGGGGGTATGTATGATGCAAATGGTAAAGGAATTAGTTGAGGATTTTACGGGCCAACGGCTAAGACTGGCCAAGGCAGACCATTTAAAGTTTTTAACGATCATCAATCCACGTGAAAATAAATTATTGCAGGTAGATATAGCCATCAATTCCCGGTCTACCCAGGGGGTACAGGTAACCGCCTCTTTTTTTCACCAGGCAACCGTTTTCTTTAAATTTAAGGGAGGCTTTGTGATTGAGTAAAATATAGAATAAAGTACACTGAATACAGAATTTTGTGTTCTTGCTGCCAACTCCCATATTCTGTATTGCCTTCTGTATTCCAAGCCCTTCTGGTAAAGAATTTGTATATAAAAAATTCCTGTTATCTTGCACGTCCTTAAAAAGTTTTCGAAATATGGAGTATAGTAAGATTATAGCCGTTACCGGTATGCCAGGTCTTTATGAATTATTAACCAGCAAAAGCGATGGGGCCATTGTGCGTTCATTGGAAGATAAGAGCACAAAGTTCGTTTCTTCACGTATTCACAATTTTTCACATTTGGAAAGCATCGAAGTTTTTACAGTTCGGGAAAATGTAAACCTGGTCGATATTTTTCATGCAATGGAAAAAGATGAAGTAAAAATTCCTGATGGAAAGGACAATGCTGCGCTGAAAAAATATTTTGATAAAGTTTATCCTGATCTGGATTTTGAAAGAGTGTACAGCAGTGATCTGAAAAAAATGGTAAAATGGTTTGAGGTGCTTAAAGCAAATGAGATTGAGATTAAATTAAGCCAGGCACCGGCTGAGGAGACAGAAGCAGAGGGCGTGTCGGAAATAGCCTTTGAAGAAGTAGAAAAAGTAGGGGTAGAAGAAAAGAAACCCAAAGAACTGAAAGAGGAAAAGAAACCCAAAGAACTGAAAGAGGAAAAGAAACCTAAAGAAGTGAAAGAGGAAAAGCAAGCTCCGGCAAAGAAGGCGGCGGCTAAAGCAAAAGCGAGTGAACCAAAAGGAGTGAAAGAAACCAAGGAAGTAAAACCAAAAAAATCTGCTCCAAAGAAAAAGAAAGAAGATAAGTAAATAGTAAATAGTAAATGTAACCCGGCTTTTCAATACAGCTTCATAATTTTCTGTTTGACAACCGGGTTTTTTATTGAGAAAAGCGAAGTTTAAATAACATATTCTATGGAGAAGGTATCTGCTGATATAAAAAAATTGCCGAGGGAATTTTTACCCGAAGATTTCACCGTTACAACCTGGGACGACCTTGAACCCTTTTTTAAGGAGCTTCTTGAAAGGCCCATCGAATCGAAGCCCGGTTTGGAAAAGTGGCTTAAGGATATGAGTGAGCTGGAAGCTGTGGTTAGTGAAGATGCTTCCTGGCGGCAGATCCGCATGACCTGCGATACTGAAAATAAAGCGTTGGAAGAGGCTTTTACTTATTTCTGTTTGCAGATCCAGCCGAAGATCCAGCCATATGGAGATGCATTGAACAGGAAGCTTGTAAGCTCTCCATTTACCGGTGAGTTGCCGGAGCACAAATATTTTACCTACCTGCGAAGCGTGAAAAAGAGTATTGAATTATTTCGCGAAGAAAACATTCCCATTCAGGCCGAATTGAGTGTAATGCAGCAACAGTATGGAGTTATTTCCGGCAAAATGACAGTGGAAGTGAATGGTCGTGAATACACACTACAACAAGCGTCTAAATTTTTGGAAGACAAGAACCGGGCACTCCGCGAAGAAGTGTACAGGAAGATCAACGAAAGACGGTTGCAGGATAAAGAAACCATGCACAAATTATTTACATCCCTCGTAGAGAAAAGACATCAAATTGCAAAGAATGCCGGATTCGAGAATTACAGGGATTACAAGTTCAAGGAGCTTGGACGATTTGATTATAGTAAGGAAGAATGTTACCAGTTTCATGAGGCGGTCAAGGAGCATGTTCTGCCTTTGGTAAATATTATTTACAGGAATAAACAAAGAAAGCTGGGTCTCGATTCGTTGCGACCATGGGATCTTGAGGCAGAACCGGAAGGTATACAACCTCTTACTCCTTTTAAAACAGGTAATGAGTTGCTTGAAAAAACCATTTCCTGTTTCGAAAAAATGAGGCCTTTTTTTGCGGATTGCCTGCGTCGTATGGAAACAATGCAAAGATTGGATTTAGATAGTCGCAAAGGCAAGGCGCCAGGTGGTTATAACTGTCCATTATCTGAAACAGGCGCTCCGTTTATTTTTATGAATGCAGCCGGACAAATGAGCGATGTGACAACCATGGTTCATGAGGGCGGGCATGCCGTGCATTCGTTCCTGGCCCATCCGTTGGAATTATCTTCGTTCAAAGAATACCCCATGGAAATTGCCGAAGTGGCGAGCATGGCCATGGAGCTGTTTAGCATGGATTACTGGGAGGTTTATTTTAAAAACCCCGAGGATTTGAAAAGAGCGAAGGCACACCAGTTAGAAAGAGTCATTACCATATTTCCATGGGTGGCTACTATTGATAAGTTTCAACATTGGATCTACGAGCATCCCGCTCATACGCAGGAAGAAAGAACAGAAGCCTGGGTCAGGATACTTAATGAATTCGCATCGGACGCGATCGACTTCAACGGATTAGAGGAATATCGTAAATACGGGTGGCAGAGGCAATTGCATTTATTTGAGGTTCCTTTTTATTATATAGAATATGGAATAGCTCAATTAGGCGCCATCGGATTGTGGCTTCAGTATAAAAAAGACAAAGAAGCAGCATTAAACAATTACATGCGGTCTTTGAGTATGGGGGGTACGAAAACGTTACCTGATCTATACAGAGCAGCAGGTCTTGAATTCGACTTTTCACCCGGTCATATCAAAACGCTTATGGAGTTTGTAAAGGGCGAATTGGACTCAGTGCACCGGTAAGCATTGTTTTAAAAATACCCTCTTAGTAGTATAGCATTTATTGAAACAAGAATATATATTTGTATAACAATTAGGAAATGACGGATCAGCAATGATCTTCCATCATAAAAAAAGCTACTAATCAGAGCCTTAACCAAAAGTCCCTGTGTTTCTACACCGGGGCTTTCTTTTTTAAGCAGCAAATTTATTCAAACCTGTAGGTATTGTGAGATCACTCACAAACAGAAGTAGACTCCTGAAGACCTTATAGGTTTTATCAGAATTCATCTATTCATCTGCATTCTTTACAAGTTCCCGAAACCACCATTTGGTATTCGGCAGGCTGAAATCCCACAGGCAGTTTCACTTCGGGTATTGTAACATCTTCCAGGCACATCGTGGTATGGCATTCATTACAAAGGAAATGCACATGATTGTCGTGATGATGTCCTTCCTTGCAGTCATCCTTGCACAATGCATAGCGCACCGAATTGTCTGAGGTTGGAATTGTATGTATGATGCCTTTTTCAAGAAACGATTGCAGGGTGCGGTATACCGTTACCCGATCGAATTTCTCACCGGTTTTTTTTTCTATATCGGCATGTTCCAGAGCTCCGCTGTTGTTTACAAAAAGCTCCAGTATCTTCTTTCGGCTATCTGTAATGCTTAGCTGATTACGCTTTAATATAATATCTACAGGAGTACTCATATTATTTACTGAAAACATTATTGACAAATCGTTTTTGTGATGGTTCTCGGAGCAATACGGCGATGTCTTTTTTTAATTCCTGGATTTCTTCTTTTTTCAAGCCGTCATATATCTTCTTTCTGACATTACCGTTCTTATCTACCAGTGCAAAAAACTGGGTATGTAAAAACTGCTCATTGATATTCTGCGCGTTATTCTTTGGATCATCAAGCAAATAACTCACCCTTGCGGTATTGTACAGACTGTCCTTTCTGCCGGTTAAAAACACCCACTTTTTTGTGTTTACATTTAGTGAATCAGAATATTGTCTTAAACGGCCCGGATTATCATTTTCAGGATCGCAGGTATGGGAAAGAATCAAAAAATCGGGCTCATCTTTATATTCTTCATAGATCTTCTTCATATTGTTATTCATCATAGGACAAATGCTCGGGCAGGTGGTAAAAAAGTATTCAGCCACATAGACCTTTCCCACCACATCCTGTTGTGTTACCTGTTCTCCATTCTGGTTGGTAAAAGCAAAGGGCTGTACATAGTTAAGAAATTGAAACTTTCTGTCCGCATATCCGGGTATGATCTTCGCAAGGGTAAAATAAAAGCCTACCACCAAAAGAGTAAAAAAACCAACATAAAAAATCCATTTCCTTCTCATAGTAATTACATTAAAAGTAAAGTTACAACGCCGATTGTATCCTCGCAGGTATGAAAGTAGTAATAACATTTCATTTGCAACTTTGTTGCATTTATAAACTTTTGGCCCTTATCTTTGCCGCATGCGTTTTCGGTTCAATTGGGATGCTATAGGAATTACCACTTCACTGGCTTGCGCCATCCATTGCGCTGTTTTGCCAATGATACTTTCAACTTTGCCCATATTTGGCATTGATATAGTTGACAATATTGCTTTTGAATATTTCATGATCCTGTTGGCTTTTTTGATCGGCTGCTACTCTCTTTGGCATGGATACCGGAAGCATCATCACCGCTTTATGCCACTGCTTATTTTTTGTTTGGGGATTATATTGCTTTTCGCCAAACAGATATGGCATAGCTATCAATTGTGGCTGCTCCCTTTTGCTGTTGTTCTCATCATTTCGGCCCATCTTTTGAACTATAGATCATGCAGGGTTCATAATCATGCGCATTCGGATGATTGCGACCACTAAGCTTTTCCCAATTTAACAAACAGAACCCGGTACAGTTTTTTAAATTTGTAAGATAAACGTTGAGATATGATAAAAACAGGAAACCCGGTTATTAGTATATATACGGAAATGACGCCTAATCCCGAAACAATGAAGTTTGTAGCAAACAAACTGTTGTACCCGGGCAAAAGCCTCGATATTCCGGAAGTAGATAGTGCCAAGCCTTCTCCTCTGGCCACCGAGCTCTTCGGTTTCCCTTTTATTAAGGCAGTGTTCATCGCCAGCAACTTTGTGACGCTTACAAAAACCTCCGATACAGAATGGACCGATGTTATTCCTACCATCCGACAGTTTTTAAAGGAGTACCTGGAAGAGGGTAAGACTGTCATTAATGAGGAAGAAGTGGCGGCTATGAAACAGGAAAGCAGCAATACTGTGACCGCCGATGATGATGATGTTGTAAAACGGATCAAAGAATTATTAGAAAATTACGTGAAGCCTGCTGTTGAAATGGATGGCGGGGCTATTCAGTTCAAAGAATACAAAGACGGCGTGGTTAATCTTATGTTGCAGGGATCGTGTAGCGGATGCCCTTCATCGATGATCACGCTGAAAGCAGGTATTGAAGGAATGATGAAACGAATGATACCTGAAGTAAAAGAAGTGGTTGCAGAAGCCGAGTAAAATATTTTCCGAAATTTTTCTTTTTTTTTAAACCTTCCTCCTCCGGGAAGGTCTTTTTATGGCTATTAGTGCAACCATTCCCTGTTTTACCTTAATAAACAATTTAGATATACGACAGGATCTGATGAAATGAGGATCGCTAAGGTTTTCACGTGATTCTTAATCACCCCATTGCTCGAAATAAAATTATTAGTGCCTGGGTCAGTCGATACAGGAATGCAGGAATACAGCAATAATCCGTTCACTACACTAATCTCTCCGGTCTTTTTCCGGAGAGATTTCTTTTTATAGTCCTTCTATGATACCGGTAGGTGCTGGCCTGCCAGTCATAGGCGTTCAATTGTTTTTGGAATGGTGTAAATTGCCGTAAACTATTGCCATGGTTTTTGTGTATCTCCTTTTTTGTTTAATTATTGGACTGCTGATCATAGCCGCAAAGCTTCCGGAGAAGTATCACGTTGAACATTTCACCGTTATAAAAAAATCTATCTGGGATGTTATGGATAAGGTGTCTGATCTTAACTATTATGCGAAGTGGAATCCCTGGCAGATAATGGAAAAGGAGGGAAAATATGAGATTTCAGGTACGCCCAAAACACCGGGACACAAATATAGCTGGCGGGGAAAAAAAACAGGTGTTGGAAGTTTAACCTTACGTGATCTTGATAACCGCCATGTTCATTTTGACCTGGAGTTCATTAAACCCTGGAAAGCAAAAGCCAAAGATGATTGGGTGTTCGAAGAATGGGGAAGCGGCGAAACGAAGGTTACCTGGCAGAATAATGGAGATCTTCCTTTTCCCATAGCCCGTTTAATGGGGCGGATGCTGAAAAAAAATTTAAATAAACAATTCACCGAAGGATTAAAAAATTTAAAAAACCTGTGTGAAGGGTATTCGGCATGAGTAAATCTTTTATTTTATTTTTTACAGTGATGTTCTTGAGCCTTGTCGTTTTTTCGCAACTACCTGATAGTACCATCAGGGACCTCAAAGACGGAAAATTGCTAAATGATACGAGTTACATTTATTGGCTTCCTTTTGAACCCGGGAAAAAATATTTGTTGGTACAGGGTTGGGAAAGCAAACATTCACACAAGGACGAATTATCACTCGATTTTAAAATGAAACCCGGAACAAAAATTTTTGCCGCCCGCAATGGCCTCGTGGTGGAAATCAAAGAAGATTCCGATCGCGGAGGAGTTAAAGACGAATACCTTGGCGAAGACAATCATATCATCATTCAACACGCGGACAGTTCCTACGCAGGATATTGGCATCTTGAAAAGGATGGAGTAAGCGTGCAGATTGGGGAATGGGTAAAAAAGGGGCAGTATATCGGAACTAGCGGCAATACTGGTTATTCTGCATTTCCGCATTTACATTTTTATGTCTATGCCCGGCAAGGGGAATTTAAAACATTGGCAACGCGTTTTGTTACTACAAAAGGAGTGCGTTACTTGCGCCCAGGACAATATTATAAAAGCATCCACCCATAATTATTTTGCAGCAAATCTTCGAACAATTTATTGCAGGTTTAAAAAACACGGAATGGCTGGAGTTTATTGCAGTTATTTTTGGAATCGCCAGCGTGATCTTTTCACGCATGGAGAATATCCTGGTGTATCCCACAGGGTTGGTGAACACTATCCTCTATACTTATTTTAACTTTTTTTGGTGGAGCCTGTATGCTGAAGGAAGTCTTAATTTTTATTACACGATAATGAGCATCTATGGCTGGGTGTTATGGGCACAGCACAACAAGGGAACACATCAGAAAAAATGGATGATCACCCGCTCTTCTTCCCGCGAATGGACACTCGCAATATTATTTTTTATTACAGCGTGGATAATACTTTACATCATTTTAAAAAAGTACACCGATAGTAATGTTCCCTGGGGCGACTCCTTTGCTTCTGCCTCCGCCTATACGGGAATGTGGTTAATGGCCAGGAAAAAACTGGAAAACTGGATCTGGTGGATCCTTACAAATATTGCTTCCATACCCCTGTATTTTTACAAGGGAGCTGTATTTACAAGCGTTCAGTACATTGTATTTCTCGTATTGGCAATACTCGGCTACATTGCATGGCGCAAAAAACTTTCGAATGCCCATGATTAAAAAAATTGCCGTAATCGGCCCTGAATCAACCGGCAAAAGCAGTTTATGCGAGCAACTTGCCCAACATTACAATACCCGGTGGGTGCCCGAATACGCCAGGACATACCTTCTTGATCATGGCATGAATTATTCATACCAGGACCTTCTTACCATTGCAAAAGGCCAGCTTGCATGGGAAGATAAATATTTTGATGAGTTAAAATCATTGACCATTGACCACTCACCTCTTTTCATTGACACCAATATGTACGTTATGAAAGTATGGTGCGAATTTGTATTTGGCCGCTGCCACGATTGGATCCTTCATCAAATTGCCCAACGGGAATATGATCTCTATCTACTCTGTAATACGGATCTTCCCTGGGTGAAGGACGAGTTAAGGGAGTATCCCGATCTGGAATCAAGACAAAAGCTGTTTCATATTTATAAAGATATAATGATCAATCAACCTGTTCCATGGATCGAGATCAGCGGGGACTATTCACAAAGATTCTCTAAAGCAGTTGTTGCCGTGGATGATTTATTGGTTGCGCGGTAAAACTCGTATATTTTTGCGCATGCCTGCCGCAAACGAGCCTTATTCTTATGCGTTCATTCCTTAAAAACCATCACAGAGTTTTATTTTTTACAGGGTGGCTGATCATTAATCTCATTCAGGCAGCAACAACAGAATTTTTTGATGATGAGGCTTACTATTGGATCTACTCTCAATATCCTGCATGGGGCTATTTTGATCATCCTCCCATGATCGCTATCCTCATAAAGGCCGGCTATGCCATCTTTAAAAGTGAATTGGGTGTTCGTTTTTTTATCATCCTGATGAACACCGCAACCATTCTTTTAACCAGTTATTTAATTAATAACCGCAACGATAAATTGTTTTATGCGATATCCTTATCCATAGCAGTTGCTCAGATAGGTGGAATTATAGCAGTGCCTGATGTACCATTGCTTTTTTTTGTTACTCTTTTTTTTTCAGTATACAAAAGATTTGTGCAGAACATGAGCCTTCTGAACAGTTTTTTGTTAGGAGTAAGCATCGCATCAATGGTGTATACAAAGTATCACGGAGTGCTAATCGTATTTTTTACTTTGTTGTCTAATGTAAAATTGTTTTCAAGATATCAAACCTATTTAGTAGCTGCCATTAGCCTTTTGCTTTTTTCACCCCATTTGTATTGGCAGTACATCCATGGTTTTCCTTCGGTTCAATATCATTTATTTGAGCGTAACGCAAGCAGTTACCGGTTAACTTTTACTACGGAGTATATCGTAAGCCAACTGGCGCTGGCGGGCCCGGTCATTGGCTGGTTGCTGATCTGGGCTTCCATCCGTTATAAATCTTCCTCAACAGTGGAGAAGGCCTTGAAATACACATTGGTGGGATTCTATTTGTTTTTTATGATAAGCACCCTGAAAGGCCGTGTAGAGGCAAACTGGACCGTACCGGTTTTTGTTGCGTTGATCGTGCTGAGCCATCAGTATTTAAATCAACATCACCATATTGCAACATGGGTGTATAGAAGCCTTCCGCTGACTTTACTTATTGTTGTGGTTTTCAGAATTTACATGATGCTTGATCTAAGCACTTCGGATAAGATCCGCAAGGATGAATTTCATCAAAACAAAGAATGGGTTAAAATCATCTCGCAAAAAGCGAATGGTTTGCCGGTGGTTTTTATCAATTCTTATCAGTGGTCTTCCAAATACTGGTTTTATAAACATGAAACGGCTTTGGGCTTGAACACGCCTTATTACAGGAGAAACAATTTTAATTTTTGGCCAGTGGAGGATGAATTTTTTGGAAAACGTGTGTTTGCTATAGGAGATTATGGAAAGGTTGTGCTAAAAGATAAGATCATAGCGCCAAGATTCAAAGAGAAAGGCTCCGCTGTCATTCCTTTTTACTATTCATTCATGAAGGCGCAGTTTACACGGATCCGAAACAAGGTAACGCCAAATGCCATTGCCAGTTCTTTTGAGATAACTGTTCCGGAGAGATACCTTCCTTATTTCCGGCAGCCTCCTTTTGATACGGCATCTATCCAGTTGGCTATTGTTACCAGTGATACCATTAGATACTACCGGTCAGCTGCAACTGTAAAGCAAATTACCGGGCCTTCATCGCATTTGTCAGTGAATTTCCCTCATCAATTGCCAAAAGGCTTATATGAGGCCCGTCTTGGCATTTCAAGTGCGATACCTGAATATCCCACCTTAAATAGCACAAACTTCCAGATAAGGGTTGAATAAACCCTTAAAACATATTTTAAAACACCCCTTGGGGGTGTAATCTTTGTAGACCAAATCACAGCCAGGAATGTGCTCCGTATGAGCACCATTTTTCTTGCAGGAATATCTCACAATATTTGCCTGGTAAAAGGGGAATTACAACACCCCCATGGGGTGTAATCTTGTAGACCAAACCTCAGCCTGGAATGTGCTCTGTATGAGCACCATCTTTCTTGCAGAAATATCTCACAATATTTGCCTGGTAAAAGGGGAATTACAACACCCCCCTGGGGTGTAATCTTTGTAGACCAAGTCATATCCCGGAATGTGCTCCGTAGAAGCACCATCTCTTTGCGTGGAGTAAAAAAATACACGATTTTTTTTCGACGTCCCGGTCACTGGGCCGGGCCATATATATCATAAAAAGCTGGCTACATTTCCGGTAAGGCTATAGCTACTGAATTAATTTTTGAATATCCGGATCGTTCTGCAACGCCAGCATTTGCCTTAGCACCCAGGGATATCTTATCGAAATATATTTGGACAATGGCTTCACCGTATATCGTTTGGGATTTCGCAGGGAAGCAGCGATCATTGCTGACTGTTGCCGCGTAAGTTTTTTAGAAGTTTTTTTAAAATATTTTTTTGCGGCGGCTTCAATTCCGAATACACCTGTACCCATTTCAGAAACGTTCAGGTACATTTCCAGAATTCGCTTTTTTCCCCATACCAATTCAATCATGAAAGTGAAATAAACTTCGAACCCTTTCCGTATCCAGCTTCTTCCCTGCCATAAAAAAACATTTTTTGCCACCTGTTGGCTGATGGTAGAGGCGCCTTTTACTTTTTGGGGATTTTTTTCATTATGGGCCATGGCTTTTTCGATGCTCTTCCAATCAAACCCACCATGGTCCGGAAACAGCTGGTCCTCTGCGGCTAACACGGCAAGTTTCGGATACGATGAGATCTGTTTCATTCCCACGTAATTTCTTTTCATTCCATGACCGCTGATCCAGCTTGCCAATTGCGTAATGGTGATAGGAGGGTCAACCCATTTTAAAAGCAGGATATAAAATAATTGAAGGAAAAACAGGATCAGGAAAAGTCGTTTAAAAAATCGCCATATTCGTATGCCTAACCCTGTTGTTTTAGTCGCCATGCCACAATGCTCTTTGTTGCAATATACGAACGGTGTAATTTCTATTTAATTACCCGGGAGAAAATAAAGATCAAAATGCTTTCTTCGAAGACATGTTAACATAGATCACCTTGTATTTTTTTACAGAGTTGGTGTTTCTTTTTTGAAGGTGTTGCCATAACAATCCGGTAGCTGCTACGCCTGCAGCAATCGCCAGCACGGTTAGTTTATTGCCATCAGAAAGGGATTCACCCCGATAAATGGTATTCACTAGTTCCAGAACAATAAAGCCTGTTCCACCAACAATCATAATATTCCTGATCAGTCCTCCCCCGGAATTTCGTTGTCTTGCAGAACTACTGGTATAATTAAAAGCCCGTATTTCCTGATAGTGGAGACGAATAGTGTGAATGATCGTATCCAATGCAGGTACACCGAACTGTGTCGGCACCTGTCTTACTTCATGTTGTTCGATAAAAACAGAATCATTTCTTATTTGTTTGATGATCCCGCTCAGATTAAAGCCGGTGTAAGTACTTGCAGAGATAAATGTTCCCGGAAAATAAGCTTTAAGCGTGCGGTTATTTTTTTTCTTCAAAACAATATAATCGGAAGGTTGTGTGAAACCAGCCAGAGAGAAAGCCGTAAGCAGCATTGGTAGAAAGAATCGGAACATGAAACAACAAGTTAGGATGCAAACCTTTCACAGTACTCTAAGATTCTGTTAATACTATTTGATTTTTTCGGCTAAAAAAATTGTTCCGAACAGTAAAGCAATGCCAAATCCAATAAGAAGTGTGCCTGAAATTTTATTGATGACTGAAATATTATGTAATGTCAGCCTGTTTCTCAGTTTGCCTGCCATCAACACTTTGAAAGTATCGGCAGCAATGTTTAGGGCCAGGCAAACTGTAAAAATGATCATGCGCTGCTCAAAAGAATACTTGATGGCAAAATTGGTTGCGGTGGCCAGCCAAAAAATAAAGACATTCGGATTTAGAGTATTTATGAGGAAGCCGGATGAAAATATTTTGGCCATATCTCTTTTACGGAACCTGGCAAAAGATTCCTGCGTATTGGCCTGCAGTTTTATTTTTTTGAAGAACACATAGAAAACACCCATCAGAATTAAAAAAGCGCTTCCAATAAGGCCCAGCGGTTTTTCGTAAATCATCAGACTTTTTACAACTTCTGAAAAAGCATTACTTATTATCACCAGAACAATGTCACTTAACCAAACGCCGGTAACAAAACAAAATCCGCCTTCCTTTCCGTTAACAAGGCTCTGTTTGATGATGGTAAAAATGACGGGGCCCACTGATATCGCCAGAACAAGTCCTAAAGTCAATCCGCTTACGATGGCCTCCCACATATTATTATGTCAGATGTTATTATGTTAGATGTAAAATACGAAATACGAAGTTTGAAGTACGAAGTTGAGTTAGAGTCCATACAATGTAATTGCAATAGGCAATATTTCATTAGAAAATAAACTAAAAATTTTTGTAGTTGAATTTCAGCAGACTTCGCATTTCAAACTTCGTACTTCAAACTTCGTATTTCGTACTTCAGACTTCAGACTTCAAAGTGCCGGTTTCAAGGAAATGTACCCAGTCTTCATACATTTTTCCTTTCATTACGCGGGGAAATTTATGCTGCCCTCCCAGTTTTCCTTTTAACTGCATGAACCGCATAAAGGCAGATTCAGGTAATATTTTAACATATACATCTTTCAGGGCGCTTTTCCTTTCTACGGCATAATCATCATTCAGCTCCATGAGTTTTGCATCAATTTTCTGGCGAAGCAGGTCTGCATCTGCCTGGTCGTCGCAAGCCAACCACCACTGATGGGCAAAAAATAAACCGTGCGGCACGCCGGCTACAGTAAACTCTGGAATGCATATATTCATTTCTTCACCGGCAAGCTGAACAGCTTTATTCATATTGTCCACGCTGAGGTGTTCTCCAACCAGGCTTAAAAAATGTTTGGTTCGTCCGGTAATAATAATTTCACTCTTTTGCTTATCCACGAAACGAACCGTATCGCCAATCATGTAACGCCAGGCGCCCGCAGTAGTGCTGAGCAGTATTGCATAGTCTTTTCCTTCTTCCACTTCCCCTATGGTCAATGCTTCGGGATTTTCAGAAATATTGCCATTGTGATCAAAGTTTTTATCGTTAAACGGAACGAATTCAAAAAAAATATGTTCGTTTAATGCGAGTCTCATGCCTCTTGCATGTTGCCTTTCCTGATATGCAATAAACCCTTCCGATGCCAGGTAAGTTTCTATATAAGTGAGCGGTTTGTCGGTCAGTTTTTCGAATCCCTTTTTATAAGGTTCAAAAGAAACACCGCCATGTACAAAAAAGGCGAGATTGGGCCAGATGTCATGAATTGTTTTTAGTTTGTAACGTTCGATAACATTTTCCATGCACATCTGTATCCAGGCAGGCACACCTACTATAAAACCAATATCCCAATTGGGCGCTTGCTGAACGATCGCTTCAATTTTTTTGTTCCAGTCGCGGGTACGGGCAATTTTTTTTCCGGGTTTATAAAACGGGGTGAACCAGAATGGCACTTTTTTGGCGGTGATGCCGCTAAGGTCTCCGGCATAGTATCCCGGACCTTTCTGCAGATCAGAACTTCCGCCAATGAAAAGCCATCCCTTGCCAATGCTTTTCACGGGAATATCATGATAGGTTCTGAGGGTTAGAAGCTGTTTGATCATGACTGTACGGTTACCTCTCATCAGGTCATTGGTGATGGGTATGTACTTGCTGGCAGCTTCGGAGGTTCCCGAGCTGAGGGCAAAATATTTTATCTTCCCGGGCCAGCAAATATCCGGTTTTCCTTCCAGGGTCTTATGCCACCATTCTTTGTTGATCTTACTATAATCGTAAGTAGGAACCTGTTGCTGGAATTGTCTGATAACATCTTTATCAAGCAGGATCTCATCGAAGTGAAATGCCTGGCCGAATTCAGTAAACCGGGCCTTTTTCAGCAATTTTTTCAATACTTTAATTTGCTGCCTTTTTGGAGATTTAGCAGGCAAATGCAAAGCTTTAGCAATCGAAGCGGGTAATGAAATATCAAATAAAGCCATTCAGTCCTCAGCCGGGTTTTAACAGCGCTTCCAAAATTACGGTATTGAAGGGAAACAGTATGGATAACCTCGGTCCAAGGAATTGCTAAAAAAAATACTTGTACAGTTTTCGGTTGATTGCCGGCTCACCAGCTTTTACATTTGTATCTTAAAAAAAAGCATATGCCTTCCCTGTTACTTTCTGATGATATTATGCATGAAGCGCTGTTAAATAAGGATAGCCAGTTTGAAGGACTGTTTTTTGCTGCGGTGAAAACAACCGGCATTTTTTGCAGGCCAACCTGTACTGCGCGAAAACCCAAAAAGGAAAATGTGGAGTTTTTTGAGACCTCGCGTGAGGCATTGATCCACGGTTACCGACCCTGCAAGCTGTGTCGGCCCCTGGAAAAAATAGGTGTAATCCCTGATGGGATCCAGGGTGTCATGAATGAATTGCAAGCGAATCCTGATATCCGGCTTACAGATTATACATTATTTAAACGCGGAATCGACCCAAATTCCATTCGCAGGTGGTTCCAAAAAAATCATGGCATTACCTTCCAGGCCTATCAGCGTCTCACACGGATCAACAATGCCATGACGCATATCCGGAATGGCGATAAAGTGATTGAAGCGGCTTTTGAAAACGGATATGAATCGCTTAGCGGCTTTCAGTACAGCTTTAAAAAAGCTACCAATCATTCGCCCTTACAAAGCAAAAAATTGTTTCCCCTTACGGTAACAAGAATAGTAACCCCATTAGGGCCGATATTGATTGTTGCAACGGACGAAGGGATCTGTTTGCTTGAATTTACGGATAGAAGGATGCTGGAAACAGAATTGAAACAATTGCAAGCTATTTACAAGACCCCCGTTCTTCCCGGGAAAAGCAAATATTTCGGGTTGGCAGAACAGCAGTTGACAGAATATTTTGAAGGCAATAGACAAGTTTTTGACCTGCCCCTGGTAACGCCGGGTACTCCATTTCAGCTGGCAGTATGGAAAGCATTACAGAGTATTCCATATGGAACAACAAGATCTTATAAACAACAGGCTGTAGCGGTCGGCAATCCCCAGGCTGTTCGCGCTGTGGCCCGGGCCAATGGTTTTAACAGGATTTGTATTGTGATTCCCTGTCATAGAGTGGTTGGTGATGATGGGCATCTTACAGGTTATGGCGGAGGATTATGGAGAAAGAAATGGTTGTTGGATCACGAAGTGAAGAATAAATCTTAATTAGCAAATTAGCCAAAGAATATCACTGTAAAAGTTGCTCGAATGGGAGAGATTATTAGCGAGACAGCAATTAGCCAATGTGAAGGTTAGCAAATTAGTCTTGCCTCTGCGGCGTGGAAATTGGCTAATTTGCTAATCTTCACATCGGCCAATTGTTTCAAGTTGTTCCGGATCCGCGGCTATTATCACTTCCTACTACGCTTGAGCTGTGTAGCGCATGGATCTTATAGTTTTTTCCGGGAGATAACTTCATGGTTTCGATGATTTCGCTGAATGAGAAATCCCTTCCTTCACATAAAACAATTTCATTTGCTTCACTGGCACTTTGAACAACGGTAGACCCTGTTGAACCGGTGATAATATTTTGCACTTCTTTAATACCCGATCCATCCCCTGCAAAAAATATTTTTTGCTTTCCGTTTTTGTGCCCGCGCTGCCGGTTTGCCAAACGGAGACCGCCGAACGCAAACAGTGATCTGAACCAGATAGCCATTTTCAAGAACCCGGTGTACAGACCGCCCTTGGTTCCGTGGTAGTGCTTTTGTACAAATTGAATCATAGCCTTATAGAACAACTTTACATAGCGGGCGTCTTTTTTAGTGCTCTCACCTTTAAAATGGATGATGGAAATTTCAGCAAGATAATAATTGATATATCCTGATTGCCGGATCTCAAAACTCAGATCAATATCTTCGGCATACATGAAGAAACGTTCATCGAATCCGCCGGATCGATCAAGTACATCTTTTCTGACCAACATACAGGCGCCGGACAGTGCATCCACTTCATGATTGCCATTTCGATCCAGATGACCCAGATAGTATTTGGCAAAAAATGCTGAATTTGGAAACAATGCTGTTAAGCCCGACAATTTGCAAAAGGATGCCCATGTTGTAGGAAACCCCCTTTTCGATTCCTGCAAGAATGTGCCTGTTCCATCGATCATCTGGACGCCCAATGCACCAATACCGGGGGCATTCTCCATGGCCGGGATGCAGGTTGAAAAAAAATTTCCTGGTAGAATGGTATCGGGATTTAAAAACAGGATGAATTGTCCTTTTGCTTGCTGTAATGCCTGGTTATTGGCCCTGGCAAAGCCCGTATTTTCATGGTTTGAAATAAAGCGGACGAAAGGAAATTTTGATTGTAGGTACTGAAGACTTCCATCTGAAGAATTATTGTCAACCACAATAACTTCTGCATGTGATTCCTCTGGTTTCAATTTACCATTGGCCATTGAACATTGATCAATGGCATTCTTTACCGAACACAAACTTTGTTCAAGAAAGTATTTTACGTTGTAGCTGACTATAATAACGGAGACCTTCACAATAATTTTCAAATCTAAAATCTAAAATCTGCAATCTGAAATTGGGATTTATCTTTGCGGCATGTTAAAAGAAACACTTATCAATGCTACGGAAGCGGGCGCCCGTGTTTTGCAGCATTATTTCGCGAGTAAAAATTTGCAGATCAGCAATAAAGAAGGGATCAATAATCTTGTAACGGAGGCCGATCATGCGTCCGAAAAGGCCATAATGGACACCATTCATCAACAATTCCCCGATCATTTTATCTTAAGCGAGGAAGCGGGCGAAATTGCAACCGCTTCTGATTATAAATGGATCATTGATCCGATTGATGGAACCGTAAACTATGCACATGGCATTCCCATTTGTTGTGTTTCTATAGGCATTGAGCACCAGGGAGCAATGGTGATGGGAACTGTTTATAACCCATTTTTAAAAGAGTTTTATTTTGCTGAAAAAGGTGTGGGATCGACCCTGAACGGTGAGCCGATCAGCGTAAGCAGCGAGACCGAAGTAAGCAAAGCCTGCCTGGTAACAGGCTTCCCTTATACTTATCTGGATATGCCGAACGGCCCATTGGAGGTATTTTCAAGGTTTATCCGGAAAGGCGTTCCTGTTCGTCGCCTCGGTTCCGCGGCTATGGATCTTTGTTGGGTTGCTGCCGGCCGTTTTGATGGATTTTATGAACATAAACTACAGGCCTGGGATAGTGCTGCAGGATTTTTGATTGTGGAAGAAGCCGGCGGGAAGGTGACGGACTTTTCAGGAAAACACTATTCACCCTACCAACCGAGCATCCTGGCGACAAATGGAAAAATTCATGATGAGATGTTGTTGGCGATCAATCAAAATAAGTAAGATTTTAGAAGTACGAAGTACGAATTTAGAGGGCTGGAAATTAGCGTGTGGCGCACGAGAATTAGATCGCAAGCGACGGTTAGACTAACAAATAATTAAGCTTCTTACGTCCGACACCGCGCATCACACATTATGTAATTTTATTTTAAATCTGGTTCATGAAAGGGATTTATAGTCTCTATGTGCTATCAGTTCTTACTTGTATTTATAGCTGCAATCAATTCGTTTATTTGCCAAAATCCGCGAAACAAAAATATTTCGCGCGGCCTAAGGTGCAGTTTATGATGGCGGTTGTTAACTTTCGTGAGTTACGTGGAAACTGGCCTCCGTCTTTAAATGAACTTGGGCTTTACTCGATCGAGAACAGAAAGATCATCAAAGATTTTCAATATCAAACCGCCGACTTCGTCATTAAGAACAACGATAAGCTTTATGTGTATTTTGATAATTATAAAAAGGAGCTTTATCTTGATGATCCCGATAGAACTGATCTGAACCGGTTTCACGGAAGAATCATTTTTTATAAATCTAAGGATACGTTTGTGTGGAAAGTCAAAATGTGAAGTTAGAAGTGTGATGTTAGAAGTACAACGCAGTAAGAAATACGTATTGATATGAGAAAAATAATCAGGTAAAGGAGAAATTGACAAAGTTGATGGAGGAAAAGTTGAATAAATTTCATCAAAAATTTATTTATGTCAGACAATAATCTAAAAAACCGAACTTTTAAATTTGCCGTGGCTGTAGGAAAACTGGTTATAGCTTTGCCTTACACCGGGATCAATCGTGTATATTTTAATCAACTCGTAAAAAGTTCCTCTTCAGTTGGAGCAAATTACCGGGCTTCACAACGTGCAAAATCTACCAATGATTTTATTAATAAATTAAAAATTGTTGAGGAAGAAGCAGATGAGAGTATATATTTTCTGGAGCTGTTATTGGAGTTTAACCCTGATTATTCAAATAATATCAATTCATTAATTCGTGAGGGAACAGAAATATTAAAAATTATAGTTGCCTCTATTAACACGTCCAAAACAAAGACAAAAACCTAAAAACAAGGTATATGTTTTAAATATTAATTGTTCGTACTTCGTACTTCCCATTTCTAACTTATCATATGGACCATCGTACAGAAATTGCTGATCTTGGTGAATTTGGGCTGATTGAACACCTGACCCAGAATATAGAATTGCAGAATGCTTCTTCCGTGTTGGGCGTGGGCGACGATGCGGCGGTTATTGATCATTTTGGCAAGCAGACGGTTGTTACCACTGATCTGTTACTGGAAGGCGTTCATTTTGACCTGGCGTATACGCCTCTCAGACATCTTGGCTATAAGTCGGTGATCGTCAATCTTAGTGATGTGTATGCCATGAACGCAACCCCTACCCAGATCACCGTGAGCATAGGTATCAGTAACCGGTTCAGCCTGGAGGCAATCGATGAATTTTATGAAGGTGTTTACGCAGCCTGTGATAAATACGGGGTAGACCTGGTAGGTGGAGATACCTGCTCATCCCAAAAAGGATTTATCATTTCTGTAACTGCCATCGGCGAAGTTGCTACTGATAAATTTGTCAAGCGCAGCACGGCACAGATCGGGGACCTGCTGTGTTGTTCGGGCGACCTGGGAGCGGCTTATGTCGGACTACTTTTCCTCGAACGGGAAAAGCAGATTTACCTGGAGAGTCCGCAGGTTCAACCCGACCTGGAAGGCGAACAATACGTGATCGGCCGGTTACTGAAACCGGAGGCCCAAAAAAATACGATTGATTTCTTTGAAGCAAGTAAGCTGATCCCCACCGCAATGATGGATGTCAGCGATGGATTAAGCTCAGAAATATTGCATATTTGTAAACAGAGCGGGGTGGGGTGTACGGTTTATGAAGAAAAATTGCCCATTCATGAAGAAATGAAAAGAGCGGCCTTTAAATTTGAAATAGATCCTACTGCCTGCGCGTTAAGTGGGGGTGAAGATTATGAATTGCTGTTTACTATTGCCCAAAATGATTATGACAAATTGGTTTTAAATGAGCAGATCAGCGTGATCGGCCATATTACCGATCCGGTGGAAGGCAGGCATATCGTTACGAAAGGCGGCAATAAACATGCTATTACGGCGCAGGGATGGAATGCTTTCAAATAAAAGGATAACGGGATTGTTAAGTGTATGAGGAAATATCTTGAGCCAGGTGGATTTCATTCTTTAGTACAGTATTGTTCATTGGTGCTGATCGCGTTCCTGTGCACGTTTTGTTCTTCTTCCCGAAAAGGGCTTCAGCCCAATCGGAGATATCCTCCGGCACAGTTACAGAAAGACTATACATTGTTCCGCAATATTCTGGAGGAATCTCATCCAAGTCTCTATTGGTTTACCTCTAAAGACAGCATGGACCATTATTTTAATTGGGGTTATAGCCAGATAAATGACTCAATGAATGAAAGGGATTTCAGGATGATCCTGAGCTATGTAATTACAAAAATCAGGTGCGGACATACATCCATCAGGCCTTCCAAAAAATACAACAGGTATCTTGATACGGCAAAACTGAAACTTTTTCCGTTAAGCCTGAAGATCTGGGATGATACGATGGTGGTCACTTCGAATATTAACCGTAGGGATTCCATTCTAAAAAGAGGGACCATCATTACTGCTATTGAAGACCGGAGTGCCGCTCAACTGATAGATACTCTATTGAATTATGTTACCGGTGATGGCTTCGCTACCATTGGAAAGTACCAATCCCTGAGCAATAGGGGAAACTTTGCCACCCTGTACCGGAATGTATTCGGATTGCCTGATACCTTGCAGATTCAATACCTGGATTCTTCCGGCGAACTAAGAAATACCTTCCTGAAAGCCTATGATCCAAGAGATACTGCAGGAAAACTGCGATTAAACATCCGTGAACCTGGCAAAAGAGAAATCCGTCAACGTGAATTGGTCAGTAGCCGCAATGTGCAGATAGATCCTTCCCTGGGTTCGGCGTATATGACTGTGAATACTTTTTCAAGGGGAAACCGGCTGAAGGGTTTTTTTAAAAAATCGTTCCGGAGGATCGATAAATTAAATCTTCAACATCTTGTGATCGATGTAAGGGCTAATGGAGGTGGGGATGCAGGAATTTCTACTTTGTTAACCCAATACCTTATTGATGAGAAATTTAAGATAGCAGATTCACTGTACACTGTTAAACGGTCCTCCCGGTACAGGAGCCATATTAAATGGCAACGGGTCTATTGGCTGATGACCCGATTTGTGACCCGCAAACATTCCGATGGAAATTATCATTTCGGATATTTTGAGCGACATTATTTTAAGCCAAGGAAGAAGCACCATTTTAATGGAAATATTTACCTGCTGACCGGCGGAAATTCTTTTTCCGCTACTACCCTCGTTTTGAAAGCACTGCAGGGACAATCCAACGTTAAAATAATAGGCGAAGAAACAGGAGGCGGTGCTTATGGAAATACTGCCTGGATGATACCCGATGTGGTGTTACCTGAAACCGGTGTTCGCTTCCGGTTACCCAAATTCAGGCTCGTTATGGATAAGGACCTTGTAAAAAATGGAAGAGGTGTGATGCCCGATATTTATGTAAGAGCCACCCCTGAATTGATCCTGAGAGGTATAGATCCGAAGATCGAAGTCGTTAAAGACATCATTAAAAAAGCACAGCCAACCACTACTCAACGGCAATAAGAATCAATTTGACTTTCCTATGTGCCTTATCTATGTTTCTATGATCTTATTTTCAATGAGATGACATCCTTGCTTACGATGTTACAGTTATCACGAATGTTCAAGGATGTCATCCTGGTCATGCATTAGGAGGGGAATTTAGTTTTCAATCACTTTTTTTACATTCAGGTCGTCATCAAATACTATAAACGAAGATTGATATCCTTTTTCAATTTTTCCCAGCTTGTATGTTTCGCCTAATAATTTGGCGGGGTAAGTAGAAGCCATTCGCAAGGCTTCATCAAGAGGTATCCCTGCAAATCGGATCGCATTTTTTACGCACTGTACCATTGTTAACGAAGATCCTGATAGAGTACCATCCGGTAAAGTATAACGGTCTCCTTTGAAAATATGTTTATACTCTCCCTCAGTGATCTGTGCAACAGCATCGGTAATGAAAAATAATCTTTCTTTCATCACCTGTTTGCTAATGCGCACGGCCACATAATCAACATGAACCCCATCACAAACCAAACTGCTCATCACCCCAGGGTGATCGAAAATGGCACCAACCATGCCCGGTTCGCGATGTTGGAGGGGGGACATGGCATTGAACAAATGTGTAGCAACCGGAATACCTTTTCTGAATCCATTGCTTGCCTGCTGGTAACTTGCATTGGTATGCCCTGCAGAAACGATGATATCCTGACCAAGCAGGAAATCTATAATTTCTTCATCACATATTTCAGGAGCAATAGTGATCATTTTTACCACCCCCGTTTTTCTATTGAGCAATTGTTGAACTTCTTCAAGGGCTGGCTTTTTAATATAACGTTCAACATGCGCTCCTTTTTTTGCAGGATTAAGATAAGGACCCTCGAGATGAAGACCCAGTACTCCTTTTCCTCCCTGGTCCCAATACTCCTGAACGGCATCGATCCCCTTGAAAAAATTTTCTATAGAATTGGTGGCCATCGTGATCATAAAATGAGTACAACCACCCGCAAGGCAATATTCGTAAGTAGACTGTAATGCACCGGTACTCAATTCATGCGAAAACATTTTTCCATTCCCCCCATATATCTGGAGATCGATGAATGAAGGAGCCAGATTTAATCCTTCCAGGTCATGAATAGAATAGCCCGATGGGATTTCGGAGCGGGATACAATGTTTTCAATGGTGCCGTTGTTTGTGAGGACTGCCTTATCTGTTTCGATATCCTTCCCGGTAAAAATCCTTGCATTTATAATTGCCTTCAGCATATGTGTAGATTGGTTAGATTATGATTTATAGACTCAAATCAGCATCAACTAACTCTTATTAGCGTCTAAAAAAAATCGATCCGCATCCTTTAGAAAAGGAAGCCTGCTCCTTATTTCATCCAAATGTTGTTTCTGCAAAATGATCGTAAAAATATCTTCATCATGCGCTTTCGTATACATTGTCTCACCCATCGCATCCACAATCATGCTTTCCCCGCTATAGTAGATCTCATTTCCATCCTTTCCGGTGCGGTTAACTCCTACAACGTACGATTGGTTCTCAATAGCCCTTGCCTGTAGCAGGGTTTTCCATGCATGCACACGCCGTTCGGGCCAGTTGGCTACATAGATCAATGCATCATACTCGGGTTCTGCATCACCGATTCCGTCTTCCGCTGGCAGATGCGCATATACAGCCTGCCGGCTCCATACAGGAAAACGAAGGTCATAGCAAACCTGTAAATTTATTTTCCATCCTTTTACCGAAACGATCAATCTTTTATGACCTGCAGCATAGTGCTTATGTTCCCCGGCGTAGGCAAACCGGTGACGTTTGTCGTAGTAACCGCATTCCCCATTCGGTTGCATCCAGATAAGACGGTTAAAATAATTTCCCTCATTCTCAATGATCACACTTCCGGTCAGGATTATTTTTTTTGCTGCGCTTACTCTTTTCATCCATTGTACCGTTGTTCCGTCCATTTTTTCTGCCAGCAGTTCAGGCTTCATGCTAAAGCCCGTGCTGAACATTTCAGGTAGAACAACCACTTCCATTTTATCTCTTATGGAACTGATCTTTTCTTCAAACATTCGGAGATTTGCCGCTTTATCTTCCCAATGAAGATTTGATTGAATAACAGTAATGTTAAGTGTAGACATGTGTTGGATTCTGTTCACGAAATTACCGGATTGCTGCATATATTTATCGCTGATGATAAACCGGGCTGCGTCAACACCATGTCTCCCTTATCCAGTTTCATATTTACACATTCCCAAACCACCTTTCATGAAGATTTATCTTATGATCTTTTCAATTAGTTTAATCTTATCGGTCACTATGATAAGATGCAGTATAGAGAAAGACAAAAAGCAAGCTACAGAAAGAAGTAAACAGGATCAGGACACCGTAAAGCAGGGTAAAAATGAAATTTCTCTTCCACAAACAGTAACCTTGAAGGAAACGCTTATTAATTCTAAAACAATTATTGATAATAAAAAGATATCGGCGTCAATAATTTTGAATGATAGGGAAATAACCCGGTTGGCACTTAAATCCATTGATTCAGCTGCATCCGATGCGGGGTTCAAATATCATCTCATTGATACATTGTTCTCCGGGCCGCAGATAAATATTTATTTAATCGGGCGAGAATACACGGAAGAAAATATTCTTTGGGTGGCATCCTATGATCAAAATTCAAAGCTGATTGATCGTCTGATGGTTTATTATGATAACGCCGAAGGATTCTTGTCCATCGGATCTGTTATAAAAAATAACAGAATTTCAGTTCACACGCAAAATGAATATGCAGCTACCACCAATGAAGCTGATAAAAGCGAAGCATACTATTTTAATCAAGCCAATAAGCTAATTAAACAACAATAGTTTTTCCGATACATAGTTCCATAATATTAGGAAAATAGTTAAACAAGTATCTGCCCTGTCGGGTAAGAGTTACTTTTCGTTGTCATTTTCTTCGGGAGAATGCAGGATAGATATCCGGAAATTAAAAGAATACAACGGGTAAGTATGCATAACTTCAGCTGTTGATTATTTCATTTTTAATAAAGATTATGCAAGTAGCTTTCTTCAGCACACATTCTTATGATAAAGAATATTTCGACAGGCTCAATGATGAAAAGCTTCATCAAATCACTTATTTCGAAGCTCCGCTTAACAGGGACACCGCTAATCTCACAAAGGGGTTTGATGCCATTTGTATTTTCGTAAACGATAAATTGGACAGCGAAACCATTGAAAAAATTTTCATCAACGGGGTAAAACTGGTTGTCTTACGTTGCGCAGGATTTAATAATGTCGATTTAAACGCTGTTGCCGGAAGGAACATGAAAGTTTTAAGAGTTCCGTCATATTCTCCACAGGCGGTTGCAGAACATGCGGTAGCCCTGATATTAACCCTCAACCGAAAAACGCATAAGGCATATAACAGGATCAGGGAAAGTAATTTTTCATTGGAAAAGCTGGTAGGATTCAATCTATCCGGTAAAACGGTGGGTGTTATTGGAACCGGCCAGATAGGGATCATGTTTTGTAATATCATGATGGGTTTCGGATGCCGTATAGTGGCTCATGATCTATATGAATCTGATGAGTTGAAAGAAAAGGGAATTGTCTATAAGCCTTTGCCGGAACTGCTACACGAATCGGATATTATTTCTCTTCACTGTCCGTTGACGCCGGAAACCATGCACCTGATCAGTAAGAATGCTATTGATCAGATGAAGAAAGGGGTGATGCTGATCAATACCAGCAGGGGTGCGGTCATTAATACACCCGATGTTATTGAGGCATTGGCTGATGAAAAGATCGGTTACCTGGGGATCGATGTATATGAACAGGAAGCAAATCTTTTTTTCAGAGATCTTTCCGAAAGTATTATCAGGGATGATGTGATCACCAGGTTACTCACATTTCCCAATGTACTCATCACGGCACACCAGGGATTTTTTACGAAAGAAGCTTTGGAGGAAATTACGATGACCACCTTGCAAAACCTGTCGGATTTTGAAAATGGAGTAAAATCTTTAAACGAGGTTGAAATAAAATAATACAAGTACTTTTTAGGAACATTTCTGCATCTCAGGGACATACTTGCCTGTCATGCCGAGCCTGCCTGCCGGTAGGCAGGGGACGAGGCATCTTAGAGATATCCACCCGCAGCAAATTTCATATAATGCTTATCGCTAAACGGGTTAAACAGCCCTAGCCTAAATTCTTGACTGGGAAATTCAATAAGATTTTGAGATGTTCTATATTTTAAGTCTCTCAGATGCCTCGTACCCTGCCTACCGGCAGGCTCGGCATGACAGGCAAGTGTGTCTCTGAGATGGCTGGTGCCTTGGCGTCACGGGTAAGTGTGTATCTGAGATGCCTCTCATGATCAAATTCTATTTTTTTTCCTGCATCGAATCAATGGCTTCTTTTGCCAGGGAAGCCTCATACCCCTTCTGTAATAAATAATTCATTGTTTTTTGTTTTTTAACGAGAGGGTTTTTTTCAAATTTCAACGTCTTCCACTTAGCGGTGGTTAATTTTCGGAGGGTTTTTATATAATCCTCCTCACCAATTTCTTTCAATCCTTTTTTGATACAATATTCACTGATCTGTTTTTGTTTGAGTTCGTATTTGATCTTTACCCTTCCCCAATGTTTCATACGGAATTTGCCACCGGCAAACAATTGCGCGAATCGCTCTTCATTCAGGTAATTTTCTTCAATGAGTTGTGAAATAAGAAGTTCCACGTCTTTCTTCCAAAGGCCGAAAGAGTAAAGTTTTTCTTTTACTTCTGCATGACAGCGCTCCTGGTAGCCGCAATAGTGTTTTATTTTCTGTAAAGCCTTCTCTTTCGTCACTGCGATGCTTGGAATTATATGATTGACATGATATTCTTGGCAAATAGTAACTATTCATGGAAACAAGCAAATAAACCTATAAGGTATGTATGAGTTATCTGAATTGCAGCAGTCTGTTGAAGACCTTATAGGTTTTTGGTTAGCGGTTACTCTTCCAACCTTGCTATACATCCGTATTCTGTTTTTAACAGGGTATTGTATTTGTCGGCATTTGTAAAAAGGTTTTGGAATATGGTGCTACCGCTTTCTTTGGAAAGATCAAGATCATAGAGAACGCACGAAAGAATGATATTCTGGTTTACACAACTTAGCACAAGCCCATTGGTGCGAAAATTCTCTTCAAGTAAGAATGTATAGAGCGGTTTTATTTTGGTTGCATCCTGTGGCAACTGGCAGAGATAGGCATCCCCCGTTATGAAAAAATTTTCGGCATTATAAGAGATTTTGATCTTCGCGCTTCCTTCCTTGATCTCCCATCGGTTATTTCCTTCGCGGGATAATTTGATATCCTTGCCAAGATCTTTCAGAATTTCCTCAATCGTTTTTGCTACTCCGAGAGGCTGGGTTTCTTTTTCAGACAGCTCTGGCAATTTTACTTCAGTACCACAAGCAGGGCAATATTTTTTAGATTCAATATTTGAAGCCAATACCAGAAAGTCGCAACTCGGGCATCTTGCAGCCTGAGTTCCCTTATGCGGGGCATACAAATTCAATGCGCCGACGAGGTAATTCACAGGCAAGGCAAAACCCAGGTTATCGCCTCCTTTGATAATAAAGGTATTCACCCCAATCACTTCACCTTTTTCATTCACCAACGGACCACCGCTATTACCCGGATTGATGGCCGCGTCGATCTGGATGAATTTCATTCCCTGCCGGATGCGATCTACTTTCGAGATCACACCCTGTGTAGCGGTATAATTTAATCCATATGGGTGACCGATCGCAATGATCTCGTCTCCATCCTTGAGCTCTTCATAGTTTCCCAATTTTAGCTCCGGAAATGGAATCCCTTCAGGAGCCTGTATAAAAGCGAGATCGTGTTTTTTATCGAGATACCATACCCTCGCAAGCATCTTATGGAACGCCTTGCCTGTAGTGGCCACTTCGCCTGCGCTCCCTACAACATGCTCGTTCGTGACAATGATATCATATTGTTTTAGATAGAAGCCCGTGCCGGTACTCGATTTAGTGGCGATTTGAATGATGGCGGGCTGCAAATTTTCTATGATCTCCTGAAATTCCATAGGTTGGTTTTAAGCATCAAAGTTCATGTTACCTATTTCAGTGATGTAGGTATGATTGAAAGATACCAGGCTATCATACCGGAGGTTTTTTACCTTGAGCTGTAGTTTCAGATATTTTTTCTTCCAGGCTTCTACGATCTCTTCAATTTCCTGTTCAATTCCTTCTTCATCAAAACGATTCAACAGGGGGTCGTACAATATTTCGGAATAACCAAGCGCCCTAAAATAATCTCCATAATTGACGTGCATGAATAAACGGAACAGATCGCTGAGAGGTTTAGGAAGACTGTATGAATACTGGCAAAAAGAAAATCCGTACTCCAATACCTTATTTGCAATGAAGGAATGATTATTATCCCGATACCAGACCATATTCAATGCGGCATTATTGACTGCATCCGCTACCGCTTTGTGATTTTGAGGACTTACTATAGAGAATACATGCTTTGAGCGAAACAGAAAGGGAAACACTTGTGCCTGTGATAGGTCCTGGATTTTTTTAAAGCCTTCGGTCATGCCATTGTTCTTATCTGTAATCGGCTTTTCATCCTTGCGATAATAGATGTCTACGATTTTTTCGAGGTCGTGCAGTAGTTTTCCCTCAGGTGTAAGCAGATAATCAATGCGAAAAGACAGTGACAGCAACAGGTAGGCAATGCCGCCTGAAAACTTTTCGGCGTCAATTGTATTGATATAATCGAGAGTCTCTTTGATCCATGTATGAAGAAAGCTGTATTTCACCTCTTTCTCCGCTTCCGGAATAGGTATTACATGTTCTGTGTCCAACGGTTGCAGCAGGGTGAACTCATCTACCAGCAGGTCATCCTGCTTATCAGCCTTGGTAGCAAGTTCCTTCAATCCATAATAGAGTTTATTCGGATTGGCCGTTTTAATTTCACTGTCGAATCGCATGCATAACCTGTCGCCATCCAGGGCATACCGGCCGTAATACAGGTTAAAGTTCATTTCAAGCAGCCGCCGCATTACGGCCACACTGGGTTGCGGCATTCTTGCCAGGGTGACCTGGGCCTGCAAGAGTTTTTCATTGAATTCGCCCCTGACTATTTTGGAACCCTGGTAAAAATGAAATCTTCCCTCTTTCTCATTTCTTTCGTAAACAATATTTTGTTGATCGTCATCACGCAGGTAATCAAAAAAAGCATCTAGGCTTTCGTGGAATTTTTGCTGTTTGAAGAGGTTATCGCCTTCAGTCCAACGATTTACTTTGTCTATGCTTTTATTATTATCAGAATAGCGTCCGAAGGAAATGCCGGGAACAATTTTCTTTTTCTTGCGCCAGGCGAATAATTTATCAAACACCATAATAACATTTTTTAGGATCGGGCTTGGTCATGCACTTAAAAACCCCGAACTGGCTTATGACCGCAATCTAAAATAATACTAACCTTTGTTTTTAGAGCCAAATATCTCATAAACCGGCTTATTGCCCAAACAATAAACGGGCAGATCGACCGAAACATATTCCCCATTTTGTGATTCGGATGTTCAAAAATTGGGCTTAACCGTATCATTCATAATTCTATATTTATCCCTTGAAAACTGATTTTTGAAAAGGTGGATTGTAAACAGGCTGAATTTGTTATCTCAAATGGTTCATTACTAAAATTCATGTAGGTTTGCTGAATTCTACCACAATATTACCAGCATGAAGTTTATCGTTTCGTCTTCTTCTTTATTGAAGCAACTCCAGCAGATCAGCGGTGTTATCAATGCCAATACGGTATTGCCGATCCTGGAAGATTTTTTATTTGACGTGAACAAGAACAGGCTAACAGTGGTGGCAACAGATCTTGAAACAGTGATGAAGGTACAGATGGATATTGAAGCAAAGGATACCGGCCGGGTTTGCATCCCCGCCAAGATCCTGATTGATTCATTAAAGAATATCGCCGACCAGCCTCTCACATTTAATATTGATAAGAATTTTGGCGTTGAGATCACCAGCGACAATGGAAAATATAAGGTGATGGGAGAAAATCCCGATAATTTCCCCAAGGAGCCTGTTGCTGATGATACCACTTCTTTTACTGTTTCGTCCTCAGCCCTTGTTACAGCGATCAATAAAACATTGTTTGCGGTCAGTACAGATGATTTGAGGCCTGCCATGACAGGCGTATTTTTCGAAATGGATAAAGAAGGATTGCAATTTGTGGCTACAGATGCCCATCGGTTGGTACGATACAAAAGAAGTGAAGTGAGTTGCCCGAAGAGTGATTCGATGATCGTTCCTAAAAAACCTCTCAACTTATTAAAGTCTGCTCTGCCGGATAATGAAGACGAGCTAACCGTCAACTACAACAGCAATCACCTGTTTGTAATTCATGGAACTACTCAAATGAGTTGCCGGCTGATCGATGCAAGGTTCCCGGATTACAAAGTTGTTATTCCTGCAGATAATCCGTATAAGCTTACAGTAAATAAAAATGATTTCCAGAGTGCTCTGCGTAGGGTGAGTATTTTCAGTAACAAAAGCACGAACCAGGTTGTGCTGAATATAAGCGGAAGTGAACTGCAACTAGCTGCGCAGGATATTGACTTTTCTTTTGAAGGAACAGAACGAATGAAATGCCAATACAATGGCGAAGATCTGCAGATCGCTTTCAATGCAAAATTCCTGATCGAAATGCTGCATGCAACGGACAGCGATGAGGTAACGATAGAACTTTCTACTTCAACTAAGGCAGGTATTATTAAGCCCAATGAACAGGATGAGAATGAGGAGCTGCTGATGTTGGTAATGCCGCTAATGTTGAATACATAACCGTGATACTTGCGATTTTTAGGATCGATGTGAAGCAGAATACTTGTTATTAGATAGACAGACAAGAGAGTTTTTGCACTCGCAACACCTTCTAATTTATTAACTTTCCCAGCGATCTCACATATTCTTAAGATCTATGAATCTATAATCTCACAAATCCCCATCAATTCCAAGCATCCCAGTGGTTTTTGTTCAGGTACGGTCATACGATAATTATATTCCCGCCCACATGATGTTGCAGCGGCTCGAAGAGGAAGGCATTAAGGGCTATCTCCAGGACGAATACACCGTAACAATAGATCCTATCTTAACGAATGCAATTGGAGGTATTAAATTGATGGTATATAAAGATCAACTGGAACGTGCGATCCAACTCATCGAAAGCTTTGAACAGGCATATAAAGAAGCAGTTGTGTGCCCTCAGTGTCGGTCCACCAATGTTCTCTATATCACACAGCCTAATAACGTAACCAACTGGTTTACTGCACTGGCAACCTGGATCTTTGGCAGTTATGCTATATCTGTTAAAAAGATCTACAAGTGTTCAGATTGTGGTTATGAATCAACAACCCTGCCCGAAAATGCATGAGTCCGTTTAATACAATGCGGTTAATTTTAGGGTGTACAGCACTCAACTTATGGGGGTAAAATTAAATTCTGCAAACTGTAAAGCCTGTTTTCTTCAATTGTTGCTAAATTTTTGCGCAGTCAGGGTATACACGGGGTAAATCGTGAAAGATGTGAACGATAACAGTAAGAAATGCCAATAATAAATGCGGGAATCAAAGTAAATTACACATGTATTTTTAATGGCTGCCGATGGAATCATTTATGAGTTTTTGGGAGAATATCTCGAGTGCGCAAAGGGTGCTGATCCTGATGGGTGGAATGATATTCTTTTGGCTACTGGAAGGATATTATTCGCTGTTTTCTTTTTCATACAAGCGTTATAAACATGCAGGGGTCAATCTTATTTTCCTTGTAACTACAATTGTGCTAAACCTCCTATTTGGTTTTTTTACCATTAAGGTTTGCGACTGGGTGATGAAAAATGATTTTGGTGTGCTCAATATGATTTCAATGCCGCTATGGGTTAAGATCATTCTTGGACTTTTCTTCATGGATTTTTTTGGCCAGTATGCGCCACATTTTGTGATGCATAAAATAAAATGGATGTGGAAATTCCATATGATACATCACAGCGACACAAAGGTGGACGTTACAACGGGCACACGGCATCATCCCGGAGAATGGCTGTTCAGGGAAGCTTTTACCATCGTGGGTATTTTTGTAGTTGGTCTTCCTGTGGGGATGTATTTTTTATACAGGAGTACTGCCGCACTCTTCACCCATTTTAACCATGCCAATATCCGTGTACCTCTCTGGCTCGACAAGCCCATCAGTTTGATCTTCGTTTCCCCTAATATGCATAAGGTTCATCATCATTATGTGCGTCCGTACACTGATACCAACTACAGCAATATTTTTTCCTTATGGGATCGACTCTTCCGCACATTTGCTTATACGGACCCGAAAAACCTTCGCTATGGATTGGATGTATTGGAAGACCATAAGGATGAAGATGTGAGATATCAATTCAAAATTCCATTTAACAAAAACATCAAAACGGATTATTGACGTTTAAGTGTAAGGTTTAAGGTATAAGGTTTAAGGTTGTTTCATGTTAGGTTACACCGAATATGGATGCAGGTATCGTAATCAGGGATGCCGTGCCTTCTATCTTTAAGAAAAACCCTAAACCCTCCTCTCATAGTCCTTAAAAAAAACCTTAAACCTTAAACCTTAAGCCTTAAATCCTCCTACTGGCATACCAATTGAATAATTGCAATGACCCCCGGTTTCCTTAATAAGTGCACAAACAGGTAACACCACGGCAGTCATTGCCGGCATTTTGTTGTATATGATTGAATTAACCACTACAGAACAGGCGCTGTTACTGGCGGGAAGTTTTTTATTTTTCACCCTTTTGGAAGGGATCATTCCCCTGCTGCAAATGAAGTATAAGAAGATCCGCCATACGGGGATCAATCTTTTTTTTATCGTTACCAGTATTGCTGTTAGTATTCCTTTCGCTTTCATAGCCGTACACAGCAGCGACTGGGTTACCAGACATGAGGTTGGAGTGCTTCATCAGGTCGAATTACCCAAATGGCTCTATGTCATAGTCGGCATAATGATGCTCGACTTCATAACAAGTTATTTACCCCATTTTGTGCAGCACAAAGTGAAATGGATGTGGAAGTTCCACCTCGTTCACCACACCGATACCTGGGTGGATACGAGCACGGCAAACAGGCACCATCCAGGTGAAACAGTTATCTCCATGTTATTTTTGATCGTGGCCATTTTTATCATAGGAGCTCCACCCTGGCTGGTCATCCTTCACCAGTTTATTGCAGTGACTTTCTCACAGTTTACACACGCTAATATTTCATTGCCTGAAAAAATGGATAATGCGATCAGCTGGATTTTTATTTCGCCTAATATGCATAAAGTACATCATCACCATACACAACCATTAACGGATACGAATTATGGAAACATATTTTCAATCTGGGACAGGCTTTTCAAAACATTTGCAAAATCGGATGTGTCGAATTTGACATATGGCATTGATACATATCCCGATCAAAAAGAGCATGACAATATGGGAAAATTACTGGTGATCCCATTTGAAGAGTATCGTGCACCTGCCACGCCTCCCGATCAGGGTGACCGGGATTTTCAAGCGAAGAGAAAGCCTTCATTAAAAATAATTAGGACTCCTATACCTTCGCAGCAATAATATCAAAATATGTCAAAGGTTATTGCTATGATCCCTGCACGATATGCAGCTACCCGTTTCCCTGCTAAATTGATGCAGATACTCGGCCCGAAAACAGTTATCCGCCATACTTACGATAATACCGAGGCAACCGGTTTATTTGATGAAGTGATCGTAGTCACTGACAGTGATATCATATTCAAAGAAATCAGTTCAAATGGCGGCAGGGCAATCATGAGTGAGAAAGAGCATGAAAGCGGTAGTGACCGGATTGCTGAGGCGGCCCGTTCACTCTCCGTGGATATTATCGTGAATGTGCAGGGAGATGAACCTTTTGTAAAAAAAGAACCCTTGCAAAAATTATTAAATGTATTCAATGGCCCTGATGGAGAGACCGTGCAAGTTGCCTCCCTGATGCAAGTACTAAAAGAGCAGCAGTTCATCGACGATCCGAATTATGTGAAAGTAGCTGTCGATAAAAACATGAATTCATTATTCTTCTCGCGAAGCCCCATTCCCTATGCACGAAACAAAAACATCCCCATCACTTACTATGAACATATTGGTGTTTATGCTTTTCGCAAACAGGCTCTGCTGAATTTTACTTCCTGGCCCATGAACCCGCTTGAGACCGCTGAAAAAATTGAATGTCTTCGCTACCTCGAAAACGGAGTGTCATTAAAAATGGTCGTTACGGATTATATGGGTGTGGAAATAGATACGCCCGAAGACCTGGAGAGAGCTTTAAAACTTTTATAGAGATATCTCGCGGAAGTCAATCGAAGTGTTTGTTACACTAAATCGATACAAACTTTCTTTGCCACGAATTGCACTAATTATTACGAATTAAATTCGTGGTAATTAGTGCAATTCGTGGCAGCCTTATTCATTAGCGCCTAATTGGGTCAAAATAGTTTCGATGGCTTTGTTTTCTTTTTCAAGCTCAGCATTATAGCGGTCGGTATGTTCGGTAAGCGAATGAATGCTCAACTCGCAATATTTGAGTCGATGTTCTGTGTACTGTTGGATCAGGGTAGCGCTCATCTGTAAATTTTCCGGGAGTTGAAGTTTATTCAGTTTTTTAAGCTCAAGTTGGCCTTTTTGCCAGTTAGGAATGCTGGTTTCTTTTAATTCAGTAACAATGCTTTCGTCGGCAGTGCTATCCGGCAAGTTGTATACTTTTAATGCTTCCGTCTCATGTACCTGGAATTTTTCCACAATCTTTAAATATTCTCCCACCGGATCCTTGATCCTGGGCATGACGGCAAAAACGCTTACAATCACTAACAGGCACAACGAAACAGAGATTCCTATTCTCAATAATTTATTTGCATTTTGTTGTAACGAAAAATAATAGACGAGTCCTATAAACATCCCTGACACAAGTCCGCCGATATGGGCGGCATTATCAACACCCGCTTTCATTCCAAAAAGCAGATTGTACCCGATGAAAATAACGATGCTGGAAAGCATTGCCTTCCTGGTTTCTTTCTCGATGATGTTGGTTAATAAGAGTGCAAGGAAAACGCCGTACATGCCGAATATCGCGCCGGAAGCGCCTGCGCTGACCACGTTATCATGCCACCACAAACTGATCAAGCTTGCGCTGATGCCCGAAACAAAATAAGCTGTTATGAACCTCGTTTTACCCAATAATTGTTCAAGGAAAATGCCTACGGAAAACAACGCATACATATTCATGGCCAGGTGTATGATGCCGATATGTTCAAAAATGCAGGTGAATAATCGCCACATCTCACCGTTCACTGTGAGTGGCTTGTAGTTTGCTCCCCATTGTAGTAGTAATTGAGTATCGGGGTCCAATATAGAAGCAAGGTCTCCACTGAATACCACCATTAAAATAAACAGCACAATATTTATATCAATCAAAAGAGGTGTAAAGAAGAAATCCTTGGTAGGAACAAAAACTGACCACCATTTTTTTTGTTCTCTGGCAGCTTCAGATTCAGGATTCAAAAGATCAGCATCGCCGGTTAATTTATTTTCGTTGATCGACTGTTGCAGTTCGGAGTATTCTTCCGGGCGGATAGAAGTTCTTACCTGCTCAATTTCTTCCAGGAGACGGGTAATAGTCTTCTTATTTCTTCCAAAATCAAACAGGGTATTGCCCTTACTTTTACTCTTAATCCTGACAAATCCATTGAAAATGCTCAATTCGATTGTTTCGCCCCAGGTGTTTTTTGTCCACGACATCTTGCTTTCGGCAGTCAATCCTGATTCGGACACGAAATTCACCGTAAGTCCAAGATCATTGCATGCCTTGTATGCAAAGATCAGAAATTCATCAACGGAATTGTTTTCGAGCGGGATCTCTATAACGTGTTTTGGCATATGTGTACAGGAAGTTTATTCAATACCCAACTCCTTCTGAATTTGTTCTAATGATTTTCCCTTTGTTTCGGGAAGCCATTTCCATACAAAGACAAGGTGTAATAACATCATAACGCTATAAAACATAAAAGAGTACATGCCACCCTTCTCACTCCCTTCCACAATCACCGGGAAGGTCCATGAAATGATGGCAGCCATGATCCAGTGTGTAAAACTTCCCAATGAACCGCCCTGGGAGCGAACAGAATTCGGAAATATTTCTGAAATAAAGACCCATATTACGGCCCCCTGAGAAAAAGCAAAGAAGGCTATAAAACCGATCAGATAAATGATCACATTACGATCACCCGACACACCGGTGTGGAATGCATAAGCCGTTAATCCAAGGAATACGATCATGCCGACCGACCCCACAAGCAGTAAAGTTTTGCGGCCAAGTTTATCAATAACAGTCATGGCCAGTAAAGTGAAAAATAAGTTTGCGGCACCGATGTAAACAGGTTGCAGGTAGGCATCGGCTTTATCAAAACCGGCCATTTCAAAAATGCGAGGCGCATAATAAATGATGGCATTGATACCCGATAACTGGTTAAACATGGCCAGGATCACTGCAAACAAAATAGGTTTCGAATATTTTTTTTGAAACAGGTGTTCCTTCCGATGTGTTTTGGTATTATCGGCAACAGAAGAGCGGATTTCATCGATGGCTTTTGCGGTATCTGCTTCACCAATGCGTTGCATGGTTGGTATGGCCTCTGCGTCACGATGTTGCAGTATCAACCAGCGTGGACTTTCAGGAATAGACCGAAGCAGGATCCAGAACAGGGCGGCAGGTACAACCATAATACCCAACATCCAACGCCATGAATCTTCCCCGATATCTACGAATAGGAAATTGGTGAGATAGGCCACAAAAATTCCCGCAACAATATTCAACTGGAATGAACCGGCGAGCCGGCCTCTCAATTTTGCCGGGGCGATCTCTGAAATATACATGGGGCCTACCACGGAGGAAGCACCTACCGCCATACCACCGATAAAGCGGAATGTGATAAAGAGTACCCACACGGATGTAGAAGCGCAGCCTATGGCGGATAAGAGATACAATATCGCGATGAACATCAATACTTTTTTGCGACCATACTTCTGAGCGGGTACGCCTGCGATCACTGAGCCGATCACCGTTCCAATCAAACTCGAAGCAACAGTGAATCCCTGCCAGAATGAACTCAAAGACCATAATTGCTGGATGGTTTTTTCGGCGCCGGAGATCACTGCCGTTTCGAAACCAAACAAGAACCCACCTAAGGCAGCGATTAAAGCAATACGAACGGGATATGACAGCATGTTAGTTGGTTTATTCGTTAAATTTAGTTTTTTTAATTAAAGATATAAGGGATGCCATACCCCCGTTCATCGATCGTTGTGCCCTCAAGCACAGGTAAGGCACACCCTGCATTACCAAAAGCGTTTGCGTCTATTCGTTTCAATTACCGTTAAATTAGTTATCATATGAAGCCATTATGGGGAATTGACCTGGGAGGAACAAAGATCGAAGGAGTGATACTGCCTTCGCTCGATGATCCGAAGCCTGTTCTCAGAACAAGGATCGATACGCAGGCCACCAAAGGATACCAGCATATAGTACAACAGATCCAAACATTGGTGCAACAGATGAAGGAACAATCCGGCCTCACACCTGAACGCATTGGCATGGGTACTCCCGGTGTACTTGACCCCATTTTACAAACGATGAAAAACTGTAATAGCACCGCATTGAATGGAATGCCTTTGTATAGCGATGTGCTGGCTGCTTTGGGAATTCCTGTCATGATGGCCAATGATGCAAATTGTTTTGCGCTTGCTGAAACGCATTGGGGCATTGTAAAAGAAAAAGCGCCGCATGCCGGACTTGTTTTCGGGATCATTATGGGCACTGGCGTTGGCGGAGGAATTGTAGTGGATGGAAAAATATGGAACGGTCGCCACGGCATTGCCGGTGAGTGGGGACATAATTTCCTGGATGAATCCGGCGGTCCCTGTTATTGTGGAAAGACCGGTTGCGTGGAGACCGTATTATCCGGACCAGCATTGCAGCGCTATTATAAAACGATCACCGGCAATGCTCTCAGCCTGAAAGATATTGTTGCTCACTACAAGGCAGGCGATGATGCGGCTGCAACGGATACCATCCTCCGCCTCAATCATTTTTTTGGCAAAGCCGTTTCTGTTGTTACCAATATGTTAGATCCTGATGTGATTGTAATAGGCGGTGGGGTAGGAAACATTGAAACGATCTATACAGATGGACTGCTGTCTCTGAATCATTTTATTTTTAATAATACGGTTGATGTGCCGATCTTAAAACCAAGCCTTGGCGATAGCGCGGGAGTGTTTGGTGCGGCTGCATTGGTAGCTTGAGACCTCACCCCTGGCCCCTCTCCTTTGGAGAGGGCCAGGGGTGAGGTAATATTTAAAGCTTTTAAAATTTGCGTATGAAAAATTTAGCAATCCTGATTCTTATCATTTTTTTCTTTAGCAATGTATACTCCCAGCCCGCATATAAAGAAAAATACCGTCCGCAGTTTCATTTTACTCCAGCGAAAAACTGGATGAACGATCCCAATGGGTTGGTTTATCACAATGGCGAGTATCATTTGTTCTACCAACACAATCCATTTGGTAACCGGTGGGGACATATGAGCTGGGGCCATGCCGTTAGTAATAACCTGATGCATTGGAAACATCTGCCGGTTGCGATCAGTGAAAAGGATAGTGTTGCGATATTTTCCGGGAGCGCTGTGATTGATAAAACAAACACCACAGGGTTCGCAAAAAATGCAACAGATGTTCCGATGGTTGCGATCTATACGGCACATATCATTGCCGATTCAACAAAACCTGATAATTATCGCCAGGAGCAGCATATCGCTTATAGTCTTGATAATGGAAGAACGTTCACCAAATACTCCGGTAACCCGGTACTCGATATCGGCAAGAAAGATTTTCGTGATCCTAAAGTATTCTGGCATGAGCCAACAAAAAAATGGATCATGCTGGTAGTGTTAGCACAGGAGCATATTATTAAATTCTACAGTTCACCCGATCTGAAAAAATGGACGCATACCAGTGATTTTGGACCTGCGGGAGATTATTCCGAGATCTGGGAATGCTCCGACCTGCTTGAAGTGTCCGTAGAAAATGAACCGGGTAACAAAAAATGGGTGCTCATCAATTCACAGCAATATGGTATGCAGTATTTCGTAGGTGAATTCGATGGAAATAAATTTGTAAGTAAGAACCCTGCTAATAAAATTTATCGCCCTGATTACGGTCCCGATTATTATGCGGGCATCACCTACAACAATCTACCCGATGGCCATCCGCCCATATTGATCGGCTGGATAAACAACTGGAAATATGCCAATGATATTCCTACCGATCCCTGGAAGTCTGCCATGGCATTTCCGCGAATGCTAAGCCTTGAAAAAAGGAACAATGAATGGATTCTGTTATCAAATCCTTTTAAGACTACACCACCACTGGTACAGGATGCATATATGTGGGAGTTACAGGTTAAAGTGAAAGATAAACAGGAAGTATCAGTGAATAGCCAGACAATTGCTGTGGAGATTGAATGGGAAGTACAAAAGAATACAACAGCTGGCATAAGATTGGCCGTGAACGGCCAACGTGGATTTGTTATTGGCTATGATGCACGCAGCCAAAAACTTTTTATTGACCGAAGTAATGCAAGTGATACAAATTTTCATAAAGGATTTAATGAATGGTCGAAGTATGAAGCAAGCCTCGTTCCCAAAAAAGGAAGGATCAGCTTGCAAATTCTCTATGACAAAAGCATCGTAGAAGTATTCGCCAACAATGGCGAAGTAAATATCACAGCCCAGATCTTTCCGGACGAAAAAAACAATGGGATTGAAGTCTTCAGCAAAGGTGGAACCACAAAGTTTACACAACTAACCGTTTCCACCTTAAAATCTGTCTGGTAACACCGTGTCCTCTGCGCCTACCTGCTGTTCCTCAACGATTAAATTGGTGCCGCACATAAAGCCTCTGATTATGCAAGAGTTTTTTAGCCACAGAGGAACAGGAGGTAGGCGCAGAGGGACACAGGGATAATGATAGGATTCGTACATTCGCCCATTATTCACCATTCGCGCAAATTCGCGTCCAAAATTCGCGTAAGTTCGCGCCCAAAATTTGTGTCCATTGGCGTTCAAAAATTTTAAGATGATCGGCTATGTTGTCTATGGCCGGGGCAGTTTTGATCAGTTAGATGAAATACTTGCACCACACCGTAAGGAAGGTGCACCCATGATATTTTTACTCGATCATTATTTTGAGGGTAAAGAATTGATGAGCCGGATTCCTGTAAAAGGGAATGATAAAGTATTTGCAGCAGACGTTACCTATGAGCCGAAGACTACATACGTAGACCAGCTCGCCAATTACCTCAAGGAGCAATATGGAACTGTGAGTGGCATCATAGGGATCGGTGGCGGATCAACGCTCGATCTTGCCAAGGCCGTGTCATTGATGATGAACAATCCCGGTTCATCGGCCGACTACCAGGGATGGGATCTCGTAAAAAATCCAGGTGTGTACAAGGCCGGTATACCCACATTAAGTGGAACCGGTGCAGAAGTAAGCAGAACAACCGTATTAACAGGCCCAACCCGCAAGCTCGGCATGAATTCTGATTTCACCCCATTCGACCAGATCGTACTCGATCCTGCTTTGACCGCCAATGCACCGGTGAATCAGCGCTTTTATACCGGCATGGATTGTTACATTCATTGCATTGAAAGCCTGACCGGAACTTATTTGAATGAATTCAGCAAGAGCTATGGCGAGAAAGCCCTCGAGCTATGCCGTAAAGTTTTTGTAGACAAAGATCATTGGGATGATGAAAGCGATGATCAGCTGATGATGGCATCTTACGCCGGCGGCATGAGCATCGCCTACTCACAGGTAGGCGTAGCCCACGCCGTAAGCTATGGATTAAGTTACCTGCTTGGCACCAAGCATGGAATCGGTAACTGTATTGTAATGGACCATATCGAAGAATTTTATCCTGAAGGTGTAATTGAGTTTAAGCGAATGGTTGAAAAAAATAAAATTGAAATACCACAGGGCATTTGCAAAAGCCTCAGCGATGAACAATTCGATACCATGATCAATGTATCCCTTGGAATGAAACCGCTATGGGAAAATGCGTTGGGAAAGGATTGGGAGAAGGTGATGACGAGGGAGAAGTTGAGGGAGTTGTATGAAAAGTTATAATGGTGAGAGATGAAGTTATAAGACCGGGTAGCGCCCGGTTTTTTTTATGCGGATTTTGTGTTGGGAACTTTGATTGTTGATGATGAGATTGTCTACTTATTTCGCGATTTCCTGGTTTACGATATAAGTAATTGTGGGAGTCGTATATTTAAGAGTTACAAGCCATTAAAAAGGATGACATGATACTTGGTAAAGATACAATGCTCCCAATCAACTTTTTAGAGAAGGCAAGTAGTTGTTCAAGAGCTGTCGGAAGAATTGTAACCATACATTCAACTCAAAGCGTCATGGCTACGGGTTTTATGATATCTGAAGAGTTGCTTGTGACATGTAACCATGTTATCCCTGACATAGCCACAGCTGAAAATTGCAGTTTTCAAATTGATTATTTTATCAGAGGTGATGGTACTTTTAATCAATATCATGAATTTAAGCTGAATGCCTCTAATTTTTTTGCAACATCTATAGAATTAGACGTGACTGTGGTTGCTATTAAACCGGCCAATAAAATAAATTTCAAGGAAAGAAATATTACAAACCTTCAATTATCTAATCTCGTTAAAGGTGAAAGTGTAAATATTATCCACCATGCATTAGGCGAGCCTCAAAAAATTTCGATGCGTAATGGCGAAGTTGTCGCATTTTCAGACACCTTTATACATTATGACACTCCCACCAGCCCTGGTTCAGCGGGTGCTCCTGTTTTTAATGACCAATGGGAACTCATCGCGATACATCATGCAGGAGGATTTTTGAAGCCGTTAGATGAATCTTCTGTGCAAATACGACTCAATGAAGGAATCAGAATATCGGCTTTCATGGCTTGGTTTGATACTGTATCTAATAATTCATCACAGAATCGAATCTTAAAGACACAAATTGCTTCAAGGAAAAAAAATCACACAGAGCCAGACCTTTTAACTTCTCGAGAACAGATCGAAGAAGAAAAAGAAAAAAGAGATTCTGTTTTTATAAGCTATGCACATAAAGACCAAGAAAAAGTAGAATGGCAAGTTGAGCTTGATAAATACATAAAGAATGTGTCAACTATCGGTTCCACGAGGGTATGGTATGACGAACGAATTAAAGTGGGGACTGAATGGAGGGCGGAAATTGAATCAGCCCTAAAGAAAACTAAAGTTGCCGTTTTACTCGTTGGGCCATATTTTTTGAATTCAGGATTTATTGTAAATAATGAACTTCCGAATTTATTAGAAGCCGCAAAAAATGAAGGAGTAATAATAATTCCTCTGATTACACATCGTGTTCCTTATAATCGTAGTATTTTAGGCAAATTTCAGTCTTTCAATTCCCCAGACAATCCTTTGCAGGAACAGCGGAAAAATGATGCTATTAAAACTTTGAATGAATTAGTTGAAGAAATTGCAAAAGTATATGACGTAAAGTAATATTAAATTATATAATGGGGCGTGATATTAAAGCGTTTTTCAGCTTATAATTCTATCAATACCTGGTAAACATGAATTTTACAAAATTAGTTCCTAATGTATTTTATGTTGA
>JACMLY010000080.1 GCA_014379345.1 Chitinophagaceae bacterium
CTCTTTAAATATGTAATACGGAGCTGCAATCTCTTCAAGCCAGACTCCGGTCTTGCCGGCAGTTTCACCCAGTTTATCATGAGACGTGGTGATGAATAAAACTTTTATGGATTTCATAAATTATTGTTTAATACTGCCGAATCTCTTGCAGCCATCATTGTACAATGTAGCTCCTTATTAATTCATAATCGTTATATATAATGATCAAATGTGCGCAATTCGTGGTTTTGCACAAAGGAGACCGCTCCTGAAATTGAGAAATGACCGCTATTTGCCAATACCAAAACTTTATGGGATTTCTCATTGCGTGGCACCAGTCTTTATATCATAAGGCTATGAGCGCTCTGTTCGAAACGACAATCCGGATTTTGGTTTTTCTGTGTGTGGTTTTCGTGATAGAACATACCTTTAATTCGATTTGCAGATCGGGAGAAGAAGACATAAAGGAAATAATGGTACCTGGCGGGTTCACCAAAAAAAGAATTGTTAGAACATCTTACAACGCATGAATAAAAATGTTGAAAAGCTCTACCGCCTTTCCGGAAAAGCAAGCAGAACTATTATCGGTCTTATGTCAGGCACATCGCTCGACGGCCTGGACATCGCTCACTGTACGATTACCGGGTTTGGAAGGGATACAAATCTGAGGCTTGATCATTTTAAAACAGTGCCTTATAGTAGCGAAATCAAAGAAGAGATCAGGGGAGTGTTTGCAAAAAAAATGGTTGACCTGGAACAACTCACCCTACTCAATCCATGGCTGGCAATTCTTCATGGCAAATGGATATTGGAGGCATTAGAGGAGTGGGGGATTTCTCCGTCGGCGGTTGATCTTATTGCTTCTCACGGACAAACGATATTTCATGCGCCGAAAATTTATCATGACCGCACCCAATATGACAATGGCACATTGCAGATAGGGGATGGAGATCATGTAGCACGGACCACGGGTATTATTACGATCAGTGATTTCCGTCAGAAACATATAGCCGCAGGAGGCGAAGGCGCTCCGCTTGCCTTGTATGGCGACTATCTGCTTTTCTCGAAGCAGGGTGAAAGCAGGCTCCTTTTGAATATGGGCGGCATCGCCAATTTTACATTTCTCCCGACAAGTCAGGATGCAGAGCAGGTATTGGTTACCGATACAGGGCCCGGCAACACCATGATCGATGCTTTTGCTCAACATCATTTTGGAATTCCTTTTGATAAGGATGCAGCATTGGCCCTTCAGGGAAAGGTACATGATGCGTTGTTAACCGAATTAAAGAGCGATCCTTTCTTTAAACTATCCATCCCCAAGACAACAGGGCCTGAGTTATTTAACCTGGAGTACCTTCGACGAGCCCGGGAAAAAAGCGGCACCGGTTCTGCTAATCCCCATGATATCCTTGCCACACTGACTCATTTCAGTGCCAATACTATTTCAATGGCTATTGAAGAAGTGCTCAATCGTGAACCCATCGATGCGATCTTTACCAGTGGTGGCGGAGCACATAATCCGCTTCTGATGGATTTAATCAGCCGCACATTTCCAACTATAAGAGTAGCAACAACGGATGAACTCAATATTTCAGGGGATGCTAAGGAAGCTGTTTTGTTTGCTGTACTGGCGAATGAGGCAGTTGCCGGTGGCCCGATCCGGTTTGGAGAAAGAAAAGGTATTCCCGCTGTCACCATGGGCAAAATATCATTTCCTGATTAATAGACCAACGAGTTCGGGTTCCCGGTTGTTAAATTCTCAGCATTTCTCCTGGTGTCAGTTGTGTTCTTCTTTAGTGTCTTCCTGAGCGTTCTGATTGTACAACCATAGGTTTCGAAGAATACAAAGGAAGATGAAAATGAATTGGCAAAACAGAAAATACCTGTGATGAGATAGTCATTAGGCAGATGGCGAGTTTGTGAAAAAATAATTTCCGGATATTGTAGCGGGCAGATCCGGGTTGAGTATAAAAGTGAAAATAAAATGGCAATTAACTAATGGATAAGATTTACACCCACCAGGTTTTTCCCAACACTTATGCTATTACCTCTAATCGATTTTCTTTCTGTATCACGCGCTGATCCTTTACTGCGATTAAAGTCAGAACGGCAGAGAGTAGTAGCGAGGCCGCCATGAAAATATAAGAGGCGCCAAAGCCTCCTGTTGATCCATTTAAATATCCAACAAGATAGGAACCGGCAAAAGAGCCAAGTGCGCCAAAACTATTGATAAGTGCTATTGCGCCGGCAGTAACATTTCCAGGCATCATTTCAGGTATGATGGCAAAGAAAGGTCCATACGGTGCATACATTGCGGCGCCCGCAATAACGAGTAATATAAAAGACAGCCAGAAATTATTTGTGCCAACCAGGTATGAGCCATAGAAAGCAACTGCGGCAACAAGAAGAAATGGCCAGACAAATGCTTTCCTGTTTAATGTTTTATCTGAGAAATACGAAGCGCTCAACATGCCAATGATTGCAAATACAAATGGGAGAGAAGTCAGCCATCCGGTTTCTATAATGCTCATACGAGGAGCTGATTTGATAATGGAAGGAAGCCACATAACAAATCCGTAAACACCGATACTCCAGAATGCGTATTGCATGCATAGTAAAATAACTGCCTTCGATTTAAATGCTGCAGCATAATTTCTTACAGGTTTGATGTTTTGCTGCTCTTTCACCAGGGTAAGTTCTAATTTTTCTTTTTCAGTTTGCGTTAACCACTTTGTATCTCCCGGATGGTCATTTACCAGGAACCACCAAAAGAAAGCCCATACGATCGCAGGCAAACCTTCCCAGATGAACATCCATCGCCAGCCGACAGAATTAATGAGATAGCCGGATAGGATAGACATCCAAAGGATCGTAACCGGATTACCAAGAATAAGAAAAGTGTTCGCCCGCGAACGCTCGGCTTTTGTAAACCACCTGGTCAACAAAATTAGCATGGCGGGCATGATTGCACTCTCTACTACACCCAGCATGAATCTAATAACAATTAAAAAACCAATATTGCTGACAAGACCCGTTGCCGTCGCTAAAACGCCTAATAGGAGGAGTGACCAAAAGATCAGTTTCTTTGCACTTTTATTGGCTGCATATTGCGCTCCCGGGATTTGAAAGAAGAAATAACCCAGGAAAAACAAAGAGCCTAATAAAGAAGATATAGCCGGGGTAATGTGCAAATCCTTTGACATTTCACCCGCAGCAGCAAATCCAAAGTTCGCACGATCGAGATAAGCGAGACTATAAGTAATAAAAACCACAGGAAGCAAACGGTACCAACGTGATGGGGCAATTGATAAATTCATTGGCCGGTTCTTTTGTTTGTATACGCTGCGCTACTTCAACGAATGTTGTTGAACATTGTAAAAAAGTCTGAAGAAATAAACGATTATTTCTTCAGACTTCAATCAAATATACCCGATTCATCAGCTCCAGGTCCTGTCATGAGATCTTTTTTCATCCCATTCGGTAGTTGGGGCAAAATAACTTTTGTCTGTTGCGTGGAGATGTTTTTTAAGTTCCTCCTCATTTAATTCGATTCCTAAACCAGGCGCAGAAAGTGGCACGGGAGCAAAGCCCTTATTAATTAATTTTCGACCATCGGTCGTTTTAACAAGACCTTCCCACCATGGCAGGTCTACTGAATGGTGCTCGAGTGCAAGAAAATTTTGTGTAGCCGCCGCGCAATGTACATTAGCCATAAATGAAACAGGAGTGCCGGCCTGGTGCATGGCCATGGCAATCCCTTTTTCTTCAGCGTAGTCCCCAATCCTCTTGGTTTCTAACAAACCGCCCGAAGAAGCCAGGTCAGGATGAATAATATCCACTGCATGACTATCTATTAGCGGTTTAAAGTTTTCGAGCAGGTAGATATCCTCACCCGTAAGTGTAGGTGTTTCCAATGCATCGGTAATGGTCTTGTGTTGTTGAGTGTATTGCCACGGGACCATATCCTCCACCCAGGCCAGCCGGTATTTTTCTAATGATCTCCCGAGTCGGATCATATTGTTTAGATCAAAATGCCCGTAATGATCTGTAGAAAGAGGGATCTCATCTCCAATAACGGCACGTACATCCGCAACTCTTTTTGCTAATATTTCCAATCCTTTTTCAGTTGGTTGAATGCCTGTAAAAGGATGCTTTGCATTTGCATAAGACATATAGTCGCCACTCCACTGTGCCAGGCTTGAACCCCAAAACTTACTATTGACCATTGTGCCGGGTATGTTTCTCAGAACGCCGATCGATACATCCATTTTCAGCCATGTATATCCCTGATCCACGGTGCGGAATTTTACGCGTTCCTTAAACTGTTCAAGGTCTGCCGACTCGGGTGTGTCTGCATATATTCTGATTGTATCCCTGTATCTGCCACCTAATAACTGCCATGCAGGAACGTTGTATGCTTTGCCACATATATCCCAGAGGGCCATTTCAACGGCACATACCCCGCCTGCCTGGCGGGCCTGACCTCCAAACTGCTTCAGGGATTTGAACAACATCTCAACATTGCAGGGATTTTGTCCTAGTATCCTGCTTTTAAGCATGAGTGCATACCGGGGGTCCGCTCCATCCCTCACTTCACCCAGGCCATAAATACCCTGGTTCGTGTCTATCCTGATGATGGCCGTGCGTCCCAGAACAGTTGTAACACAATATCGCATATCGGTGATCTTAAGATCGGACGGGCTTGAATAACGACGAACTTTTTGCGTGCTTTGTGCAATCAACTCTTCATAAGGCGAAAGCATTACTGAACTTCCAAGGGCTATCCCACCCAGGGCAGATTTTTTCAGAAAAGACCGGCGTGGATTGTCAGTCTCTGCCGGTTTATTAATTTTTTCTTCAATGTTTTCGTGATCCTTGAGTCCTAACCTGGATAAAAATTTTTGAGAGGGATTCATGGTGGTGATTTTTGTTTAAAATATTAATGTTTATTTCATGGTTCATTTATGGAATATAGAACCTGAAAGAACTTTTTAGTGTCCTTTGTGCCTTCCTTTGTGTTCTTTGTGAACCTTCTGATTTTATAGTCAAGGGATCACAAAGAACACAAAGGAAGGCACGAAGGACACTAAGAACAATGAACTCCTATTTATGGAATATGCAGGCTCGGATATAATTTTTTGCGCCACATGTAATAATTTAATGATCCACATAGCCTGCAAATCTTTAATTGTGAATTATGAACTATTACCATGTTCTGTTTTTCATATAATCATCTAATTCTTTTCGTGTCATCGGCAGATTTTTTTGTGTATCGAGCCACTGTAAAAAATCTTTTTTGATCTCATCGGTCCATTGCTGATCAATTTGGCCAGGTGTATATTTTCCTTCCCTTAATCGCAGGTGCCCAAAATCATCCCGCAGCCCAACAAATTCAGCGTTTAATACCAGGTCTTCTACAAAAGGGGCTGGAATGAATATGGTACCTGTTTTTTTTGCCAATACTATATCACCCGGCAACACGGTGGCTCTTCCAATGCGGATGGGAACATTGATGCCCGTAAGCATCATTTGTTGTATGTAGGAAGGATCAGAGCCTTTGATCCATGCATTAAAACCCTTTATTTCTTCAAGCCCTTCTATATCGCGGACGGATCCGTAAAAGATAACGCCCCGATGTGATTTGGCATAAATTGAGTTGCCCAAATTATCTCCGATCAGGGTGCCATCAACAATTTTTCCATAGCTGTCTGCAACATATACATCACCATCTTTCAATACATCAATTGGCCATGAGTTTGTTCCCCCGATCCGGCCTTCCGTCTTCCCCTTATCCTTAATTATTTTATCAACATCAGGACGTAATGGCATATACTGCGCCGTTACAACACGACCCACCATTACAGAGTCTGGACGCATAACCGTCCATTCGTTTTCATATTGGTTTTGATAGCCTTTATTTCGCAGGTATCCCCATGCTTCTTCCATGGAAACGTTCCTGAGCCTATTTAAAAATTTGTCGGTCACTTTAGGTCTTCCGTCCGAAGAGCGTTCGCCAAACCACTCAGGCGTGTATAATTTGATCTGGTCGGCGGTGGGTGTTATTTGCTGTGCTTTTGAGAAAAATGTAATCGTTACTAAACAAGAAGTGAGCAGTTTTTTTATGTGCATATGATAACTGATTTTTAAATATTCTGCTAAGCAGGTATGGGTGCCGGTACTGGATTAGTATTCACAAATTCGTTTTTGAGGAGTTTATAGAGTCGTTCAAATTTATAAAACTGTCGTAGGTAATTTTTATGATTAAAAAGATCGGGTTCGTATTCCGCAACGATGGAAGGCTGAATATGAACCGGTATATTGAGCGCTTTAACACCTACTATTACAGCTCCCAGTGCCGAACTTTCCAATGAGCCTGTTACCAGTACCCTGCAATTAAAAATATCCGCCAGCAGCTGTAACCACAATGGGCTTTCTGCAAAGCCACCTGCAGCATAAATTTGTTTGACAGTGCCTGTTTTCATAATGAGCTTGCCGATACTAAATAAATTGTACGTAATTCCTTCTATGACCGCCCGAACCAAATGTGCTTTTGTATGATTGATGGTAAGCCCGCAAAAAACACCTTTTGCTTCAGAGTTCCATACGGGGGCTCTTTCGCCCAAAATATAGGGCACAAAAAACAGATCATCGTTGGCAATGCTGACAGTTGCTGCTAAATCAAAAAGTTGTTCATAGCTTTCGGTGGTTTGAAGCAGCGATTCTTTCAACCACTGCATAACAACCGCGCCATTATTACTTGCACCCCCGATAATGTATTGGTCGCCGTTAGCGTGATAGCAAAATATGCTCATGTCTTTGTCGGTAATAGCCCTGTCAGACAAAATGCGTACAGCAGCGCTGGTACCGATCGTAACAGACATCGAATCATCTGACACCGAGCCGGTGCCCAGGTTGGCTAAAGCTCCATCACTGCTACCCACTACAAAAGGTGTTCCCGCAGGGAGATTCAGGAAATATTGCGAATTGCTTTCATCGTTGTAATAAAGTAGATATTCTACCGGTACGAGTTGCGATAATTTGGTTTCTGCAAGTTCAAGCGCATCAAGGATAGGTGTATCCCAATCCAGTGAATGAATATTGAGCAAACCGGTAGCAGAAGCAATAGCCGTATCGACAATGTATCTGCCAAACAATTTGAAAAAGATATACTCCTTGATCCCGATGAATTTGTATGCGCTGTGGAAAATTTCAGGCTCATGTTCTCTCAACCATAACAATTTGCAAAAAGGTGACATGGCATGGATGGGAACACCTGTGGCATGATAGAATTGTTCTCCTTCCGCTGTTTCACGAATTTGTTTCGCAATGGCCGCCGCGCGGTTATCGGCCCAGATAATACAGTTTGTAATAGGGTTTCCCTTTTCATTGACGGCGATAACGCTATGCATCATAGCACTAAAACTGACAAGCCCGGGTTTCATGGGATGCAATTCATCCATCACCCGGTTCATGGAAAGAACAACAGCTTCAAAGATCTCCTCTGCATTTTGTTCTGAATAATTTTTTGCCGGATGCTGCATATCGTACCCGGTGGCATGCCTGAAAATTAAATCACCTCTTTCATTAAAAGCAATTGCCTTAACGGATGTTGTACCAATATCAACTCCCAAGAAATAATTCATAAAAGAGAATAGTTATGGTGACATGTCGCCTTGCAAAACACAACGCGATTTTTTGCCTTCATACAAATGAAAATCTGAACTTCAAACCAGACAGAAACCATTCAATTAAGAGGCACTTCCCTTTATTTATCCCACCACACCTTTGTATCTAAATTGTCCGCACCCATTCTTGTGACAGCTGTGTTCACATTCTGTGTATTTACAGATATTTCTGAGTTGGGATAGGTAAGTCTCCTGATAAAGGTGCCTGCTATGGTTTTTCCTGCATAAGGATTAGGTGTCAGGGCAGGAAAACCGCTTCTTCTGAAATTCGCAAAAGCCTCAGGTCCGTTTAAAAATGACGCAATCCAATATTGTGTATTGATTTGTTGCAAAGCCGTTCCCGCATTGAAAGGATTCGCATCGAGATAAGGTTGAATGGCTGCCGCAGGAACTGCCGATGCAGCATCGTATAGGGCCATCTGTTCCATATGCGCTTTTACTCCTGCATCATAATAACCCTGTGCAGTGCCAGCCGTTATCCAACCTCTTTGTCTTGCCTCTGCGAGTAACAGTTGCGTTTGGGCGGCTGTTACAAAGAATACGGGCGAAGTCAATTTCGCCAAACGGCGACGGTCAACCTGACTAAATTCATAAAAACTAGACATCCCTCTACTGGCTGCCAGGGCAATTATGCCGGCATTATCGTATCCAATTGGCATTCCGATTTGGTCAACGGCCAGGGTAGTGCCTCTGTCAACGGTTTGTTCTGGGCCTGATTTTGCGCCTTTGTACCTGATAGCAATAGCCGAAAGGCGTGGATCGTTTGTATTTTTCAGAGAGTTTACAAACGGCTCTGTAAGATAGTAATTGGCAGCTTCAGTAGAGTTCAAGGTATTTCCAACCGGCCCGGCATAATTGGCATCATGCCTCATCACTGCATTATCGGCATTGGCCAAAATTACGCCACCTTGTAACGCAGCTTTTACAGTTTGATCTGCTTTCGCTGCATCTGCTTTACTCAATCGCATACCTGCTCTTAGCAAAAGCGAGTAACCAAACTTTTTCCACTTGTCTATATTTCCAGCATATAGTACTTCACCGGTTTCTATTTTCCCTGCTGCATTCAGTGCAGCGGTCGCCTCAGTTAACTCTTTTATAATATCTGTATATATTGTTTGCTGCGCGTCGTAAACCGGAAAAAATAGTTGATCAGTATATCCTGCTCCGCCCTCTGTATAAGGGATATCACCATAGTTATCGGTCAAGATCATAAAGGTATAAGCCTGGAATATGCGGGCCATGTTCAACAGGTTGCTCCGGTCTGGGAGGGCATTTGTTTTGCTGATCACGTCCTTGGTATTTCGAATGACATTACGGTAATATGCCTGCCATAATTGTTGTGTGATATCCCGATTATCCTGGTTAAAATTTGCACCGGTCAATACGCCCGAATTCGGGGTTACCATCTGCTGCACAATTCCTACTTCATAAACAAGTGTGGAGCCGGGGAAAGAATTATTAATAATGGCATTATTTAATTGAAAAACCGGATCGATAGCTGTGGGGCTGGTTCTGTTTTGATTAAGCTTGTCCAGGTCCTTTTCACACGAACTGATAAATAACAATAAAAGCGCTACCCCGCTATAGTTGAATATTTTTTTCATAATTACTTCATGTTAGAATTTAATATTTAAATTAAAACCTATTCCTCTGGTCGACGGCAAGCCTGTTGACTCCATACCGATCAGGTTATCGGAACTATATCCAAAAGATTCGGGATCAATATTGTCAATCCATTTTTTCAGGATCAAAACATTGTTGGCAACTAAATTCAATCGGATACCTTTAACAGGCCAGTTCGGCCGAAGGTATTTGGATAAATCGTAGCCCATCGTGATCTGACGCAGTTTCCAGTAACCTCCATCATATATAATCGGCTCAACCAGGGCCTGGGAACGGACAACTTCCCAATAGGTTTGAACAGGCGCGGCCTTGGTATTTTTTGCTCCCAGTTCTGTAACCCCATCGCCTATTACACCACCCTGTCTTCCCTCAAGTGTCATCTTATGAAGACCATGGCGCGTTAAATTAAAATTGGTGCCCGACAACATTTTGTTGCCCAATTTAAAATCAATCAGGAAAGAAAAACTGAGTCCTTTGTAATTAAATGAATTATTAAAACCGCCTACCCATTTCGGTAGGGCACTGCCAAAGTTGACCAACGCATCGGTCCGGATAGGTAGCCCGTTTCCGCCAAATATTTTATTACCGGAAGCATCTCTTTTAAATCCAAAACCAGCTATCTGCCCAAGTTCTTGCCCAACAATTTGCCTCAGTTCTCCATTGAAAACGTGGGTACCTACTGTGATCCGTTCGCCATCCTTATCAGTAAGCAGGCTTAAAACCTTTGTTTTATTATAATTCACATTAAAGGTGAAATTCCAGCTAAAGTTTGAAGTTTCGATCGGCACAATATCCAATAGGAGTTCAATTCCGTTATTCCGGCTTTCTCCGCTGTTAATACGTGTATCGATAAAACCTGATGCATCAGAAATTTGAGCCTGAACAATCTGATCCGTAGTTATTTTTCTATAGGCTGCCACGTCAATACTCAGGCGGTTTTTAAAAAATTTCAATTCCAATCCCACTTCTGTTTCTGCTACCCGCATGGGTCTCAGATCAGGGTTGGGCAAGGTATTTCCATTAGGTCCGCCAACCGGTTGATTGGCTAACAGGTTACTATTGATGGTATAGAATAAAATATTTGAATAGGGAGGTACATCCGTATCACTGCCTACCTGCGCATAAGCGGCTCTTATTTTTCCAAAAGATATCCATGAGGGCAAGTTGAAAGATTCTGAAAATACATAACTCGCGGAAACGGATGGATATAATATGCTCCTGTTCTCTGGAGACAATGTGGAGAACCAATCATTACGTAGCGTTCCATTCAAATAGATAGATCGTTTGTATGAAATTTCTGCAGAGCCGTATAATGAATTGACACCTCTTTGAGAAAGATCGTACAGTGGATCTTTAGCGCGACCATTCTGAACGGTGTACAGTCCTTTTACAACAAAGTCTGTTACCTGAACGCTATTGAGATCTGAGCGCCTCCGCATCTGGTTGCCTCCAACTGTCAGATTCGTTCCGATATCCCCAAATTCCCGTGTTGCCGAAACAAGAAAATCTGTATTGATCTCCCTGAACCTCCGCGACTCCTGCGTATATAAGCCATTTACAAAACCTGCAGGGGCCGCAGGTCTTGAAGCATGGCCTGTTGGGAAATTATTATAGTCCTGATCACGCGACCAGTAATCCTGTCCGATCCTTCCCTGAATGTAAAGCCATGAAAGGATATTATACTTCAGGGTGATGTTACCGAAAATGCGGTCTCTTCGGATATTTTGAAACTGTTCGGCCAAAACCCAATAAGGATTCGTACGGTTCATAAACCGCGAATAAATAAATTCATTCCCTTGTGCATTGTATTTATTTGCATCCAATACATCCAGCGGCATAGAGTTAGCGAGGTTATATATGGAAGTAGGTATTGAGTTATCCTGGTTGGCAATGTTTGGCGGATTATAATTGTTTTCATTTGAGTAATTCACATTCCCCATTACACCCAATTTATCGGTAACATCGTAACTAAACCCAAGGTTAATCGTTCTCCGGTTATAGGTATTATTAGACACAATTCCCTTGCTTTCCAAATCTCCTATGGAAAGGTTAAGGCCACCTTTTTCACCACCTACTGAGATTGTTACCGTATTTGTCAGATTTTGTCCATGCCGGAAAAATTTTTTGATCCTGTCATACTGCGGTTCGTAGGGAACATCAAGACCATTGAATAATACTTGCCTCATACCGGGCTGGAATTTTTCTCCAAACGACCACTGACCCGATGTCGGGTTAGGAGTAGTAGGCCGAACACCATTCTCTCCTTGTCCATACTCATATTGATAATCGGTAAAATCCAAAGGTGTTTCATTCGTATAATTGAGATTATAGGTTACTCCCAACCCTTTTCCCTTACCCCGTGTTTTTGTAGTGATCATGATCACACCGTCTTTGGCCCTTGAGCCATATAAGGCAGCTGCTGTTGCGCCTTTTAAGATGGTCATGCTTTCCACATCATCCGGGTTAATACTTGATAAACCGTCTCCACCATCAGAAGTATTACCCCCGCCTCTGACCGCAATTGAATTGTCTGAAGCAGCGTTTCCGGGATTGGTTCCAAAATTAGTATTGTCGATAGGTACGCCATTTATAACGATCAAAGGATTGTTTTGACCTGAAATGGAGGATTGTCCCCTTATACGAATTTTCGAAGTGCCCGCAGGTCCAGTACCCAAACCGGAGATGTTAACTCCTGCAATTTTCCCCTGGAGGGCATTCATTATATTAGGTGTTCGGTTTATAGTTAAGTCGTCTGGCTGCACCGTAGAAGTAGAGTAGCCAAGACTTCTTGTTTGTCTCTTTATACCCAAAGCAGTAACAATTACCTCATCCAGATCACTAGCCCCGCTGACGAGTGGAACATCAACAACACTTCTTCCGGACACAGAAATTTCCTGGGTTACAAATCCCACCGAACTAAATACCAATACACTATTAGAACCCGCATCAATCGTGTATTTCCCCGATCCATCGGTGGTTGTAGCCCTGGTCCCTCCCTTTACCTGTACAGTTACTCCGGGAAGACCTTTCCCTGTTTGTTCCGAAACAGTACCCGAAATGCGTTGGGCTAAAATGAACTCAGATAAGAGAAGTGTAATTAGCAGAAAGAGCAGTTTGCTCACGGCTGGTTTTGAAACCAGCGGTAATTTTTCGAACATTTGGCAAGTCGTTTTGGTGAATGAATAGCAGTCTATGAACAAAAACCATTTACAATCAGAGCAATTTATTGGAAGTTTACTGTAGAAACTTCCAATATTGAACGGTGTAGAATTTTATACAAACCGTCGACGGTCGACCGTCAACAGTCAGCGAATAAAAGAACATGTAGCTTACCATGCTACTGCATGAATTAATTTGATTGAAGAAGTCCGCCTTTCTTACGGTGGACGGTCGACGATCCACCGTAAATGAATAAATGTATATTAGCCAACCAATGCTGCTTGCATGAACCAGTTTATATTAAAAAAAGGCTGCACCGAATTGCTTCTGTTTCCGCACATTGTTGAATTTGCTTTAAAGAAGAGTACCACTATTCAATTCAATTCTTTGAAGACGGCTGCTACAGATCCATTAAGGATCTATTATATTGTTGATGGAAAATTTGAATGGATCATTGATGAGCAGCATTATATTCTGTATCCTGGCGATCTGGCTATTATTTTGCCCGGGCAATTATTAGGCGGTGAAAAAGATTTTCTGGATATCGGAACCGTTACCTGGTTGCATATAGAGTTAGATCAATTGGCACATACCGGTAAAATGGTACCGGGAAGATGGAGTAGCTTATCAGAAAATGAAAGCAGAACCATCGGAAAAATCCTGGTACTCAACCATGTTCCCGTCTTACCAAAATTAAAAGAGGCCGGTGTTTTGTTTCACCAGATACAACAGGAATTGTTCGGCCTCGAAATTGGGTATACCACCCGTATCAACCAACTACTCGACGAACTCTTAATTTTAATTGCACGACAACTCACCAGACTGAATAATTCACGCAGAGACTTCCCTCAGACTTTTTTGAAATTAGAACAAACCCTTCGCGAAAATTTATCACATCAATGGACAGTAGAAGAAATGGCAGCATTAGTGGGTCTTGGAACCACCGCTTTTTCGGAGAAAGTAAAAAACTACACGGGTTTCTCTCCATTGAATTATTTAATCAACATACGCATATCCGAGGCGATAAAACTTTTAAAACAGCTGGATGTGAATGTTACAAAGATTGCCTTAAATGTGGGATTTTATTCATCCCAGCACTTTGCCACTACATTTAAAAAATTAACGGGGTACACACCCCGAGAATTCAGGAAAAAAAATATTCCAAACAACTAATAACTAAAAAATGGATTGCATTATTACAATTGATCTTGGTACAGGAGCTGTGAGGGTCTCTGCATTCGATTTAAAGGGCAATGTAATTGGTTTTATACGAGCCTCCTTTCCAACTTTTCATACCAAGCCAGATTACAGCGAGCAGGATCCTGAACAGATCTTCATCACCATGCTCTATGTTCTAAAGAACTTCTTAAATGAAAAAATCCATCCAAAAAAATACAAGGTACTTTCCATTTGCTTTAGCGCGGCCATGCACAGCGTAATGACCACCGATAAAAATGGTGTTCCGCTGGGTAATGCGATCGTTTGGTCGGATAACCGTGCAAAAAAAGAATCGCAGGACTTAAAAAACTCCGCGTTCGGAAAAATACTATATGAAGCAACCGGTACGCCGATACATCCCATGTCGCCAATAAACAAGATCACCTGGATGAAAAATCATGATAAGGAAAGGTTCAGGCAGTCGAAGAAGTTTTTATCGATCAAGTCGTACATCATACAACAACTGACCGGTGAATACATCATTGATTATAGTCTTGCTTCGGCAACCGGACTATTAAATATTCACACATTGGAGTGGGAAACAGATGCATTGAGGCATGCCGGGATTACGGCAGATAAGTTGCCCGGACTGGTACCTGTTTTTTATTCTACTGCAAAACTCAGAAAAGAATACCAGGCATCTTTAGGACTCCCTAATAAAGTAAAGATCATTGCGGGATCCAGCGACGGATGCCTGGCTACATTGGGTGGTGGGATTTGGGGAGAAGGAAAAGCTACGGTAACCATTGAGGATAGTGGTGCTGTGCGTGTGATGGGAAAAAAGGTTTTGAAAGATGAAAAACAACGTTTTTTTAACTACCTGCTTACTGAAGGCAATTATGTTTCCGGCGGTCCGACAAATAACGGGGGAGTTGTTTTTGAATGGTTTGCAAAACAGTTTGGAGATTTTAAAAGGGCCTTCGACCTCGAGGATAGCATGGAGAATTTAATCAACGATGCTTCAAAGGTAGAGGTTGGTTCGGCAGGGCTGATATTTCTTCCTTACCTGCAGGGAGAAAGGGCACCTATCTGGAATGCAAATGCAAAAGGGGTCTATTTCGGATTAAATATAAAACACGAACGACAGCATTTTGTGCGGGCGACCATTGAAGGAATATTGTATGCAATTTACAGTATAGGAAAAACCCTGGAAGAACATCGCACCATCAACAGTCTTTGTGTAAATGGAAGATTTGTCGCCTACCCTTTTTGGTCGCAAATGATTGCCGATATTTTTAATAAACCTGTAAATACAAAAAACAATTCAGACAGTGTTGCCGTTGGTGCATTCCTGCTTAGCGCTACTGAAAACGGTATATACAAAAACCTTGATCAGGCAGCTAAAACGGTTGAATTGCCGGAGACTTATACTCCCAAGAAGATCCATCATGCTGTGTATAAAAAGCATTACGCTATTTTTGAAAGATTAAGCGTGAAATTATTTGATGAGTTTGAAGCAATCGCCAATCTTCAACAGAAAAAAGAATAAGATAAAAAATGGGTTATTAAATTACCATTCTAAATTGAGATAACACTTGATCGATAAAATAAAGACTCTGCCAGCCATCTCCTTAACCGCAGGATTGCTTTTTGCGTGTGGAGCAACTCATACCGGCCAATCAGGAAATAGCAACGTGCATTTTGGAAATGATTCGATTCCTTTCAATCCAATTATCAGGGATAAATTTACAGCCGATCCCGCAGCGTTGGTGCATGGCGACACTGTGTATCTATACACGGGTCATGACGAAGCGCCGAAAGGGCAGTCGCGTTATGTGATGCATGATTGGTTGTGTTATTCATCTGTCGATATGATGAACTGGAAGGAGCATAAGTCGCCTTTAAGCGTGAAAGATTTTGCCTGGGTAAAAGATGACGCATGGGCTTCGCAGGTTACTTATCGTGATAATAAGTTTTACTGGTATGTGGCTGTCACGCACAGCACGGTTCCCGGAAAGGCGATCGGCGTAGCCGTTTCCGATTACCCTGCAGGGCCGTTTAAGGATGCTCTTGGCAAGGCGCTTATTACAAACGACATGACAACAGATGCAAAAATAAGTTGGGACGATATCGACCCTTCGGTAATCATCGCTGATGACGGGCAGGCATACTTGTTTTGGGGAAATACGAAATGTTATTACGCAAAACTGAAAAATAATATGATAGAGCTCGATGGGCCAATTAACACGATTGATCTTCCCCATTTTACCGAAGCTCCCTGGGTGCATAAGCGGAAAGGCTGGTATTATCTTTCGTATGCATACCAATTCCCTGAGAAAATAGCCTACGCCATGAGCCGGAATATAAATGGCCCCTGGGAATATAAAGGGATCATCAATGAAATTGCGGGTAACAGCAACACCAATCATCAATCGATCATCGAATTCAAAGGCAATTCCTATTTTATTTATCACAATGGCGCATTGGCCGATGCCGGAGGTTTTCATCGATCAGTCTGCATCGAATATCTCCATTATAATAAGGACGGTACTATCAGTCCGATCATTATGACCTCAAAGGGAGTGAGGACGCAGAAATGATTTTTTTTCGGAATCCGCATCGCTGAATATTCCACAATTGTTGATCATAGAGTCCATTAAGGCCATATTTTTTTGCACAAAGTGGGGGCATGAATTATGTACAGGTTCTGTAAAAAAAACTATGATCACACCAATACCAAACATCCCCGGCAATATGGTTGGCTTTATTGCCACAGATGAAGTGAGCAAAGAGGATTTTGAAAAAGTAGTTATGCCGGCGGTAGACCGGATTGTTGAAAAAACCGGTGAACTGAACTACCTGTTGGTTATTGACACTTCTTTGAAAAATTTCACTGCAGGGGCCTGGTGGCAGGATGCATTATTAGGCATTAAGAAGATAATGAAATGGCGGAGAGCCGCTATTGTGTCTGATTCTTCCGGCATCATTACATTCACAAATTTCTTTAATGTGGTAGTTCCCGGGGAATTCAAAGGTTTTAAGCCTGAGGCATTAGACCAGGCTATTCAATGGGTTTCAGCCGAATAAATGAATATTAGATCAATATTCCATCCACCATCCATTTTGGAAAACTCGAAGTAATAAAAATTGACTACCTTCGGTATAAATTTATACTGTATGTCAAAGGATCCAAAGCGCTCCAGAAATGCTGCGGCGCGTAATGGTGCCGGGATTCTCAAAGGCGTTGTTCGCAAGGAAGTGTCTCCACCCGCTTCCATTCATACGATGGATACGGCTGAAAAAATATCGCTGATCAGGAATGGTGTTACCAAACAATACCTGGAAGAAATTAAAGATCAATCCGGTCTTGATTATGACAGCCTGAGTGCGATCCTCGCCGTTTCAAGGGCAACGCTTATCAATAAAAAAGGGCTGGAGAAATTTGACACCGCAACCAGCGAACGAATTCTTCTATTTGCAGATACACTTGCATATGGTCAATCTGTTTTCGAAGACAGTGACCGTTTTAATGTTTGGATGAAAAGCTCCAATAAAGCATTGGGTAACAAGACACCCATAGAAATGATGGACACACTTTACGGGATGCAGGAGGTGAAAAAACTCATCGGCAGAATTGAATACGGCGTATTTTAAATACAGGATCCATGGTTTTGTACCGTATTGGAAAAACAAAATTTGCACACGACCTTGAGGGAACAGGCGCCAAATTGAATGGGGGAAGATGGAATCATGAGGGAGTGCCATGCATTTATTGCGCCGCCAGCAGGGCCCTCAGTTTACTTGAATATTCAGCACATGTTACGCTGGACACCATACCAAAATCTCTTTCATTTACCAGTTTTGAATTGGCTGATGACCTCATTTATAGTGTCAAAACCACCAAACTTCCACCTAATTGGGATGACTGGCCACATCCAATGACGGCAAGGGATTTCGGAACGACTCTTTTGCGTGAAAACAAGTATGCCGTGTTGCAGTTCCCTTCTGCCATCATTTCAGAGGAGTTTATTTATGTAATCAACCCGCTTCATGCCAGAATGAAATCAATTAAAATCATCCATGTGCGGGGTTATTCGTATGATCTACGTTTGAAAATTTAGTCGCCCGTCGGTTCTATAGAACTTGTTTCGAACATGAGCATAACGGTTTTCTTTGGAGCCCTGGGCCGGTGCATGACGCCTTTCGAAATGGTTACACCCTGGCTAGGATTTAATTCGATTGTCTGATCTTCAAGGTCTATCAGCAATTGACCATCAAGAACAAAAAAGAATTCGTCATCGTTCTCGTGCTTATGCCAATGAAATTCGCCTTCTACAATACCAATTCTTACTACGCTCTCGTTCACCCGGGTTAATGTTTGATTGAACCATTTCTCTTTATTTTCGCCAACAATAGTAGGAATATCAATCTTTTTAAGATGCTCAAATTTTACACCAAGGTTGATATTGTATTTCTGCTGATTTTGCATACAAGTATTATTTTATTGATGAATAACTATAAAATTTATTATCCGTTTCCATAACGGGAAAGTTATCCGGAAGGGATGATCTGGACGTTTCTTTGAAATTGTTTTTTTCATAAAACTTCTGGGCTGCTACGAATTCTTTTCTTGTTCCCAGATAAATAACCTGTATCTGTTTATTTTCTGACCATTTCAATAGCGTTTGTAACAATAATTGTCCGGTTCCATATTTAGATCCCCTGTAATCAGGATGTACAAACATTTTTTTCAAGGCTCCTTCATTTTTGCCTATATCAATTAAACCAATAGTTCCCACCAGACTGTTGTTTTCGATCGCGAGCCAAAAATTTCCTTTTCCTTTCTGATAAATGGCGGGTATGTCTTTCAGATCCGGCTGCATCGAAAGGTCAACGGGAATATTGAATTCTTCCTGCTGAATGGGAAGAATCAGGTCGATGACGTCGCGGGTATACCCGATTGTAAAAAGTATGACTTCCATTTATACGTGCAAAGTGTTTCTGCCTTATTCGTTCCCCTTCCATTGATTAAAAAAATCAGATATCAAAAATTTATGGAAGGGGATTATACTTTGAATGTAAATTTAATTTTATTTTCCACGTTACGAATGCCACTTCAAATATGATCATCAGAAATTGCCGGATTGTTTTTTTGAATCTTCTGCTTATTGCAGGTTTTGTAAACAATATACATGCAGCGCTTGTCGATACTGTTTTTACGTACAGCCCCTCGATGAAAAAGCAGATCAGGGCGGTTGTAATAACGCCGGACGCTTATGTTTCTCAAAAAGAGTTACCGGTTGTATATCTCTTACACGGGTACAGCGGAAACTATGCTGATTGGATCAGGAAAGCAACAGGGTTTGAGAAAGCGGCTGACCTTTATAATATCATTATCGTTTGTCCCGATGGAGGCTTTGGAAGTTGGTATTGGGACAGTCCGGTAGATGAAGCATTTAAGTACGAAACTTATATTTCCGGAGAATTGGTTGCATGGATAGACGGTAAGTACAAAACGATTAAAAATAAAACCGGCAGAGCCATCACTGGATTAAGTATGGGTGGCCATGGCGCGTTGTACCTTGCATTCAGACACCAGGATATCTATGGTGCTGCCGGCAGCATGAGTGGAGGAGTGGATATCCGCCCCTTTCCGAATAATTGGGATCTGGCGACTCGTTTGGGCGCCTATGCCGAAAAGCCTGAAAACTGGGAGAAAAATACTGTAGCCAACATGCTTTATTTACTACATCCAGGATCTCCTTCGCTTGTCATTGATTGTGGTGTTGATGATTTTTTTTACAAGGTAAATGAGAACCTTCACCAGCAGCTTTTGTTACGCAATATTCCTCATGAATATATTACAAGACCGGGTGAACACAACTGGGCTTACTGGAGCAATGCAGTTCAATACCAATTGCTATTCATGAGTAATTATTTTAAAAGGCAGGGGAAAAAATAGGGTTTAAGGTTTAAAGTTTAAGGTTTAAAGTTGAGTGACATTTTTTTTATCATTAACCGTTAATGCATTTAGGCTGTTTCTAATAGTATGGTTTAAAGAGTAAGTATCCTAATTCTGTTGACCAACTCAGTCCTATCTGAATGTTACGCTGAAAAAAACAACGTCAATGTTCCTGAAGCAAAAGGAAATATTTTATTGAATGGTCCATACTTACAAAGACTTGATTTACGAAATAAGAGCTGCTCATACTCACGTATTTTTAATTTTACTTTCTGTTTTTTCTTTTTCTGAATCCCTGGCAGCCATCATTGCTATGCCAAAAATGAAAAATACGATGGCCGTATAAAAATTGATTTTGCCGGTTGAATCACTAAATAGAATATGTACAAACAAAATGAGAGATACGATGAAAAAAAATAAGCCAATCACAAAGCTTAGCTGTTTGAATTTTTTGTACATACAGTTTATTTAAAAGAAAATAATATTTAATATGATCGTTATTACCAATAATAATATTGCCAGCGGAACAATACGCTGGTACCATTTGCCCTGTACATATTTTGGTTTTTCGGTTAATGAATAAACCAGCCCTTTTAATTCCTCCTCCGGTTTGGGTTTGGTCACCAGGCTTACCACGATCGTTGTAATGAAATTCACGATCCACGAAATACCGGCAACAATAAATGCCTGTCCCATTCCGCTTTTGACCTCATAAAGAGCAGCGATCCATCCGCCTTTTCCTTCGGCAACGGTAAGTCCATGCGTCAGCGCTGCACCAATTGTGCCGGCTACCAGTCCCCAGAAAGCTCCATGGCCTGTTGTCCTTTTCCAGAACATACCCAGCAGGAAGGTTGCGAACAGAGGGCCGTTAACAAATCCGAATACCAGTTGCAAAAAATCATTGATATTGTTAAATCCTTTCGCGATATAGGCCGTGGCAATGGAGATCAGTATTCCTGCTACCGTAATAAATTTACCGAACACCAGGTAATGTCGATCTGATCTGTTCTTTACAAAATAAGGTTGATAGATATCATACGTAAATACTGCATTGAAGGCTGTCACATTTCCGGCCATCCCGCTCATGAAAGACGCCATCAGCGCTGTGATCCCAACGCCCAACAGGCCGCTTGGATAGTAATGTGCGATGAGCGAAGGAAGCGTCATGGTATAATTTAACTGGCCATCCGCATCAACAGGTATCGAATACCCCTTTGATTGTAATGCAGGCTGCACCAGGGCAATTGCTATAATGCCAGGCAGTACTACGATCAGCGGCATGAACATTTTTGGTATGGCAGCAATGATCGGTGTTCGCTGGGCATCGCGCATATTCTTCGCGATCATCGCTCTTTGGACTACCAGGAAATCGGTACACCAGTATCCGAAAGACATCACGAATCCAAGTCCGAATATCAACGACATGAAGTGCAATCCCATAGGGTTTGAATCCGGATCGCCCATGTATTTCCATGCATGCGTCATATTCGGTTCCAGTTGTGCTTTGATATTTGCCCAACCCCCGGCATCCTGCAGGGCTACGATCACCAGCGGTGAAAGACCCAGTACAATGAGGAAGAACTGTAACACTTCATTATACACGGCACTGGTCAGTCCACCCATAAAAGTATAGATCGCAACAATGCCTGCTGCCACCCAGATAGAAACATCAAAATCCCAGTTCAGCATCACTTCTAAAAGTTTGGCCAAAGCGTATAAGGAAATGCCTGATGAGAAAACCGTCATCACGGCAAAAGAGATAGCATTCAATCCCCTGGTTTTTTCATCAAATCGCAGGCGGAGGTATTCCGGAACGCTCCGGGCACGGCTTCCGTAATAAAAAGGCATCATAAATACACCCAGGAATACCATGGCGAAGATGGCGCCAACCCAATAAAAATGAACGGTTGCAATTCCATATTTTGCGCCGGAAGCAACCATACCGATCACTTCCTGTGCACCCAGGTTCGCTGAAATAAAGGCCAGGCTGGTTATCCAAAGGGGAATAGTGCGGCTGCTGGCAAGAAAATCGTTACTCGATTTAATCTTGTTCTTGATGATAAATCCAACGCCGATAACAAATAAGAAATAGACAAAAATGATCAGATAGTCTACTAATCGTAGGTTCATAGCAATCTTTTGGTGTAATGGCAGGGATGAAAGTAGCAAATAAGCAAATGCAAAAATCAGTGGTCTCCGGCGAAAACGTTTTCGTTGAACCAAATCAAGTAAATAGTAAGCAGGAATGAAAAAAAATGAAACCACGATATTTTCATCGTGTTCGTTGTGATGCTCCTGATTGTAAAGCAGTGGTTCACTAAGAAAACAAAGGAAGGCACAACGGACACGATGAATTTTTTACCAGACGGTGTACCATGATAGGTTGAGATGAGACTCTAACCGAAGAGCCGTATACCTAAAAAAATCGCCTGCAAGCTTCTGCTTTTGGTAAAAAAAGCGGAACTTTATTTCCTATATTAAATCATTTGACATGCCTGCATCAGTAAAAGAACAATTCACTGAAAAAGAAATAAATCCTTTAGCAAGTCTTGATGAATGGGAAGATGCCGTTCTGGAGAGATATCCCGAACCCGATACTCCTGCCAAACCAAAGGATGAATACAGGAACTATGATGATCCTTCCAGGGATACGATAAGAGAATTTTACCGGCTTAATCATACTCACCAGACCTTTGATTTTGTACAGGAGAAGAGAGCCGAGTACCTGAAATTCGATAAGAAGCAGATGCCTGTTTGGGAAGCGTTTAATTTTTTAAATCAATTGGTCGATGATTCAGATCCCGATACGGATCTCGACCAGTTCCAGCACCTTTTACAAACTTCGGAAGCCATCCGTGCCGACGGCCACCCTGACTGGATGGTACTGACAGGGCTGATGCATGATATGGGAAAGGTGTTGTGCCTATTCGGAGAACCGCAATGGGCGGTAGTAGGAGATACCTTCCCGGTTGGATGCAGTTATTCTGATAAAATTGTATACCCCGAATATTTTAAGAACAATCCCGATTACAATAAACCTGAATTTAATACCTCGTTGGGTGTTTATAAACAAGGCTGCGGATTGCGAAACGTGGATATGTCGTGGGGACATGATGAATATGTATACCAGATGATGAAAGACCATATACCCGAAGAGGGTTTGTACATGCTGCGTTACCATTCTTTCTATGCTTGGCATCGCGAAGGAGAATACAGTTATCTGCTCGATGATCATGACCACAAAATGCTGAAATGGGTTACGCTTTTTAATCCATACGATCTATATTCCAAAAATCCAACCCCACCAGATTGGAAACAATTAAAAGGTTATTACGAAGACCTGGTGGCGAAGTATCTACCGGAAACGATTAAGTTTTAAAAAAAAATTTCTATTTAAATTAGTAGCGCTTCAGCTTTGCCTGAGGCTTTTTTCGTTTTCATCGTGCCTTAGTGTCTTCGTGGCTAAAAATTGCCACAAGAACAAAAACACAAAGGATAGCTCATAATTTAACTATAGGATCGGGGTTTTGCACAGCCTGGTAAACGGCTATCGAGCTGGCAAATGCTGTCCATATTAGCAGTGGCAAATATGTATAGGCCAATTTCCTGTTCTGCCTCCTGCTTATTACAAAACTAGTCGCGGCCAGAGCGGTATCCATAATGGTCCAGATGGCTGCAAGAATAGGGCTTTTCTTATTGAAATAGACATAACCGAAGGAGAAGAAAATTATCCATATAAAAGCCTGTAGCACGAGCAGTTTTTTATATGCAGGTAGATCACGGCGTTGTAAAAGAATTTGAAGTCCGATCAGTAAAAAGAAATTGTTCAGTGTCCATGCCGGACCGAATAGCCAGCCCGGTGGTGCCCATGGCGCCTGTTGCAGTTCTTTTTCATATATTTTTGTTTCACCATTGTTTTTTTGCCCGGTAGAAAGTTTTCCCAGAAATGAAACGGCAACAGCGAGCAGTGCAATCTGCCACCATTTCAATTGTCTCTTTTTTTCCATTTTGTCCTTTTGATATTCTTACTAAAATGTATGCCAGTAAGCATTAAAACAATGAATCAGCAATGTCACCATCTGCATGTCAAACATGGATCAGTCATTTATGTTCAATTGCCCGTAATTTTCCGAATGACGTTTCCCCAATACTTTTTTATGAGAATAAGTCTTGTAATGCCGATAGTTAATTGGTGATACTTTTGTTCCCCAATCCAACAAACAGAGAATAGTATGGAACTAGGCATTTATACATTTGCGGAGAACACTCTCAATCCGGATACAGGACAGATGCTACCCGCACACAAACGCATCCGTGATCTTATGGAAGAGATAGAGCTGGCAGAGCAGGTAGGGCTTGATGTGTTTGCGATCGGTGAACACCACCGCCCCGATTATCTTGCTTCGTCACCGGCGGTGCTTCTCGGTGCTGCTGCCGTAAGAACAAAAAAGATCAGGCTCTCCAGTGCAGTGACGGTATTGAGCTCTGATGATCCGGTACGTGTTTTCCAGGATTTTGCAATGGTCGACCTTTTGTCGGAAGGAAGGGCAGAGATCATGGCGGGACGGGGTTCATTCATTGAATCTTTCCCTTTGTTCGGATATGATCTGGGTGATTATGATACTTTGTTCTCCGAAAAACTGGAACTATTGCTGGCGCTGAATAAAAATGAAAAAGTTAGCTGGAAGGGTAAATTTCGTCCGGCGATCAATAATCTCGGTGTATATCCGAGGCCATTCAGCGATGAATTACCAGTGTGGATAGCAGTAGGAGGAACTACCGGATCCATCATACGGGCTGGTACGCTGGGATTGCCAATGGCGCTTGCGATTATAGGAGGCACTCCCTACCAGTTTTCGTCTTTGGTTGAATTGTATCGCGATACGTATAAGAAAGCAGGTCATGATATAAAAAATCTACAGCTGGGAATTAATTCTCATGCTTATATTTCAGATACATCCCAACAGGCAGCCGATGAATTCTATCCAACCTATGCAGATGTGATGTCAAAGATCGGGCAGGAGCGGGGCTGGCCTCCCACCAACCGGCAACAATTTGAAGCTTCGCGAAGCAGCCATGGTGCATTACTGGTAGGAAGCCCGCAGCAGGTCATCGATAAAATATTATATGAATACGAATTATTTCATCATACCCGATTTCTTGCCCAGATGAGTGTAGGTACGATGCCTCACCACCAGATCATGCATTCGATCGAACTCTTTGGAAACAAAGTGGCCCCTGAAGTAAGAAAGCATATTCAACGTAAGCGGGAAGCTCTATTATAGTAACTACTCGCTTTGCGGTCGAAAGGCAAGAGTAGTAAAATAAAATAACCTGTGCGATCGGAATGATCTCACAGGTTTAAAAAATTAACTGATTTTTTTATTTTATCGCCAACCTGATATCTGCATCCAGTGTTTCTAAAACCTTCAGGTTTTCATATGTCCCTTTCAATTGTTTGTAAAGAGAGGCACAATCAGTAGTTACAAGAATTTCACGCTTTACTGTTATTGTAGAATAGAACGTTTTCAGATTCTTTTTTTCTTTGTGTAGTACCTGCATGGCAGCCTGGTATTCATTCGAAAGATCACCGTTGTTTGTTTTTTCAGCAAACACAACAAGATTCTTAAGATCTTCATTGTTCGATTTTACATCCATCATCTGGCAGGCGCAAATTTTTGCATTATTTTTTTCAACCGGCGCGTTCTTAATTGAATTAATAAGAGTAAAAGAATTGAAAAAAGGAATGGCCGTTTTTGGTGTGGCAGTTGATGCGAGTGTACATAGTAGTAACACAGGCAGAATGATTCTGCGGTTTAGAGGTTTCATGGTACAGCATTAATCAAGTTAACAAAGAGGTTTCTGGCTTTAATAGGATCTTGAAACTTGATTAGGTATTGGAGTTGTTGCGGAATCTACTGTTGCAACTGGTATTTCATTCAGATTGGAACGTAAAACTTGCAAGAAAGTTCCACATCTCATAACTTTTTAGCCCCTATTTTTCTACAGATTGTTGAAAACACTGATAGTCAATCATTAATTTTCAAAATTCAATCTTCGCGGAGGTCCCGATGTTATGACCCCGGTTTCAAAAGCCAGACTGCACGCATAGTATATGAGGGGGTATGGCAGGCATAAGGGGTAGTAGGATGAATTCGATTCTCTTGCTTTTATCCTTTGGAAATATTTATCTCTGTAATCCCAAATCCTCTTTTTTTCGCCTGCTCCATGAAATGATAAGTAGTATCCTCAGTGTCTTTTGGTTTCCCTTCCCACACGATCAGTGCAACCGGGTGTTCTGTAGAATACTGTAAGGCCAGAGTTTGTGCGTAATCCAAAATATGAAGATTTGTTTTTTCATATGCAAGTGGATCGTTCTTGTCATAATCCAATTCAATGATCTGACCTGAACCTTTCAGTTGTTCAATTGCCTTGTCGAATATAGATCCCCAATCGCCGGGCCGGTCTGTAACACTGGTTGACCTGAATGTTCCGGCATCAAACGGAAGCATGATCGTTTTCTTTATCAGTATTTCGTCTGCTGCCTGCAGGGCAAGCAGGTCTGCTCCACAGGCAGCTGAACAGACCAGCTGGCTCGCGTTCAGGGATACTAAACAGTCGACTATTCTTTGCTTAACAGAGCCGGCGAGCTCTGATGGAAACCTTGGTGTATTCGTACCGGGAGCATCGATCCTTCTTCCCGCAAGTGTAACAATCATAGGTCTTGAGTTAACGATGATCTAGATATACTCTATAGAAAAATCCCTGCAAAACCAACTATTTGTGGTAAGAGCTAAGCTAATACTAATTAAGCGTACGTTCTTCTTTATGCTGAAATGGTCAAAGTGCTAAGGGCTTTTGGGGCAGAAATGATCATTTTAACAGGAGGAGTTTACCATGCTGCATATTAAAGAGTTCTTTACTCTCTGCCAATACCACTAAAAGAGTAGGTGAAAAAAAATCCATTGGAGAGATTTATTTAATAATCTTGTCTATTTTCATACAATTGAATTGTGATTGTAATTTAGTTTTGAATATCGGGGACATTACTAACTATTAACATCAAAGCCGCAAAGACCATTATCAACGCTTTGTGTTTATTCAACCAGATATCAGTTTTAACTAATGTGCGCTACCGAAAATACCTCAGCAGGCTCAAAACGATGTTTTGTGGTAATGGGTTTTGGCATCAAAACCGATTATGCAACCGGCCGCAAGCTCGATCTCAACAAATCATACAGACTATTAATTAAGCCCGCTGTTGAAGCAAAAGGATTGATATGCATCAGGGCCGATGAGATCCGCCATTCTGGTTCCATCGATCTTCCTATGTATAGGGAGTTGCTGAAAGCGGATGTTGTTATTGCAGATCTTTCAACAGCGAATGTCAACGCCTTTTATGAATTGGGGATCCGTCATGCTCTCAGGCCTCGTACTACCATCGTTATTTCTGAAGATAAACTCATTTATCCATTCGATCTGAATCATATTAATATCACCAGCTACACTCATTTGGGTGAGGGAATAGAATATGAAGAAGTAGAACGGTTCAGAAAAGTATTGGGTGACACTCTGCAAGCCGTACTCGATAAGGAGGACCCCGACAGCCCCGTATATACTTTCCTTGATCAGCTTCGGCCGCCGACAATGGAAGAGGAGATTGAACGAGCTGTTGAAAAAGAAAAGGCTAAAGATGATAAGCTGGAAGCCGGTGCAAACCATCAAAAAAGAAAATCGAAGATAAAGGAGAACAAAACGCTGGCATTGTTAATTGAACAGGGTGAAGAATCGATCAATATAAAAGAATATTCTAAAGCAAGATCATTGTTTGAGTCGGCTTTACTCATCGGCAATGACCCTAAGAATCCTTCCCTGAATAACGATCCTTATCTCATTCACCGGCTTGCATACGTGACGTATAAATCAAAAAAGCCTGATGAAATAACAGCATTGAAAGAGGCTCTTGTGCAGCTGCAACAATTAGATCTTGATCATACCAACGATCCCGAAACAGTGACCCTTGCGGGTGCCGTGGAAAAGAAATTATATGAAATGAGCCAGGGCGTTGAACACCTCAGTAATGCCATTCTGCTTTTTCAACGAGGCTATTACCTGCTCAATAACCGCTACAATTCTATCAACCTTGCTTATACGCTTAACTGCAGGGCCAATTCATCGCTTTGCGCAACAAAAGAGGACCAGATTGCAGACCTTGTATACGCAAACCACACAAGGCGAAGGGTTCTGTACATATGTGAGAAGGATTGGGATGATGTTTCTAAGAGGGAGGATCGTGAATCGAAAGACCTGGAAGAAAACGAGGATATTAAAAGACAGCGATTGTTTAACGCAGAAAAAAAATTCTGGATTTGTGTGAACCGGGCCGAATCTTATTTTGGCCTTGGCGAATTTGAGAAGTACAATAAAGCCGTTGAAGAAGCTGCCGCGATCCCTCATCAACAATGGATGATGGACAGTTTCACCGATCAGGTGGCAAGGCTAAGGGAATTGCTAAGCAAAAGCGGCCATTTGCTAAATCCTGCGTGGAGGGAGCCGGCGGAAGTAATTCACTATTAAGTTTAAGGTTTAAGGTTTAAAGTTTAAGGTTGATTTATGCAATGAGTGTCCGGAGTAGTTCATAGATCATGCATTCCATATGTAATGTTTTGCTTAGCACTATAAATTACAAACTTAACCTTAAACCTTAAACTTTAAACCTTACACTGAGAACTACCCCATCACACCGGTACTTCGCTTTTGAGATCAAATGCTTTTGGCAGGTGTTCAGATTTCACTTCGGTTTTCGCTGCTTCTTCGCCAATCCTGATAAGGTCTTCAACATTCTCTGCCGAATCCATGTTCATCAGGTCAGCTATTTTGTCTTCTTTTAAACCCGGAATTTTTAGCTCGTCCAGTCTTTCTTTCGACATTTCGACATTATAGCGCAGGTAACTGAATGCTTTGCTTCCGCCAATAGCGTCTTCGCTCAGGTCTTCTATTTCTGAATCGATTTTGCGAAGGTCTCCAGTTCCCTTTCCTATAAAATGCATCATCACTTCTACCAGCTCGCTGGCATCGCTCATAAATTGGTCGGGGGCCTGAGTGGCAATATGCCAGAGTTTGGGATCTTTCCATTTTGATCCTAACAATTTTTTTTCTCTTCTTCCGGTGCCAATGGAAACGATCAGCAATTTATCTTCGCCAACTTCCCAATTCAGTTTGAAGCCTTTTAATGTGGCCACTAAAAAAAGTTGCAAAGAAGGATTATTCATCATACTCATACCCCCATCCACAAAAATACCTTCCTGACCATTTCCCACATCGATGATCTCAGGCTCAAAAAAACTGGGAGCCGCAGTACTCGCCCTCACAATATCCCGGATGAAGAAACGATTTTCATCAAAGTATTTCGCTTTCGGATTATTGGTTACCGGCCAGGTGCTGCATGTATCAAGGCGTTTTGTTACTGCACAAAAACCGGTTTTATTGCTGTCATCTCCCAACCTCGCATCTTCAAATATTCTTTTAAGTTCTTCTTTCAAAGGTGTCGAATCGTATTTACGGTCGAGGTAGATCCGGCGGCCAAGTAAATTAAATCCGTTGCGGTCACTGAATATTCTTGCTCCAAGGCTTCGGTACATAGCTTTAATTTCTGTAACTGAATAACCGCCGATTGCAAGTAATGCAGCAATGATTGATCCCGTGCTGGTGCCACCAATCAGGTCGAAATATTGATGAAGCCTGAAATCTTTTTTTGAACCGATGCCTAAACGCTCGTGTCGTTCACCCAATGTTTCTTCCAGTTTTTCCAGAAACCCCAAAGTGATCGCACCTCGAATACCGCCGCCATCCAATGCCAATATTCTTTTAGGCCCTTCGGCAGAAAGTCTTGCTTCTAATTTCGAAGAAACAGCTATCATAGTAATTCGTTTTGATTGTTAGAGATAATGCAGGTTACTGACAAAAATACTTATTGATGATATTATGATTTTCAGGAGAGCGGGATAGTAGCATCAGAGGGTAGAATGGCCATTAAATTAGATAATATTTTATTAATGGCAATACCACAAATGGGTAGGTGAGCGAATGACATATCATTTATCCCGTAGCATTGTAGCTGGAACGTTTCAGATCATGGTTCATTTGCTTATTCTTCCGTAACAGTAAAATCAAAATCTTAATAAAGACGCGATTCGGTTTTTCCATGACTTGACAGTTGTCTTCCCAACCCCAATCCATGCGTATCTCCCAATTTAATTTTTGCTCAAACAACCCACCGGCAAAAATCAACGTAAGACAGTACTCAACGTCACCGTGTTAAAAAGCGTTGCGGCTATGATATTTGTTATTTTAAAAAACCATTTCCCAACCCTGGGCTAACTGACCTGTACATACAAAATTCGAATTCTTCCGACTGTGTTAATATTTTTTCATCATTAATTGTTTCATATGAAAAAGATCATTCTTATGGCTGTTAACCGTTCTTTTACGCGTCCTGTTTTTTTATTCCTGCTTGTTGTATTGATAGCTCCGGGTTGTCAAAAGCTTATTGACGAATTTCATCACAAAAAAGAAAAAGCTGAATTGCCTGGAAATTTCTGGCAAACCAACCTTGTTGCAAATAAAGAAGGATATGAGGCAAAACGCATCGATCCCAAATTAATAAATGGCTGGGGTATTGCTTTCAGCTCGGGTGGAACCGCCTGGTTGGGCTCACAGGGTGCTGGCGTAAGTACTGTGTATGACAGGGAAGGACTGCAAACCCTGGCACCGGTTGCAATCCCTTCACCGGGAGGTCCAACAGGAGGTAATCCTACAGGTGTGGTTTTTAATGCCAGTAATACGGATTTTTTACTTTCCAACGGAGCTGCCGGCCGCTTCCTTTTTGTCGGTGTTGACGGCATAATTTCCGGTTGGAACAGCGCGGCCGGAAGCACGGCTTTATTGATAAAAAATAACAGCGCTACTTCCGCTTACACCGGCCTGGCATTGGCAACTGATGCGGGTGCCAGTTTTTTATATGCTGCAAATTTCCGGGCTGGAACCATCGATGTGTACGATAAAACTTTTACCAAAGTGAGCAATAAACCTTTTATAGACCCATATTTGCCTGCGGGTTATTCTCCGTTTAATATTCAAACAATAGGAGACAAATTATATGTTGCCTACGCCAAAGTGGGACCAGATGGAAGAGACTTGAAAGGTGTAGGTAATGGGGTGGTCGATATTTACAGTACCTCCGGCACTTTACTGAAGCGTTTTGCAGAAAAGGGCAGTCTTAATTCTCCATGGGGAGTAGCACAGGCACCGGCGAGTTTTTTTAAAGGCGATCCTGCGCAAACGGCAATTCTGATCGGAAACTTTGGTGATGGACGTATCAACGCCTATAGTACCGACGGAAAATTTCTTGGTCAGCTGAGAGCCAATGGAAAGGCAGTCGAAATTGATGGACTATGGGCTATCAGTTTTGCACCAACTACATCTACCATAGATCCAAACAGGCTTTATTTTGCAGCAGGACCAAATCATGAATTAGATGGGCTGTTTGGATATATCATCAAAGAATAATTAATTAATATCGTTGATAGTTCATGGTTCATTGTTGACGTTGATGGAATTTATCGTTGATGATTTCATTTTATATTTCATGTCGGATAAATACACACCCATGGACCATGAACTATAAGCAAGGTTATCCGCTTTAACAAATCCGCTATTGTCTTTGTCTTGCTGAAAAATTCAGTACTCCTTTCCCTCTGCGTCTTACCTCCGTCGCCTCTGCGGTTAAAAAACGCTTCCATAAAGAATGGCCTTATGTTTAGGACCAAATGTAACCACAGAGGCGACGGAGGCAAGGTACAGAGGGAAAGGAGCTACGAGGATCTATTTTTTCAAAAAACCTATTCAGGTCCTATATACTGAGCTGCCACTTCTGCAGCTCAGTCGCCCGTGGCGTCAAATGAGATACTCTGAGACGGTTTAAAATAATTCTCTTAGGGGAACATCATTCAGAATAAAAGACTTTATAACAAATTATTTTTTGAATTTAATTCTTTAAATACTTAAATTTGGAGATGAATTCGGAAAATGATATTGTACTGGATAAAATCGATTACAGTATTCTGCGATCAATGCAGGAGAATGCACGGATCTCGAACGCTGATATAGCACGCGAATTAAAAATGGCTCCTTCTGCTGTATTGGAGCGCATCAAGAAACTCGAACAAAAAAATATCATCCAGCAATATACCACCCGGTTAAACGCATCCGCATTGCAGCAAAAACTACTAGCATTTGTTTTTATGAAGGCGACCGATGGACTGGGTTGTAGTACCACGGGAAAGGAGCTCGCCAAAATTCCGGAAGTACAGGAGGTACATCAAATCGCGGGTGAAGATTGTTACCTGGTTAAGATCCGCACAAACGATTCTGCTTCACTGATGCAATTGATGCGGAACCATTTCAGTAAAATACCGAATATCGTCTCAACCCGTACTACCATCGTATTGGAAACCGTGAAAGAACAACAACAATTGATCATTCCTGAAAATTAATATATGGCTGAGTTAAATAAAAAAATAGCATCGCCTTTCATGGTAATCCTGGCCTTTGCCACTGTTTATATAGTTTGGGGATCTACTTACTTTTTTATTCAGAAGGCAGTGCATGGCTTTCCACCCTTTCTGCTCGGTGCCGTGCGTTTCCTGATAGCGGGTATGATTATGCTTGCCTGGAGCATATCGCGCGGGGAAAAGATTTTTGTTAAGCAGGATATGAAGCATGCTGCGATTGGCGGAGTGCTAATGTTATTTGTCGGGAATGGTGCAGTAATATGGGTTGAACAGTACATGCCCAGCGCAATGGTAGCCATACTTATTTCCTCTTCGCCGATCTGGTTCGTAGTATTGGATAAACCCAAGTGGGCGGAAAATTTCAGGAGTAAAGCCATTATCACAGGATTACTGATCGGTTTTGCGGGTGTCGTATTATTGTTTGGTGAAAAAATCTTTGGATCGTTGTCAGAGGGAAGTGGTCAATTGGAGTTGACAGGGATGGCGTTATTAGTTGTTGGCTCCATGTCATGGGCCGGAGGTTCCTTATATGCAAAATACAAACCTTCCACAGGTTCTGCTACGGTGAGCACTGCCTGGCAAATGTTGATCGCCGGGATCGCTTTTATACCGGGAAGTTTTTTTCGTAATGAATTGCAGGGACTGCAGTGGCAAAATATTCCGACTGATGCATGGCTATCTCTTTTTTATTTAATTTTCTTTGGTTCTATTGCTGCATTCAGCGCCTATGTGTGGTTACTAAAGGTACGGTCTGCAACACAGGTAAGCACCTACGCTTATGTTAACCCGGTGGTTGCCGTTTTGCTTGGTGTTTTCTTTGCTAATGAAAATATATCTCTGTTGCAGGTAGTCGGATTAGTCATCATACTTGGCAGCGTATTGATCATTAATATGGCAAAACATAAAAAAGATCGTGCACATACAGAAAAGAAAGAGGGTATATCTTCAGAAACGTCGGAGCCTCATACTGAAAATAAAGTTGTTAAACGGCAGGTGCGGAATCATGTTGAAAGCGGGGAGGTATTATAACTAAGGAATAAGGATCCTGATAGACTTGCTTGTATGGCTTCGTGCCTTCGTGGAAAGATTAATTTTGCCACTAAGGAGCTAAGGCACGAAGTTTTGCATTGAACAAAAATTACAGAGATACCGCTTTGCCGGTACTTGCCGATTTATATATCGCTTCCACAATTCTGATGTCCCGCAATCCTTCTTCACCCGGTACAAGCATCGGTTTGTTTTGCATAATGGAAAGCGCATCATCATCCATTTGTTTCGCTTGCTGCCAGGGAACCTGGTACGAATGATTGATTTCTCCCAGTGGGCTGCTTCCTCTCAATCCGCCATAGCCGGAGTAAGGCGCCATTTTTATTGAACCTTTTTCACAGAGAATATCGAGAAAATTAATATTCTCCCCAAAGCTTGTTTTGATATTTGCCATTACTCCACCGGGAAACTCCAACTTTGCCACAACGGTTTCATCAAGTCCATTTTTATAGATCTCTGGTCGGGTAGTGGATGTTGCTGCGGAAACAATGCGTACAGGTTCCATTCCTGTTCCCAGTCGGGCTCCCTGGATAGAGTAAACTCCCATATCGTACAGAACACCACCGCCCATTTCACGTTTTTGCTTCCAATGATCTACCCTGCTATCCCTGTATCCTGCAGCACAGTCAACCTGCTTTACATTACCCAATAATTTTTGTTTGATGATCCTGCGGTATTCCTGGGTATTTGGTTCATGGTGCAGGCGGTAGCCGATCGCCAGCGATCTCTTATTCTTGCGGCATGCATCAATCATTGCCGCACATTGTTTTTCATCGATTGCCATTGGCTTCTCACACCATACATGTTTGCCCGCGTTTGCAGCACGTATTGAATATTCCATATGCATGGAAGGAGGCAGCACAACATACACGACATCAATATCAGCATTATTGGCAATCTGATCAAAATTCTGGTAATGGTAGATATTTTTATCGGGTATGGAATATTTTTGCTTCCATGCTACTGCCTTCGACGGCGTTCCAGTAACAATACCCGCGAGATAGCAGTTTTTTGTTTGCTGAAGGGCAGGGGCAAGCAGATCGGTACTATAATAGCCAAGTCCAACCAAAGCAACCCCCAGACGATCTTTTTTTTGTCTGGAAACTGATAGAAAACTTTGTGGTGACAATAGGAGAACACTGCTTCCGGCAGTTAATGTTTTTATTACTTTTCGTCTTGACGTGGTTACCATACCAGCAAAATTTATAGTACAAAAATATGTTTATCGCTTGCAGGTGAAGGTAGGAAATTTTCATTCCCGTCCCCGTTAAATGAGTCAGGGTTTTATACAACCCAATGATGCATCACAATAGTTTAATGTGTATTGATAATACAATCAGGCTAAATTCGGCCAGGACATTGCCGAAGTATAATGTTGGAGATCAAATTAAATTGAACGAGGCCGATTTCTTACTTATATGGGAAGCTTTTTTTACCGAAATTGAAAGTGAATATTTGTAGACTTCTAAAAGTTCTTATCGAAAAAATCTTTTTGAAACTGATCAATGGTCGTCACTGAGGTCAATGGTTTTGTAACTCTTTTTTATTTTTGGCATATGGAACCCGCAATAAAATTTATTGGCAAGATCTGGTCGGAGCTAAAGAAAATCGAAGAATGCCCGTTGCAGGAAAATGAGAATGCTCCGGAAGCGGCGATCACGATTTTTCCGGAGTTCATCGAAGGTGTTCGGGATATAAGGCCGGGCTCAGAAATCATCTTGTTAACCTGGTTGCATGTTGCCGACAGGGCTATTATTAAATGTAAGCCACGAAATAATCACGAGGCGCCATTAGCCGGCGTATTCTCTACAAGATCCCCCGACCGCCC
>JACMLY010000081.1 GCA_014379345.1 Chitinophagaceae bacterium
ATCCCGAGGTACGAGGGATCTGAGAGATTTTCACTTTGAGCTTCCTGATAATAATCAAAGATCCCAAATGTTTAGATCCCTAAGATGCTTCGTACCTCAGCATGACAGGGTGGGGGTTTTTTTCCTGTCATCCCACTTTTTTTCTCTGTCATCCCGAGGTGCGAGGGATCTGAGAGATTTTCACTTTGAGCTTCCTGATAATAATCAAAGATCCCAAATGTTTAAGCCCCTAAGATGCTTCGTACCCTGCCTGCCGGGCAGGCAGGCTCAGCATGACAGGTACGAGTACATGGGCCACAAAAAATCCGTCAGGAGTTTAATCGTTGTATAAGAGTTATTCATTTCAAAACCTATTTTTGATACACAAACCAGCAAAAAAAGTTCGCCGCCACTGTTCGATTCAACCTGGTTAACAGAGGAATTTGTAGCGGCTAGATCTTAGCGGAATTTAAAATGGTATTCATATTACAATGGAATTGCCTTTGAACATAACAAACTTGAAGCATCGTCTGGCTATTGAAAAAGACATTGATTTTGTTTATGATCTGTACATGGATGAGGTGTCGAATCCATATCTTACTTACGATCCAATGAGTAAAAAAGAATTTGAGAATATTTATTATGAGCTGTTACCCGAAAACACTTTATACATAGTGGAGATCGATGACCGGGTGATTGCCTCTTACCGGCTAATTCCAAAAAAAGACAGGCAGGCTCATATTTTTTATATTGGTGGTTTTGTAGTAAATCATGCCATGAAAGGGAAAGGATTTGGAAGTAAAATACTCAGCCACATAAAAGATTTTGCAACCAAACACGGCAAAAAAAGAATTGAACTGACTGTCGATATAGAAAATGAGCCGGCGATAAAGCTGTACAGCAAAATTGGTTTTATGATCGAAGGCCGTATCAGGAATAGCTATAAAAGAAGTACTACGAATAAGTATTACGATGAATATTTTATGGGATTGACCTTGTGAAAGATCTCTATAATAAGCAGCCTTATTTTTTGAAAAGCCCTCGTTGAAAACGAGGGCTCCTGCAATCAAATTTATTTAGAGCTCATGTCGGCACGGTAAAACAATAATTCGCTCCAGCGTTTCTCCACTGCAATGGCATAATCCTTCAAATAATCTGTCCATGAATTAGCTCCGTTAATGGCAGCGTATCGTTCAGGCAGGGGTTTTCGAAAGCTTGCTCCTAACTCTTTTAAACCTTCTTTCAATCTTGTTACGGCAATATATTGAGGCTCCCCCGAAACAGCGCTCCGGTAAACGGCAACACTCTCGTTCCCTGCTGTCCACACGGCCTTCAATTTCTTTGTCATTTCTTCAACATTCACGATCATACCGGGCTTTGGATAGATATGGCTGATTACGATTTTATCTGAGTAATCAGTTAATTTCACTGTGCTCAATTCTTCCACGAATTCGGCATAGATCGAAGTGCCTCGATCAGCTGTAAAAGGCATTACATTTTTTGCCCAATCTGCTGTATGCGCTGCGCCGAGATTACCTCTTTTGTCAAACTGTTCCCAGGTGAGAGGACCTTCATTTACCTGAAACCCGCCGACATCAGGCCCTGACTGGATTTCAAATACCCTCCACATCCAATCGCCTGTGTGATATTTTTGTGCATGAGCCATAAAAGCTTTTTCGAATTCGGCAGACTTATCAATTTTTGGAAAAACGCGGAAAGCGCTAACGACATTTTTTGTCTGGCTCATGCCTGCAAACGGTAGTAACAACAGAAGAAACTGAAATTTTTTCATTGCAAAGAAGTTTTGATGTTAAGAATCTGGTTAGGGGTGTACAGAAAGGGAGGGAAGAAATTTAAGTAGAGAAGGATTGTGAACAAGATAAGATAATAGAGGTGGTTTTACAGGTATTTATACAAAACCGACGTAATCTTGATTCAGGACAAGCCAAACAAACCGGGGGTTGCAAGAATAAATCCGGCTAACTATTCACGAATATGGTAGGAAAGAAAGTATTTGAAGAATGGTTCCTTAAATTATTTATTACCTGGATTGTTACGAATCCTGCTGGTGTTCTTTTACTTCAACTTTTGTTGCAGCTGTTACCCGAAGTATCAATTCGGCTGTTTCAGCAGGCCTGTCCCAATGCGGAAAGTGACCACATTGTTTGAACACGTGCAATTGCGCATCAGGAAATAGTTGCAGCGCTTTTTTGGCTTGTAAAGGAAAACAAACCCTGTCCTGCCGACCCCATCCAATGACTAACGGGCTGTTAATCGAACCCTTTTCTGCTCCCTGCTGTTCTTCGCCATAAGCCAGCTTATACAATAGTTCATCGAAGACGGGCGAGGAATTGTAGCTGCGCATTTCTGCCAAACTTAAATGGCTTGAAATATTCCAGGGCTTTGGAGAGAACTGCGCCAATAAGATCGATCGTGTAATGACATTTTTTGTAAGCGCCGGCATCATAAACTGTATGGATCTGATCAACCGGATAGATGCAGCCAGGGAAAGGTAAAAGAAATGACGCTGCCAGCCCTGCCAAAAGCCACCCGGGTTGAGCGAGACAACTGCGCCAACAAAACCTCGGCGACGGGCGAGTTCAAGGACCAGCCGTCCGCCCATTGAAGAACCCACCGCATCAATGCCTGTAAGGCCATTGCGCTGTATAAATTCAGATATACTATCTGCAAGAGAAGAGATCGAGGTAGGGCCATCGAGCTTTGGCGTTTTCCCGTGCCCGGGCAGGTCTATTGCGATAATTTCACGGTGAGCTGCTAATCTGTCAATGACTGGTATCCAGGATTTCCATGAACCGCCCAGACCATGAATCAATAATAATGGCTGACCATTGCCGTAGCGGATATGATTAAGTTCCATTCTTTCTGGTTTATGCGGTTAGTGCGAACTGAATGCGATTGTTCACTACAAATTCAAGTGCAAATAACAGGCCATGTAAAATTCGGCTTATATTTTTTAGAAGCGAAATAGGGGGCATGGCAATCGGATCAAACTATGGATTTACATTCATCGTGAAGAAAAATCATTCAAAACTTTGTAGCTTCCATGAGAAAATCTTCCCGATCCAACCATTGCTAAAAAATTGCAACACTTACCGATTGGAGGATCAGAAAACAATGGCGATAAATCCGATGAAAGGGAGTATGGAGATCATAAATGAAGGAATACAGGATGCCATGAACTCAGCCGTAACGAATCATTATTATACAGCTGTTTCCGTTATCCGGCCATGTCGGGTGGCAAGAGACTGGTTATATTTTTCTTTTGCTTGATTTCCAGGGTATAAATTCTTTTGACAGTACCCAACTAAATTCTGCTGACTGTATATCTATGCCTGAAACAAAACCCGATTTGCCAGACGCAGACCAACTCCTTATACGTGGTTGTATTGCAGGGAACAGGGCTTCTCAAACAGAGCTTTACGACCTGTATGCCCCCAGGATGCTGGGTGTTTGTTTGCGATATGCAAAAAACAGGGAGGAAGCGGAGGAAATATTGCATGAAGGTTTTTTAAAAGTTTTTACATATATCGGCAAGTTCAGGGGAACGGGATCGTTTGAGGGTTGGGTACGAAGGATCATGGTAAATTCTGCGTTATTCCGGTACAGGAATAAATCGCACCTGCAGCCCGTTATTAGGCTGGAGACTTCGGGTTATGATTCGATCAGCGACACAGACATTGTATCAAATCTTGATGCAAAAGAATTGCTCATACTCGTTCAATCTCTCCCTTCCGGTTACCGTATTGTTTTCAACCTGTATGTATTTGAAGGGTACAAGCATCGTGAAATTGCGGAAACCCTTGGCATATCTGAAGGCACTTCCAAGTCAAACCTTTCAGATGCACGAGCCTTTTTGCAAAAGGCATTGACCTCAAAAAAAAACGTAGCCCATTATACAAGTAAAGCATGAATAAAGATTTACATGATATTGATGATTTATTCCGTTCAGCACTTGATCCATATGAGGAAACTCCATCTACAGGGCTGAAAAAAAGCCTGGAAGCAGCACTGGATAAAAAAGATGCTCAATCGAGTAAAAGAAAATTCATTCTTTGGAAAAGAACTGCTCTTATTTCATTGCTGCTATTATCAGGATTCGCCCTGTTTGAAACGGGTGTTTTTAAAACCAGTCAAAGGGCAGGCGATGAAATGAAACTCGGTTCCAAAAGGAAGGCTGAAAAAATCCCCGCTAAATCCAATTCCACCGGCCATGAAATGAATACCCATTCCGATAAGCCGGTTATAAAGCTCAATAATGACAAGAAAAATGAGATTGCCTTCGATATTAGTAGCAGTACATTAAAAACACGAAAAGGAGATGCTTTATCAGGAATAAGCAAGCGTAACCAGCAAGCCGGGTTTAATAACAACGTTTCTGAACATAAAACGGGTCTTCAAAAAAATAACCTGAGAAAAGAGCTGGTAAATTTATTAAGTGAAGAAGAGGAACAAACGACTGCCGGTATTAAAAACGTACGGGTAGCAAGTGACAATAATTTTCTGAAAAATCAAAACCTTCTCCAAAACGAAAAAAACGATTTGCTTCAATTTTTCAAAGGAAGCAGGGTAGGCAGTGTTTCCGATGGGGTGGCAAATAATATAAACCAATTACAGGATATTACAGATTCGCTATCAAACAATAACATCTTAAAAAACAAAAGAGCCGGAATACCTGATCCATTCAAGTCATTTTGGATGGTGAATACTTTTATTTCCTATGAAAGGGCGGGGTACCGTCTTGACAGTGATCTTCCCATCAACATTACAAATATTAAACACAGTGAAATACATGAGCCTTCTTTTTCGCTGGGCATCTTAGCGACCCGTCAAATAAAAAAACGATGGGGCCTGCAAACAGGACTTATTTATTGCCTCACCAATATCGGCATCAGTCCTCAAAAACTATATGCCCTACAGGATCCGGTTGGGGATATTTCTTATAAGTATATCACATCGTCAGGGTATGCATATATTAAACCGGGATTGGGTGTTCCACCTGCCCTGGGAGATAGTTTGATTACCAAAGAAGGAAAACACAGTCTTAAATTTATCAGCGTTCCACTGGTTCTAAAATATTCAGTTGGTAAAAATAAACTCATTCTTTCGCCGGGTATTGGGATCGAGGCTAACTTTCTGACGAAAGCAAAGGTTGAGACAGAAGTTGAAAGCCCGTCGAATCCCGAAATAATTTTCATACGGAAACTGGACGGTGCAAAAACATTTCATCTCTCCTTCGTGGCAGACGCCGAACTGCGATACAAATTAAATAACAAGCTATCTGTCAGTGCACGGCCCGCAATCAGGCTTGCCACAACCCAGATGACAAAGAACAATGTTGTCGAAACATTTCCCCGGAGTTTTGGCCTGGGATTGGGGCTTACATATAAATTTTGAAAATGACCTCTCCCTACCATTGACGGCGGGCAGGCCTAACACCTATCCAGGGAGGGATCTTAAAACCTGAACGAAAAAAAAGATTCAAATATTTTGCTTACTTGTATAAGGAGGTAATGAAACTATAAATAAAAAACTTCACTAACAGCCCAACCAAAATTTAGCTTACTGTAGTCTATATCCGAAATAAGCAAAGAAGTCAAATCATTGTTATTAAAATAGAAGCGAGGCCTGGACCAATATTGATAAAAGCTTTAATCAAATACAAACAGTTGCATTCGCACATGAATGAAAAGTATTTTTCTTCTGTCAGATAATTATTTGATAAAAGGTTTCTCCTTAAAGCCTTCATTTATTCAACTTATCTAAACAACAGAATATGAAATTATTGATGCATATTATTTATGTATTGGCATTGCTCTGCTCAACCACAGCTACTGCCCAAAAAATAACCATCAGCGGTTATGTAAAAGACCAGGTATCCAGGGAAGTGTTGATTGGTGCGTCGATTGTGAATGCAAATTCCAAAACAGGAACCTCCACCAATCAGTATGGTTTTTTTTCGCTGACGACTCCCGCTACTGACACGATCGAGTTGGTTATTTCGTACCAGGGCTATAATATCCAGGCAAAAAAAATAATTGCAAAAACAAATATCCGGTTAGAAGTTTTTCTTGAAAATACAAGTGCTATGCTAAACGAAGTGATCGTTACTGCCGGGAAGGATGACCGCAATATTAGAAAAGCACAGATGGGAGTGATTGACGTGCCTATCAAAGCCATTAAAAATTTACCTGTTTTAATGGGGGAAAGAGACCTGCTGAAAATTATTCAGTTATTGCCCGGAGTACAGGGCGGACAGGAAGGAACGACGGGCTTTTATGTAAGGGGTGGTAATATGGATCAAAATCTTGTTCAGTTAGATGAAGCAACTGTTTATAATCCCAATCACCTGTTTGGGTTATTCAGCACATTTAATGTGAATGCGATTAATAATGTACAACTTATAAAAGGCGGTTTTCCCGCGGAGTACGGTGGCAGGCTGAGTTCCATTTTGAATATTACCATGAAAGAAGGAAACAAATCAAAATACCAGGTGGAGGGTGGCATCGGGTTGTTATCGAACAATCTTACAGTCCAGGGTCCAATTCAAAAAAATAAATCGTCTTTTATTGTTTCTGCCCGGCAAAGCCATATTAATTTATTGATTAAACCTTTTACATCAAGTGGTAATTCGTATAAATTTTACGATATCAATGCTAAAATCAATTTTGAACTCGGCAGCAAGGACCATTTATTCATCAGTTTTTTCAAAGGAAATGATAAAGCCGGGTATAATAATCCAAACAGTTTAAATTATATCACTGATTTTGGCAACAGCACGGCTACTGTACGCTGGAACCATTTGTTGGGTAGCAAAGTTTTTTCCAATACGTCTTTTATTTACAATGATTATAATCTTGCACTGGCAACATCGCAGAATAATTATTATTCTCTGTTGTATACTGCCATTAAAGACGTAACAGCCAAAACAGATTTTACGATTACGCCTACTACCAGACATAAAATAAAAACAGGGTTTAGTTATACCAGCCACCGGCTGACCCCAGCATCTTTTTCTGCCAGTATTCCGAGGCGGGGAAACAGGATCACCATCAACAAAGGAAATATTAATAGTCTTTACTCCGATGAAATGGCCTTTTATATTGCCAATGAATGGGATGCCTCAACGAAATTCGGCGTTAACTACGGCTTGCGGGTTCCTGTTTTTACCGCTTCCGGAAAAACATATTCATATATTGAACCACGTATTTCTTCGAAGTTATCTGTTGGTGCTACAACATCCGTAAAAGCCTCTTATACCCGCATGAACCAGTTTCTTCATCTGGTTCCGAATGCTACTGCAGGGCTGCCCACAGATATCTGGATCCCTTCAGGAAAAAAAACAAAACCTCAATCTTCAACACAATACGCGATCGGGGTATATAAAAATTTTTTAGATGATGAAATTGAAGCCAGTTTGGAGGTTTATCACAAAAGGATGGATAACCAGGTTTTATTTGGTGAAGGCAAGCAGCTCAAAATAAGTAGTAACCTCGATAGTTTATTGGTTTATGGGAAAGGAGAGAGCTATGGTGCAGAATTCTTTCTGAAAAAAAATACCGGGACGCTCACGGGATGGATTTCCTACACTCTTTCCAATACCACTCAACAATTTAACGACCTCAATTTCGGTAAAGAATTTCCTTTCAAATACGACAGGCGTCACGTGTTGTCTGTAACAGGCAGTTACCAGCTTACGAAAGCATGGATAGTTAGCGCTGTGTTTGTTTACTCTTCCGGTCCTGCATCTACAATTCCGACAGGTAGAATAAGTACCCTGAATTCCGGAACAATATTCGAGGGCAATTATTATGTGTATGAAGGAAGAAACAACTACCGGCTAGCTTCCTATCACCGGCTTGATCTCTCAGCTTCAAATAAAAAGACAGTTAGGATATGGAAGAAGTATTACGAACGCGAATGGTCCTTTAGCGTATACAATGCATACAGCCGGCAAAACCCCTATTTTATTTATTTTGAAATTGATGCCCTGTCGTCTAAGCCTACGGCCAAACAGGTTTCCTTACTGCCAATTATCCCAGGCGTTTCATTCAATTTTAAATTTTAAAAAATGAAGACCGTAAAAAAAGTAGCAAGTATTACTATTGCAGCGCTCCTGTTTATTACAGCCTGCAAAAAAGATATAACGATAAATTTTCCTGCAGATCATAACAGTAAAGTTTTTATTGAGGGGATGTTATATCCCGGAAAGAAACCGCAGATTTTTATCAGTAAGAGCAACCCTTTTTTTAGTTCAAATGTCAGCCCGCAACAGGTATTTGCAAGAAGGGCTGTGGTGAAAATTACCAGCGGTACAACAGTTGATGTATTGGTGCAGGATTCTATTTTTAATAAGTTCAGGTGCAGGTGGGAGCCATTTTATCGCGGCAATATTCCTGCTCAATACGGAAAAACATATACGCTCGAAGTAAACTATGACGGAAACATTTATACGGCAAGTACAACAATCAACCAAAAAGCCGTTGCTATAGAATCCATTGAATATACTGCGGAATTTTTTGATGTTTATGGAGGACATGATGGCGTTATTCTCAAAATAACCGATCCGCCCGGCACAAGGGACTATTATCGTTTTCAAATGAACCGGATGATAGACAGTTCTGTACGCCATGCCCATGTTCTGGATAAATTTATTAATACCTGCGTATCGGGGCCTGATGAAAAGTTTCCGGTAACCGATATAGGGCGTATTGTCTTTACAGATGAAAATGCAGATGGGCAAAAAATACTCATGTCCATTGAAGTGACCCATGAATACGAAAAGGGTGATAAGGGATGGATTTTTATTCAGTCTTTGGATAGAAATTCGGCTGAGTTTTACAAGGACCTTGATGATCAGTTGCAGGCTATTAAAAATCCTTTTGTCGAACCTGTTTTCATCAACACTAAAATACCTGGTGCCATGGGTGTTTTTGGTTCGGCCGTATTATCAGACTCCGTTTTATTTGTGTATCCAAGGGATCATCCTTAGTAGATAGGATGAGTATACAGCAATCATTGAACTTGAACCGCCGGTTAACGTATCCTGCAAAGCCCATAATGCTTTGCCCATGATCTGATTAATTTCGAATGCTTTATTCATTTCTTGCTTTCTGGCATTTATGTTCCTTCAACAACTTCCTCTCTCCTAATCAATGACAAGAGCTGACTAAACTGGCAGGCAGACTCATCAATAAGCTCCTTTTCAAGCATTTACCACTAAAGTAGTATGGACTCTTTTTTAAATTATTGTACATTTAAACTTTTAAAAATCTTTGGGTTATATAAAATTCTTTGTTTGCCAGTACCATTTATTCATATGATTTTTTGTAATATTGACGAGGTATTTTTCCCTTCCGTAAAATCCATCCCATCAAAGCCCGGTAAGTATATTATACTCGCTGTCCGTTTTATCCATCTATCCTGGTTTGCTTTTAAAAGAACAATGAAATTTATCATTGAAAAGCATGTATTGACGGATGTTCCTTTTATCCTCTGCTTATTAAAAAACCAGTTAATCTACCCTTGTAAGAACAGTTACCTGACAATATGATAGAAGACCGAACAAACAATAAAAGGATGCTGCGATTGAATGAAAGGACGAAAACTGGTCAAAAAGTAATCAGAGAAGAAAGGATAGCGATGAGTTGATTTTAACCAGGCATTACCCAATAGTACCTTATAATTAATTTTTGAAAGCGATCATGAAACTTGAACCACAATCTAAATTCTCATGTATGAGATCTCTGTTGATGCTTTTTATTCTGTTACCTTTTTTGAGTTCGTCCCAGAAGGTCGCAGTAAACGAATACGATAGATTCGTTAAACAAAGAATGATCCAGCTGGAACCTGTGCGCATTTCTTCCTCTGACAAAGGAAACTTATTCATGACATACAATGCTGTCGGATCGGCTTTGTATGCAAGGTTCAGTGGGTTTGGATGGGGCGCCTTTGCAATAGATGAGGGCCAGGAAATGATATTCCTGTTTTCTAATGACAGCACTATAAAGATAAATTCAACGGATGTGCAAACCGCTGAGGTGAATGCTTCTTTCCAAAACTCTTATAAACACAGTTATTTCGTTAAACTCCCCGATATAAAGTTAATGAGTGAATACGAAGTGGTCGGTATCAGGAAGTACGGGCTGGGAGATCATGTTGATCTGAATATATCGAGGGAAAATGCCGTCAAAATAAAAAAACTAAGCGCTCAGTTCCTTGATGAACTTAAGGTCGCGAATCTGATGCGTAACCTGCAGGATATTAATATCAACGATATTTCGAAGCACATTGGTGACAGCGTTCGCTTCTGCGCTACAGTATTCAATTCACGGTATTTTGAGTCAGTATCCAATAAGCCGACGATACTGGATGTAAACAACAATTATATCAGTCAATTGAATATTATCATTTGGGAGCAGGACCGTAAAAAGTTTTCTAACGCCCCGGAAAGTCTTTATACTAAAAAGCAAGTGTGTATCAGTGGATTGGTTGAGTTTTATAATAATATGCCGCAGATCACTATTCGCAACCGGGATCAGATTACGTTGAAGACACCCATCAGTTTGTCGGAAGTTTCAAGGTTTGTTGGCGATAGTGTAACCGTATCGGGGAAAGTTGCCACATCGAGAGTCATTACCAATACTGCCACATCGCCTACACTGCTGAATATGGGAGCTCCCTATCCCGAACAGCTTCTTACCCTGGTTATAGAAAATAAGGATCGTGAAAGTTTTGCTCCGGCGCCCGAAGCGTATTATTTGTACAAGGATATCACCGTAACCGGAAAAATTCAGCTGTACAATGGCAAACCACAGATTGTTGTACAAAGCAAAAATCAAATTGTTGAGCGGCCTGATGATGTAGGAAAAATAATTAAGCAGCCGGAAGAAATAGTGCAGGTTGTTAACAAACCAGAAGCTGCCTCCATGGATTCATCTACCGCCAAATTGAAAGGCCCGGGGGAAAAGCCGGCAAGATTTCCAGGAGGTCATGAAGCATTGCTTAAGTTCTTACAAAACAATGTAGAGTGTCCGCAGGATGAACTTAGCATGGGCGAGAAGAAAATAGTTGTTGCAAGTTTCTTAATTAATATCGATGGTTCTGCCAGCAATATCCGGATCACACAGCCCGCGGGAAAGGATTTTGACCAGGAAGTTATCAGGGTAATAAAAATGATGCCTAAATGGGAGCCGCAGATGAGGAATGGCTCTGCAGTGCCTGTAACCGTTACACAGCACGTAACCTTTGTGAGGGCGGGAGGCCGGTCCTGATAATGAAATTGCTTTAAATCATAAACAGAAAACCTATTGCATGCAAAGGGTTTTCTGTTTATACGTGAAATAATTGTGTAGATACCAAACTTTTTAGAAATTGTTCTGCCGTAATAGTATTGAACGAATAGACCGCCTCATTGAAAGCGTCTTTGGGGGGATAATCATTCATAAGAAAGAAAAAACATGCAGGAAAATTTCAGGCTGATTCCCAAAGCAGCATTCGGAACAAGGCCAATTGTTCGTTTCAGGGATATCGACGCGGTGGTCCGAACAGGGATACATTGTGCAAACGTTATTTTATTTAAGCTCAACTAAAAAAAATCTATGTTCCTTCTATGTACCTATGATTCTATGTGGTAAAAAAACTCTTGCACAGTTTTGAAGATTCCCTAATTAAAAAATTTACCACATAGAATCATAGGTACATAGAAGGAACATAGGGGGAATTTTTTTTCTGAATCAAACCCTTTTCCATATTAAGACCAGGCTCCCTCGTAATTGAAAGATCATTCGCAGGAGCAGCACCGTTCTGATTTCGTTAGGCTATCGGATCATCTTTACTTTGATGACATTGAACGAATACGGTGAGATCGATAGCAGGATTTTTTTTCCTTTCAATCCAATAGACTGATCAATGGGTTGTATTGCTATCGGATTGCTGAATGAATTTGTGTCCTGAAGTTGTTCACCTTTTAATACGGTAAGCACTGCTTTGGGATTGAGTTTCTTCACACCATCAATGAAAAGCTCGCGATCTTTTAACTCTGCGGAAGTGTTCACTACCTTAATGATCACTTCATCCGTATTTTTATCTATCGTGGCCGAAGCATACAGGCTATCCTTTCCTGCTATTATTTCATTGTTCCAAAGTACGGGAACTACATGTGTGCCTTTGTTCGTTGAAAATAATTTCTGCGTAAAATAGTTCGGCGTTCCAAATGAATGAAGATTATCTACCCAGATCATATCGGGCGTCCACTGCCAGCCATCTATATGTGCAAATAGAGGGGCATAAGAACTCATCACTACTACATCTGCATTGCGCTCCATCCCGGTCATAAAGGCTGCTTCGGCTATAGCTGTCTGCCAGTTATTCTGATTTTTAACGCTAGCTGTTTTGTCACTTTGGGCTGCGTATTCGCCTGCAAATATTTTTGAACCGGTCCGGTCATATTTATCGTACCGGGAAGCGTTCTCCAGGAACCATTCCGGCCTCCGGTAAAAATGTTCGTCGATGATATCGGCGTTCATTTTTCTTAATTCGCCATTCAAATAGTCAAAACGTTCGCCGTTCGGATCAGTACCTGAACTGGTTACCAGTTTGATATCAGGATACTTTTCTTTGATCGCTTTTTGGAATATTTGTAAGCGTTCGATGTATTGCGGGCCCCAGTTTTCATTTCCTACGCCAAGCAATTTCAAATTAAACGAACCAGGATGTCCCATATCGGCCCGCAGCTTACCCCATTTTGTTGTCGCGGCCCCATTGGCAAATTCAATCAGGTCCAATGCATCCTGAACATATGGATCCAACAGGTCGAGAGGCACCACCTCGGCGGTATTGAACTGGCAGGCCATTCCGGAATTGAGGATGGGCAGGGGTTCTGCGCCAATGTCTTCGGCAAGTTGAAAGTATTCAAAGAAGCCAAGCCCGAATGTCTGAAAATAATCAGGTGTGGGGCGGTGGGCAAATTCATGGTTCCACCGGTTGATGATCAGTTGACGTTCTTCAACAGGACCAATGGTTTTTTTCCATTGATACCTTAGCGAAAGATCATGTCCCTCGACAATACAGCCTCCGGGAAAACGGATGAACCCGGGCTTTAGATCGGCTAATAACTGGATCATGTCGGCCCGCATTCCGCCAGCGCGGTTTTTCCATGTATCCGAAGGGAAAAGTGAAATCATATCAAGATCGATCATTCCGTTTCCTTCAAACCATATATTCAATTTTGCCTTGATTTCGGTAGAGGTTGCATTGAAACTGACAGACTGTTTTTTCCAATCTTTACCGGTTGCAGTCGTCGTAAGCATTGTGCCGCCGATACCGGAGCCTTTAGCGTCTATCAATTCAATATGCATTTTTATATTTTCGCCTGTGGGCTGCCGGTACATCAGGGAGAAATCATAGCGCAACCCATTCTTGATGCCCATGCTCCTGAAACCTTCATTGTTTAAACCAATACTTCCCTTTATGTTGTTGTGAAGCGTTACCCGCAGGAATCTTGGGTTGTTTGAATTGGACTGATTGCGATTCTGTATCACGAAGTCGCCTTCCGTCTGCGGTTTTCCCAATATTTTCCAACCCATTAGTGGTTTGTAGAATTCAAATGATCGATTTTTGATCAACTCGGCATAAATGCCTCCATCGGCTCCCATATTGATGTCTTCAAAGAAGATGCCCCACATGGTAGGCTGAACAGAAGCAACAAGCTGATTGGCTTTTACTGTAATTGTATTTTTGATTTGTGCGGATGCATGGGTACAAAAGAAATACAAGCAATAAATCACTACAACAGATAATTTCTTCATACGATTTGTAATAAATGGTGATACAATTATAATTCATTATCCGATTTAATAAACAAGCCATATTCATCTAAAACATTTTTATCCGGGTATACAACAGCAGAGGAACACCCGCGATCACGCCCCGGCTACCCTATATTGAACGCAAACTACAATCTAACCTCTTACATTCCCTTTCAATGATTAACTTTGAGATATCAGTTCGGAAGATATCACAATCAGGTAAATGACAAATCAGCGATCTAAAATTTGATGCAACCTGGGAATTCAATCCGGGAGGCATTGCGCTGCCGGGCTTTATCCAGGCTTCGTTGATCCGATTCAATCAGCTATGAGAAATTACGAAGATTCATACCGGCACAAAGGCCTGCGTAAACAATTGGTTGATCAATTGCGCCAGAAAGGCATAACCGATGAGCGTGTACTTGAAGCGATCAATACAATTCCGCGACATTTTTTTCTGGATTCTGCTTTCGAAAAAGTAGCGTATGAAGACAAGGCCTTTCCTATAGCCGAAGGGCAAACGATCTCACAGCCTTATACCGTAGCATACCAGTCACAGCTTCTCGAGATAAAATTGCATGAGAAAGTATTGGAGATAGGTACGGGCAGTGGTTACCAGGCAATAGTATTGAGTGAAATAGGAGCAAAGGTATTTACCATTGAGAGGCAGAAAAACTTATTTGATGAACATCGCCAGTTTATTTTACGCAAGAAATACCCGAACATAAAATATTTTTATGGGGATGGCTATGAGGGCTTACCGACCTTTTCTCCATTCGACAAAATAATTGTGACGGCAGCAGCACCATATATTCCCCCTAAATTAGTAGAGCAATTAAAAACCGGTGGCAAAATGGTAATACCGGTAGGAGAGGGAGGTATTCAACGCATGCTGCGAATTACCCGCGAAAAGGATGGAAGCACCTCAGAAGAAAGCTTCGACACATTTTCCTTTGTTCCAATGGTAGAAGGCCGCAACGGTCACGCTAATTAAAGCCAATTGGGGCGCGAATTTACGCCAATGGCGGCTCTCATTAAGATAATGGATTTTAGCTGGCACTCTCATTGCAGTTGAAAATCATTCGCGTCAATTAGTGCTCATTTGCGCCACAAAAAGTGATGATGCGTTTTACCACCATATTTTCCCTGTAAATTTTTCTGTGGCCAAGGCCTTTCGTAATGACAAACTCGATATGGGAATGATTTTCTTCCCTCACTCGTAATGCATCTTCGATAGGAGTTAGCTCATCGTCTTCATCATGGAACCAAAGTATTTTTGCTTTGATGTTCTTAATAGCCCTGCGGATAGAATAATGATCGGGCGAAACACCCGATTTATCAAGGATCAATTGATCGAATTCTTTGCGGATATCAGTACCGAGATGCAATATTTTAAAAAACGAATCGATAGCTGAAGTAGATTCTGTGGCCGGGGCAACCAGTACAAGTTTCACGGTCTCATCATGTGGTATCGTTTCAAGGAAATGAGTGACGGCAAGGCCACCGAATGAATGCGACAGGTAACTGCTGATGGGTCCATACAGTTCATGAATGCGATGAAGCATTTTTACATATATAAGCAAATTCACCTGCTTGCCACCTGACTGGCCATGTGCAGGTGCATCGAAGGCCAGCACCTGGTAACCTTGTTTTACCAGGGGCATAATATAACGGTCGAAATTTTTGGAACTCGATTCAAAACCGTGGATAATGAGCAGCTTGTTTTCCTTCCCGGCATTCCAGCGATAACCCCTGATCGTGTTGCCATCCATTTTAAACGATATATTTTCTGCTTTTTTAAAAACCGGCGGAGTTTGCTTTTTCGATTTTCTGAAAGGAGTAGAAAATATTTTCATAGCCGCCCTTGCCGCTTTTTTTTTCGATAAAACAGCAAGTATATTCAGTTTAGCCCTTATATAAGTGATAGCTATTTTTTGTGCTAATTTCATAACTGCTTGCGGGGGGATCAGAGGTATTTATTTGCTCGCAATATAAACCCAGTTATGAGAATTGTCATCATCGGAACCGGAAATACGGCAACAGTTTTAGGAAAGTCGATCATCCGGGCGGGGCATGCTATCATCCAGGTAATAGGGAGGACGTCGAAAAACGCCGAACAACTGGCGAAAACGCTTCACTCATCATCCACTACTGATCAAACACAATTGAATACCTCAGCAGATCTCTACCTGGTAGCAGTTTCAGACAATGCCATTCCTGAGATTGCATCCTGGCTGCGGGCAGATAAAAAACTGGTTGTTCACACGGCTGGATCCGTAGAATGTAAAGTACTTCAACCTTGCAGCAAAAATTTTGGTGTGTTATATCCGCTTCAAAGCCTGAGAAAAGAAATGGATCATCTTCCCGAAATTCCTTTTCTGGTAGATGGGAATACAGCGGACAATGGGGCGCTTATTTTTGATTTTGCCAAAACAATTTCAGCGGATATACGGTTTGCTGTCGATCACCAACGCTTTATGACCCATATTGCTGCCGTAATGGTAAGCAATTTCACCAACCATTTATATGCAGCTGCCGACGATTTTTGCAAAAAGGAAAATATAGATTTCAAACTGTTACAGCCATTGATCGAAGAGATCGCAACCAGGTTGCGCCTGTTTTCGCCGGCTGCGGTACAAACGGGTCCCGCGATCCGGAATGATACCGACACAATTCGAAAACATATAGAATTATTAGAACCCTTTCCATTGCAGCAATCTCTTTACCGCGTATTTACTGAAAGCATTCAGCAAACGGCAAGTTGGCACACGCGAATTGACGCGAATTGACGCGAAGGCAAGAACTTCAGTCTTTAAAAATATTTGTATTAATTCGTTTCAATACGACTAATTCTTATTGAAAATAATTCGCGTCAATTCGCGCCCCGATTGGTGTCAATTGGCGTAACAGAAGTTCTTCTCATCGAAAATGCCGCGATCACCAAACACAGGAATACGGCGCAAGCCGGGTAAAATCTTTCTTCAATGTTCCAGGACTTACCGGCTACCAGCGATAGAATGTTAGCAGATAAGAATACCAGGTAAATGATCGTGGGAGTGGCCCATGGTTTTTTATATGTATCAACCATCTGTGGAATACTGGCTATTACAACCGCAATACTGCTCGATACGATCCCCGCACCTTCTCCAAGAACATACCACAGTATGAGGCAAACGACTACCAGAATTGCTGTTATTGTTTCAACCCAGCTCCATGCAACCTGTTTCTTTGTTGCTAATAATATTGCAACAGTAGAAGCGCCGATTGCATTTGAAAGCGGAAGCCAGTAATTACCTCCTGCTATGATGGTAGTGATAGTTGCAATGATATCGAGCATTGCCCAAAGCATAAAAGCCACAAAGCTTTGCTCGATTTTATTCCTTACAATTCCGATAATCAACGGCACATAACATGACATCCCGATTACACCTGCGATTTGCTGTAAAACATGATCCATAGCTAATACAAATTCAAACGGGCAAATCCCTTAAAACAATGCGGGATATCATTATCATTTAATGATGGCAACGGTTTGTGCCACTACCATTTCGTTTTGGAAGCTACCAGTGTTGTGGTTAACCCGAGCACGGCAATTAAAATAAAAGAAATGCGCAAACTGCTTGCCTGCGCAATGAATCCGATAACTGGTGGCCCTATCAGAAAGCCGAGATATCCAATTGTGGAAACTGCAGCAAGTGCCACACCCGGTGAAACCTTTTTTGATTTGCCAGCCGCACTGTATACCAGAGGAACCACTGAAGAAACGCCTGCGCCAACAAGAACAAAACCGGCTATAGACGTGGAAATATCTGGGAAGATGATGGCAACCGATAATCCTGCAGCGATCACCACACCGCTTGTTTGTAAAACTCTTTTTATTCCGAAGCGGGTGACCAGCCAGTCAGCCACAAATCTGCCTGCAGCCATTGTTGACATGAACGCCGTATAACCGGCTCCGATCCACGCAGCTTTCGCTTTTACTACATTTTGAAAATAAACGCCACTCCAGTCGAACATCGCTCCTTCACAGATCATGCAACAGAAGGCAATGATGCCGAGATTCAGCAAAGATTTATCCGGTTTTGCAAAAATCGGCTGGTCAACTTGTGCATTCGCATCCGTTGCCAGTGTGAACGACCAGGCACATAACACGATCAGCAAAGCAATTGCCGACACTATGAGGAAATGATGGTAGGGCGCAATATGCTGACTGATCATGAAGGTGCCAATAGCTGCACCGGTAAAGCCGGCAAGGCTCCAGATGCCGTGAAAGGATGCAAGTATTGAACGGCCATAAATAGCTTCAACGCCCACCCCTTGAGTATTCATTGCTATGTTTAATAAATTTCCACTCAATCCAAACATAAAAAGTACACCCATCAGTTGCCAGGTTTGTTGCGCAAATCCAATAAAAGGCAATACCAGTGCATATAATATGGCTGAACTGATCACGATGATCCTGCTTCCGAATTTTGCAACAAGCCATCCTGCCAAAGGGAGGGAGACCATTAATCCGACGGGCAATGAAAGTAAGACAGCACCTAGCCCGGCATCATTTAATTGAAGTTCATGCTGTATACTTGGAATACGCGCCGCCCAGCTTGAAAAACAAAGACCTGAAAGAAAAAAAAGAGAGGATACTGCTATGCGATAATTTCTTCTGGCGTCAAATAATGCAGTATCTGTATTCATTATGCTTCTGACTTCATTTGGGAAAGATATCGTTCTTTAATAATTCGAATATGATGCACGACATGCCCTGCGCAAATAAAGCCCAAGCCTACAACATTTACCTGATTATTGCCGGCAGTGCCTTTGGTTTTCAGCTGTTCATCATCCAAAGATCCAAAAAAGATCTGTGTAGAGTTCCTGATGGCGAAAAACTCTTCCATCATATCCTTCCAATTGCGCCGGGATGCCTTTGAAGTAAAAGCCCACGAGGTTTCATCGAAACCTGGCAGGGGAGACACATCCTGCCTCGCGAACCACATTGCTCTAAATGAAAATACTTTTTCTGCATCTATAATATGTTGCAAGGATTCCCTGATCGTCCATTTTCCTTCGGCATAAGCATAATCAATTTTTTTCTTTGGAATTTTTTTGAGAAGTTTTTTAAATTGTTTGGTGCTTTCTGTGAGAGCAACCGTTACATCGTCGTGGGTTGTAGCTTCAAAATATTTGGTTGCAAATTCCGGAACGATCACTTCTTGGCGTGAAATCATACAATTTATTTAATATAAATATAGGCTGCCTTAAAGACATTTTTTTGCCACTGATTACACGGATTATCACGGATTTTTTTCGTGGTAATTCGTGTAATCAGTGGCAATTTTTAAACCAGGGCTTTAGAATAGCCCTGCAATTTATGAGTTTATGGAATTATCCTTTATTATTTTTCATTGTTGATTTGGGCGATTTCTTATCGGATTTCTTCGATGCAGGCTCAAGCGTAGAAGCAATTTTTGCAGCCTCATAGGCATTGATAACGCCGCCTGTTCTGCTTATTTCAGAAAGTTCCACTTCATCATCGGAACCTGGTTTTTTCACCTTTCCAACCGGTTGTTGTGCAGATTTTTCAAGGCAATATTTTAATTGTTGCGGAGTAAGGTAAGGGAAGTAGGTCAGTAGAAATGCCGCTGTTCCCGCTACTACCGGAGATGCCATACTTGTTCCCTGGGCATTTCCGTAAGTATTGCCGCCAGGGATGGTTGAGTATATCTTAACACCTGGGGCAAAAACATCCACCTGTTCTTTCCCATAGTTCGAGAAATTTGCTGTAATGCCACCTGCTTTAGCATCGCCGCTGGCGCCCACGGTTATCCAGTTATCGGCCCTTGTTTTTGAAGCTTTCAGATTGGCATTCGGGAAATTATCTGCTGTATCTATATTCTTTCCATCGTTGCCGGCAGCATGAATTAATAATACGCCTTTGCTTTCAGCATATTTGACGGCATCATCTACCCATGTTTTTTCAGGAGAAAAATCTTTTCCGAAACTCATGTTCACTACCCTGGCTCCGTTATCAACAGCATATCGAATGGCAAGAGCAATATCTTTATCGTGTTCATCTCCATCAGGCACTGCACGGATCATCATGATCTTTACATTATCGGCAATTCCATCCATCCCTTTTTCATTTTTCCTGATCGCTCCAATAATTCCAGCCACATGAGTACCGTGAAATGGAGTAGAAGCCATCACATCCGGATTGCCATAATGTTTATCATTAATGTCTGTCTCATTATCGCCCACAATTTCTTTGCGATAATCTGTGGGAGCTTTTTCTTTCGCTTCTGCTTTTCTTTCTTCACCACCCACAAAATCAGAAAATCCATCAATAAATTCTTTATTGGTAGATTCCATCAATTGGTTGGCCTTAAAAAGATATAATAAACCGCCTTTGGCGCTTTTTTCAACACTGTTCGCAGGTTCGTATTTATCAAGATCATTTCCTGTGTACACTTCTTTTCCCATCGCCTGGCGCAAAATACTATCGTTCTTCACGGCGCTTTTCAAAGCCCTTGTTAATATTACCAGATCAATGCCACCTTCGGCTCCATCACCCTCTACTTTTTTCTTCGCCTTCAGCCATATCTTGTATTCGTCCAGCTCGTCTCCCTGTAATGTTGAGGGATCTATTTCTTTGCCGGCATATTTTAATTTAAGCTTGTGGTATACTCTTGCACCTTCATAAGAATCCTGTTTTACATTCCGGCCGTCTTTTCCACCAATAAAATTCCAGCCATATATATCATCCACATAACCGTTTTGATCATCATCTATATTGTTGCCGGGAATCTCTTTGGGATTTCTCCATAAAATCTCTTTAAGGTCTTCATGCAACGTATCGATGCCGGAATCGATAACGGCAACCACCACTGTTTTTCCTTTTAAATTTTTTGACTGAATGAATTCGTAGGCTTTATTCAAACTTATACCCTGGTAGCCATCCGTGGTTTTATCAAGAAGATGCCAGCCCTTGGGTACATCTCCATTTTTTTCTTTTTTATCCTGTTGTGCAGTAGCAAAGAAAACCACGAACAACAGAGCAAACGTAGCCCATCTTGCTTTTAGCGATTGAATCATTGTGATTGTTTTATTGACTGATGTTTAGATGTCATATAGATGCGAAATCGTTGGTTTGAACACATCAAATACCTGATTTTTAATCTTTATTAACTAAAAGGAATTGTTTTGCAAACCGTGCAAAGCGGTAAATGTATAAAAAATCAAGCCATTCATGCATTGAATTACATGAATGGCTAACAGTTGTTAATAGATTCTTAGCGTTGAACAGGTTTTAGCTCAACACGCCGGTTTTTAGCCTTGCCATCCGGTGTGTTGTTATCGGCCACGGGCTTTTCCTGTCCAAATCCCAGCGCTTTAAGCCTTAGTTCTTCGATGCCCAGATCTGCAAAATATTTTTTTACGGCATTGGCTCTTCTTTCAGATAGATTCAGATTAAAAGAAGGATTACCCGTATTGTCGGTATGACCTTCTATCTGCAGGTCAAGCTGTGGATTATTGCTCAGGATTAAGACAACCTCTTTCAACGGGCCGAATGACTGGGGAGATAATTTATCGCTTTTGGTTTCAAAGAAAATATTTTTTGCTGCATAATTCACCTTTTCGATGATCTCCTTTTTGATTTCCGGACAACCATTATTTTCCAGGGAACCTTTTTCCTGCGGGCATTTGTCCTGTTTGTCGTTTAAACCATCACCATCACTATCCGGAATAGGACAGCCATTGAACTCAACAGGACCGGGTTTGTCGGGACACATATCCGATTCGTCGCTTATCTGATCCCCATCTGTATCCGGAACAGGGCATCCATCATATTTAACGGTGCCAGCTACGGTAGGACATTTATCCGCTTCATCGTTGAGACCATCCTTATCTGAATCCGGGACGGGACAACCATTGTATTTGGCTGTACCTGCAATTTCAGGGCATTTATCTTCCAGATCCGCAATAGCATCTCCGTCTTTATCAGGACAACCCCAGGTATTGGCCGGTCCCGGTATGGTTGGGCAGATGTCCTGTTTATCCGCAACTCCATCCTTGTCTGTATCCTTTGGCTTCTTTTCTTCCCATTTTACCTTATTCAACCAGAAGCCAACGGAAGCGCCAATAACTTTGTGTTTAAATGTTCCGTCGTAAGAGGCCGTATAAAAATTATTAAGTCCCTGGCTGAAAAAGCCTGTAATGAGCACATTACCCAGGTCAAAACCAGCCCGGCCATTTACCCCAAAATCAATAGTCTTTATTTTATTCGGAGCATTTCCGACTTCAAGGTCATCGTCTTCTTTTTTAAAGCTGTTGTTTGAATATAACCGGGCTTGTATCGATTCTTTGCCATTGTAAAAAAAACTGACATAGGGGCCGGCACTTATAAAAAAGCGGGCCTTTTTACCCAGTGGTAATTTATAGGCCAGGTTTAAAGGGATCTCGATATAAGTATTGAAAAATGATCTGGAAGTAGTGAGAGTATCGGTAAGATTTGCCGTAGTCGTATCATTCCGTTTAAAAAATTTCCTTCCCTTCGTCTGGTACAGTAAACCGGGATGTAAAAACCAGCGTGTGGAAGATCCGAGAGGCACTTCGCCCAGTAAACCCACATTGCCACCCAGCCTGTTTGTGTAGTAAGGAGAGATATCCCTGCTCCAGCCGGGAATGCTATTTTCTTCCGTTATGCTGGTTGATTGGGGTCCGCCAATCAGGCCAACCCTAAGCTGGGAATATGAAACGAAGCCGGCAATTACGAATAAGAAAAACGTAAATATTTTCTTCATGGATATGATTTGTCTCAATAACAAATAGTCCCGACCAAGCGGGGTGCCTTAATTAACGTATTGAGGTACAATAATATTTCTCTGTGAGGTAGAATAATGTTCAACGCTCGACGCTCAATGCGCAACGCTTAACGCTCAATGCTCAACGCTCGACGCTCAACGCTTAACGCTCAACGAAAATTATTAAACTGGCAGCTTAACAACCTGAAAATTGACATTCAAATTGAATATTGCGCGTTACGCGTTCTGCATTGCGCGTTGCGCGTTAAGGCTAAACATGAAACTTAATCCCTTGTGCCAGAGGCAGATTCGTAGAATAATTGATGGTATTGGTTTGCCGGCGCATATAATTTTTCCAGGCATCGCTTCCGCTTTCACGTCCGCCGCCTGTTTCTTTTTCACCGCCAAAGGCCCCGCCGATCTCTGCTCCGGAGGTGCCAATGTTTACATTGGCTATGCCGCAATCGCTTCCTGCATGCGAAAGGAACTTTTCAGCTTCCCGGAGGTTCAACGTCATGATCGAAGAAGATAAACCCTGCGGCACACCATTCTGGATATCGATGGCCTCATCAAGCGTTTTGTATTTCAACAGGTATAAAATAGGGGCGAATGTTTCATGCTGTACGATTTTAAAATGAGGTTCAGCCTCGGCAATACAGGGTTTAACGTAACAGCCACTTTCATAACCGTCTCCCTGCAACATCCCGCCTTCAACCACAAATTGCCCACCTTCTGCTTTGCATTGATCGATTGCCAGTAAATACATTTTTACGGCATCAGCGTCAATTAAGGGGCCCACATGGTTTTTTTCGTTCAGTGGATCGCCGATGCGTAATTGTTTGTAGGCTGTTACCAGTTTTTCTTTGATGGAGTCATAGATTGCTTCATGAATGATCAGTCTTCTGGTTGTTGTACATCGTTGCCCGGCTGTTCCTACGGCCCCGAATACACTTCCCAGGATCGCTATATCAGCATCTGCATCTTTTGAAATAATGATAGAATTATTTCCGCCCAATTCAAGCAGGGATCTTCCGAGTCTTGCGCCTACGGCCGCACCTACTGCCTTACCCATGCGGGTAGAACCGGTTGCGGATACCAGGGCAATTCTTGTGTCAGTAGCCATCCATTCACCGGCTTCACGATCTCCGATAATTAAACCGGACACGCCTTCCGGCACGTTATTTTTTTCGAGAACCTCTGTAATGATATGCTGGCAGGCAATTGCGCAAAGAGGTGTTTTTTCGGATGGCTTCCAGATGCAAACATCACCACAGATCCAGGCCAGCATGCTATTCCAGCTCCAAACAGCCACCGGGAAATTAAAAGCGGAGATAATACCCACGATTCCCAGCGGATGCCATTGCTCGTACATCCGGTGCGAAGGACGCTCGCTATGCATTGTAAACCCATGTAATTGCCTCGATAAGCCCACAGCGAAGTCGCATATATCGATCATCTCCTGTACTTCACCGTAACCTTCCTGTAAACTTTTACCCATTTCGTAGGAAACCAATTTACCAAGCGATTCTTTATATTCTCGCAGCGCCTCACCGATTTGTCTCACCACCTCGCCTCGTTTGGGGGCAGGCCACAACCTCCATTCAGGAAAGGCAGCCTGGGCCTTGGAAACAACCGATTCATAATTGCCGTTGTTGCCTGATTTTACGGAAGCGATCAATTTCCCATCAACCGGCGAATAAGAACTGATGGTTTCGCCACCGGCTTCGATCCATTGGAGGCCGGTTGATACACCATCATTCATTTCTTTTATATTCAAACTTTTTAAAAAATCCATTTTGATCATTTTGGAAATGCAAAAGTAAAACTTTACCCTTCTAATTAAATAAATGTCCTTAGTGCGGGTTTTTTTGTCATGAATTACACCAATTAGCACGGATTAAATTCGTGCTAATTGGTGTAATTCGTGGCAAGACATTTCAATACTGTTCGCTTTCGTTAGGAAAGTCGTTCGACTTCACATCTTTTATATAGTGCTGAACAGCGCCTGTGATCAGGGGGTGGAGGTTAAGATACTTTCTGAGAAACCTGGGTTTGAATTCAGTGTTGATGCCAAGCATATCATGCATTACCAATACCTGTCCGTCGCAATATTTACCTGCACCGATGCCAATGGTAGGGATAACCACCATCTCTGAAACTTCCTTTGCCAGCGTAGCCGGAATTTTTTCGAGCACCATGGCAAAACATCCTGAATCCTGCAATAAACGGGCATCTTTTTTAAGTTTTTCCGCCTCGGTTTCTTCTCTTGCACGAACGGTGTAGGTGCCGAATTTATAGATGGATTGAGGCGTCAGTCCAAGATGTCCCATCACCGGAACGCCTGCCGCGACGATCCGTTTTATTGATTCCAAAACTTCTTCTCCACCTTCCAATTTCACGGCATGTGCGCCTGTCTCTTTCATAATGCGGATGGCAGAAGCCAATGCTTCCTTTGAATTGGATTGATAAGACCCGAAGGGAAGATCAACTACCACAAGGCTTCGATTAACCCCACGGATCACTGATGATGCATGATAAATGATCTGATCGAGCGTTATTGGCAGTGTGGTTTCATGCCCCGCCATTACATTGGAGGCAGAGTCACCCACTAAAATCACGTCTATTCCCGCCTCATCAAAAATCCTGGCAAAAGAAAAATCATATGCAGTGATCATCGAAATCTTTTCACCGTTATTCTTCAGTTTCTGTAACGTATTGGTGGTAATTTTTTTAACATCCTTATGTACACTCATGCTGTTTAATTATGGGGTGAATTATGGAACCTGATTAGCCGATTGGTTAATTAGCCGATTAGCCGATTTGGCGCTAACGTAAATGGCAAATCAGTTCATCGGCTAATCAAACTACGATGATTTTTTTCTACTTTCTTACATTGGCTAATCAGCTAATCAGTTCATCGGCTAATCAAACTACGATGATTTTTTTCTACTTTCTTATATTGGCTAATCGCTAATCAACTCATCGGCTAATCGAACTACGATGATTTTTTTCTACTTTCTTATATCGGCTAATCGGCTTATCAGTTCATCGGCTAATCAAACTGCTATTTCTTTTAGTTTGAGTTCTTCGTATAAATGCTGGATCAGGCCATCGGCAAGACCGATCTTGGGTACATATATTTCCTCGATGTTCGCCCAACGCATCACATTCACATAAATGGAAAGGGCAGGCACAATTACATCTGCCCTGTCTTCACGAAGGCGATAAATACGGATGCGGTCCTGTACAGAAAAACTACTGAATTCCTTATAGTAATCTTTTAATAATTCAACATGTAACGGTTTGCCTTCTTTTCGCTTGGAGATGGAAAAGATCTTATTGATATTTCCGCCTGAACCTATAGCGATCATATCATTGGTATGGCCTTTTGTTTCACGCCTGATAAAATCACGCATATCATCCCACATCCGTTCATCCACCTGGTTTTTCAACAGGCGGATCGTTCCTATATTGAATGATCTTTTAAATACCAGTTTATTGTCGGCAAAAAATGTGAGCTCCGTACTTCCACCGCCCACATCTATGTAAAGGTAGGAGTGGTCCTTGTTCAGATTTTCTGCAATATGGTTTTCATAAATATAACTGGCCTCTGCATCACCGGTTATGACTTCTATCTCGATACCGGTTTCTTCTTTGACGCGGTTAATAATGGCTGCAGCATTAATTGCATCGCGCATGGCCGAAGTTGCGCAGGCTTTTATATGCCTTACTTCGTACACATCTATCAGGTATTTGTACGATTTAATGGTTTTTACGATCATCTCTTCTTTTTCGGGAGAGATCATTCTGTTCTCAAACACATCGAATCCAAGACGCAACGGTACGCGTACCAGATTCAGTTTTTGAAATTCGGTTTTCCCAGCATCATTGATAATGACCTCGGAAATAAGGAGCCTGGCGGCATTACTGCCAATATCAATGGCTGCCAGTCTCATAAGTGGTAGTAATTATTTCAAGGCCATCGGTCGTCAGCGTATTATCCATAGGCAGTGGTTGCAGGCTTGGAGTTGTGTCGAGAGTTTGCTGGTATAAATAATTGTAAATATCTACTTGTGAACGGACTCGTCTTTTTGTTTTATCTCTCACATACCAGTTACTGAGTTCGTTGTCCAAAATTCTGGCTTTTACATTATCGTTCAATTGAATTTCCAGAATAGTTTTCAACACTTTCTTAATATTATCATCAAGTATGGGACAGGTAGCTTCTACCCGATGATCGATATTGCGCACCATCCAGTCTGCCGAAGAAATATATACTTTTTCATTACCATCATTGTGAAATATATACACTCTGGCATGTTCAAGGTACTCATCTACGATGCTGACTGCCTGAATAGGCCTGATGAATTTTTTATTTTCAGTGAACATGCAGAAAATGCCACGCACGATCAGCTTAATATCAACACCCGTCCTGGCTGCTTCATACAAACTCTCTATCAGCTCCTCATCCGATAAAGAATTCATTTTTAAAATCATCGAGGCCGGTTTTCCTTCCTTTGCGTTCTTTATTTCTTTTGCGATCAGCCTCAGGAGTTCTTTTCGCATGCTGGTCGGGCAGGGGATCAGTGTTTTACAGGCTTTCAGGAATTGCATTCCGTCTTTATGTCTTTCCAGGTAATTGAACATCCTGTTCACATCAGCCATAATATGCCGGTTGGATGTTAATAGGCAATGGTCGCCATACAGTGTGGCTGTTTTTTCATTCAGGTTGCCGGTACTTACGTATCCATAGTGCAGTGTGCGGTTGTTCATTCTTTTTTTGATCAGGCAGATCTTTGCATGCACTTTTAGATTGGGAATGCTGATCAATACTTTCACGCCTTCTTCTTCCAATAAGGATTTCCATTCCAGGTTCGCTTCTTCATCAAATCTTGCCCTTAGTTCCATCATCACGGTGACCTGTTTGCCATTTCTTACTGCATTGAGCAGGGCATTGATCACTTTCGAATTTGATGCAAGCCTGTAAGCGGTTATTTTTATCACTGTCACGTCCGGGTCTATTGCTGCTTCGCGCAGCAGATCAATCACTGTATTGAATGAATGATATGGAAAGTTGAGCATAATATCCTTTTCAAGAACAGTGTCCGTAACACGGATGGAGTTTCTCACAAGGGAATGGGTGAAAGGTTTCTTTCGCTGGCTTTTTTTCAGGAATACATCCGGAAAATCCATAAAATGCCGGAAGTTATGGATACGGCCACCTGGAATGATCCCATCTTTGCGCGAGAGGTTCAGCTTACGCATTAAAAAATCCAAAAGGCCTGCATCCATTTCTTTATCATACACAAATCGAACGGGTTTACCTTTTCGTCTGTTCTTCAACCCTTTTTCTATTTTCTGGATAAAAGAAGTGGAGATATCGTTATCGATGTCCATTTCAGCATCCTTTGTAACCTTAAATACCCATGAATCGTACCTGTTAAATCCGAAATAAGAAAAAATACTTTTTAGATTAAAACGGATAATGTCTTCCAGTAAAATTATATGTCGTTCCCCAGGGGGGGATGGTAGCAATTTGAATCTTCCGATCGCCCTGGAAGGCACTTCGATAATTGAATATTTTCGTGCACGGGTACCGTCCCGAAGGGATAGCACAACTCCGAGATAAAGGGATTTTTCGCGCAGGTAAGGTAGCTGGGGTATGCTTTCGATCATTAAGGGAATAATATTGGAACGCACTTCTTCCTCAAAATAAGTTTGAACAAAGCGTTGTTGTTCCTTATTCAATTTTTTTTCTGTTACCAGGTATATTTTTTCTTTTTCCAACTCCTGCCGAACATCCTCCCATATATCAGCAAAATCGGCCTGTTGTTGCAATACGATCTGCTGAATTTCATAGAGAATCTTATCGGGAGCCTGTTCCAGGTGCATATTCTTGGCCTTGCCATCCATTTCCACCATTCTTTTAAGGGTGGCCACCCGAACCCGGAAGAATTCATCCGTATTATTTGAAAAAATGCCCAGGAACTTAACCCTTTCCCGCAGCGGTACCGTGGGGTCCGCAGCCTCCTGCAAGACCCTGGCATTGAATGATAACCAGCTGATATCCCGCGCTATTGTTTTCCTTTTCATGTCGATTGTTTTCCCTTTCGATTAAAGTTTAAGGTTTAAGGTTGAAGGTTGAAGGTTTTTTATGTGAAGCCGTTACCAAATGTAGTAGACAATACATTTACAATGTTTAAAACCTATAAACTTAACTTTAAACCTTAAACTTTAAACCTTAAACATTTTTCATTCCATACTCTAAATTCACACCTGTTAAGAAAAAAGATGAAAAAACCGGGTATTCTCTTTGCGGGTTCAATTGATTTACCGAACTTCGCCGTCCTAAATTTTTGAAGTTATGGCTAGAGTATGTCAGGTTACGGGGAAGGTTCCGATTACAGGTCACACTGTTTCGCACTCTAATATTAAGACCAAACGCAGGTTTCTCCCCAATTTGCAGACCAAGAAATTTTTTCTTGCTGAAGAAGACAAATGGGTTACCCTGAAATTATCAACTGAAGGCATCCGCACCATCAATAAACGTGGTTTGTTTTCTGTAGTGAAGGAACTGAGAGCAAAAGGAGTAAAGATCTAACGATTCATCAACTTCAGGTTTAGGCAACAAAAAAATTTACAACAATGGCAAAGAAAGGAAGCAGGGTTCAGGTTATTCTGGAATGTACTGAGCATAAAACCAGTGGTAAGCCGGGTACAAGCCGATACATCAGTACCAAGAACAAAAAGAATACTCCTGAAAGACTCGAGTTGAAAAAATATAACCCGATTTTAAAGAAGTATACGGTACATAAGGAAATCAAATAATTTAATTAGCCGATTGGCCAATGAGCAAATGAGCCAATTTTATACGGGAACAGTAATTAAGATTTCCATTTTCACATCTGCTGATTGGCGAATAGGCTAATTGGCTAATTTTGGGATCATCGATTTTAAAATTTTCAAATTAAGATATTATGGCAAAAGCAGCAAAAACGGCGATCAAAACCAAAGACCAGAAATCAGCAGCTGAGGCAAAAAACTGGACTAAAGTGATCCGCGCCGTACGTAGCCCTAAATCAGGGGCCTATACATTTAAAGAAGCCATTGTGCACAAGGATAAGGTGAAAGATTTTTTAGCTCAGAAATAAATTGGGTTAGTTGTAATAACTTAAAGAAGCTGTTCTGATATTGGAACAGCTTTTTGTATTTAAGTATAAAAAGTTTGATATGGGTTTCTTGGATAAATTGTTCGGAAAAAAAGAAAAAGAAAGCCTGGACCAGGGCCTTCAAAAAACAAAAGAAAATTTTTTATCAAAAATTACCAAGGCTATCGCCGGCAAAAGCACTGTAGACGAAGAAGTATTGGATAACCTGGAAGATGCACTGGTAACTGCAGATGTTGGGATTGACACAACGATCCAGATCATCGAGAAGATTGAAAAAAGAGTATCGAAGGATAAATATTTAAATACCGGTGAACTAAATAAGATATTACAGGAAGAAATTGAAAGTCTTTTGGTAGAAGCGCCTGACGCAAATGCGTATACTTTTGCTTCCACACTTCCGGCAAAGCCATATATCATACTTGTTGTTGGGGTGAACGGTGTAGGTAAAACCACCACAATTGGAAAGCTTGCCTATAATTTTAAAAAAGCGGGGAAATCTGTCTTATTAGGAGCTGCCGATACTTTCAGGGCCGCAGCTGTGGACCAGCTGACGATCTGGAGTGAGCGGGCCGGCGTACCGATCGTTAAGCAGCCAATGGGTTCCGATCCCGCTTCGGTTGCCTTTGATACCGTACAAAGCGGCGTGTCGCGTGGCACGGATGTTATCATTATTGATACGGCCGGGCGCTTGCATAACAAAGCGCACCTGATGGAAGAACTCAGTAAGATCAAACGGGTCATTCAAAAACATATTCCCGACGCTCCCCATGAGGTCATGCTGGTATTGGATGGCTCAACAGGTCAGAACGCATTGGAACAGGCAAAGCATTTTACCGCCGCTACCGACGTTACAGCACTGGTAATTACAAAATTGGATGGTACCGCAAAAGGTGGTGTAGTTTTGGCCATTGCCAGCCAGTTTAAAATACCGGTAAAATTTATCGGTGTGGGTGAAAAAATGGAAGACCTGTTGGTTTTTGACAGGCATGAATTTGTGGATAGTTTATTTAGTCTTGATAATAAATCATGAAAGCAAGAACGCTAAAAAAAGATAAGGTCAATATCATTACCATGGGCTGCAGTAAGAACATGGTAGATAGTGAAGTGCTGAGCGGGCAATTGGCGGCCAACGATATTGAAGTGGTTCATGAAAATAAGAAACTTGATCACAATATCGTGATCGTAAATACATGCGGGTTTATTGATAAGGCAAAAGAAGAATCCATCAATACAATTCTTGACCAGGTTGAGTTGAAGAAAAAAGGAAAATTGGATAAGGTGTATGTCACAGGTTGCCTGAGTGAACGCTACAGAAACAATCTAGAGCTCGAGATTCCTGAAGTGGATGCCTATTTCGGCACCATGGAATTGCCACTCATTTTGAAACAATTTGAGGCGGATTATAAGGCAGAGCTATTAGGGGAAAGATTATTGGCCACTCCGCAGCATTACGCTTACTTGAAAATTGCCGAAGGATGCAACCGCACCTGTGCGTTCTGTGCTATTCCGCTAATGCGCGGTATGCATGTAAGCAAACCAATTGAGGCGCTTGTAAAGGAAGCGGAAGGGTTGGTGAGAAGAGGCGTTAAAGAAATGATGTTAATAGCCCAGGAGCTTACTTATTACGGACTCGACCTGTATAAAAAAAGAATGTTGCCGGATCTGCTGAAACGCTTAAGTGATATTCCGGGGTTAGAATGGATACGGTTGCACTATGCCTACCCACATAAATTTCCGCTAGATATACTTGATGTAATGCGCGAACGGGAAAATATCTGCAAATACCTCGATATGCCTTTACAACATGCAGCCGACAATATGTTGAAAGCGATGAAACGCCAGATCACCCGAACAGAGATGGAAGAACTTGTACAGTCGATCAGGCAAAAAGTACCCGGCATCTGCCTGCGCACAACATTAATCGCCGGCTTTCCCGGTGAAACCCTTGATGATATCGAGGAACTGAAGGCCTTTTTACAGAAGCAACGGTTCGACCGCGTGGGTATATTTACCTATTCACACGAAGAAAACACTTCTGCTTACCAGTTAGAAGATAGTCTCACACAAGAAGAAAAAGAAAGGAGAGCGCTGGAAGTAATGGAAGTACAACAGGAAATATCGTACGAAAAAAACCAGGAAAAAATCGGGAAGGAGTTTAAGGTATTAATTGATAAAAAAGAGGCTGGTCGATACCTCGGTCGTACTGAATTTGATAGTGTTGAGGTAGATAATGAAGTTGTGATCCATTCCACTAAAAAAATAGTTGTCGGGGAATTTGCAAGGGTACAAATCACAAAAGCGTACGATTACGATCTGGAGGGTGAAGTCATCCCGTAATTTTTGACAGACATCGATATTCAACATTTCTTACCTACTGTACAAAGACAATATCTCGCATGGACGCGAAGGCGCAGAGAGGAATATCTTGCGTCTTTGCGAGATATCCTCATTTTCCCTCTACTGCTGTAATTGTAATATATTTGGTAGCATCATTTTTTTTGATAATAACCAATCGCTTTTATGAGACGATTATCTGCTATCATGTTTACTGATATGGTTGGTTATAGTGCTCTCTCACAAAAAAATGAAGCACTGGCTCTTGAACTGCTCGATGAACACAGAAAAATACTCCGACCCATTTTTCCCGTGCACAATGGCCGTGAAATTGAAACAGCAGGAGATTCATTTTTTGTTGAGTTCCAAAGCGCTGTGGAAGCAGCGCATTGTGCCATTGAAATTCAGTCAGCATTGCATCAGCGTAATACAACTGAGCCCGCACAGCGGCATATAACGCTACGGATCGGCCTTCATATAGGAGACGTGGTGTATGTAGATAATCATGTGCATGGCGATGGGGTTAATATTGCAGCGAGGATGGAGCCACTGGCAGTGCCGGGAGGCATCTGCATATCAGAAGATGTTGCCAGGCAGATAAGGAATAAGGTTCCTTATCCCGTTATTCAATTAGAAAATGAAAAGCTGAAAAATATATCCATGCCAATGGATATTTATTGCATTGCACTGCCCTGGATTTCACAACATCAACGAATAAAAAAGACCGTTTTCCCCAAGAAGCGGATCGCCTATGCTATTGGATCAGCTATTTTGCTATTTGTTCTTGCATGGTTTTTCTTCATAAGGAATTCGAACAAGGAGTTGACGCAGTCCGGGTTGAGGCTTGCTGTTTTGCCTTTTAAAAATATAAGTGCGAATCAGGATGATGAATACTTTGCGGATGGCATGACGGAAGAATTAATCTCGACCCTGGCTAAGATAGGCGGCTTGAATGTTATTGCAAGAACCTCTGTAATGAAGTATAAAATAACGGATAAGGATATTTCTGAGATAGGAAATGAATTAATGGTAAGCACCATCCTGGAAGGAAGTGTTCGAAAAACGGAAAATAAAGCAAGGATAACGGTAACACTTGTCAATGCTTCAAACCAGGAGCATATCTGGTCTGATGAGTATACAGAGGAATTGAAGGATATTTTCATGGTCCAAAGTGAAATTGCGCAGGATGTAGCCAATGAATTAAAAATAAGATTGGTCTCTTCTGAAAAGGAGCAATTGCAAAAAAAAGGTACCGCCGATCCGATTGCTTCGGAGGAATACCTTATCGGGAAAAGTTTTCTGAACCAGAGAACACCTCAGGGTATCCATTCTGCACTCGTTCATTTCGAAAAAGCGATCGTCCGCGATCCTTCATTTGCATTAGCGCATACTAATCTTGCCTACTGTTATACGCTTATTGGGGTTGCTGGTTATGGCAATATAGCCAGGGATGTTGCAGAAAAAAAAGCCAAAGAGGCTGTGATGAAAGCACTCGAGATCGATCCCACACTTGCGGAGGCGCATGCAGCTTTGGGCTATATCAAATTCAGAATTGACTGGGATTGGGATGGTGCAGAAAGAGAATTCAAAAAAGCCATTGAAATAAAACCAGGTTATGCCACAGCTCACGAATGGTATGCATTGTATCTCGCCATACAACGGAGGTTCGACGAAGCACTTAAAGAAATGAACATCGCTTATCAGCTTGATCCGCTTTCTCCGAATGTAAATACCGGCCTGGCCCGCATACATCAGTTCATGAACAATACCGACAAATCACTGCAACAGGTAAATAAAACACTGGCAATTGATTCGAATTATGCTGAAGCGTATTTTACCGCCGGTATGACTTACTTTAAAAGACAAGAGTATGAAAAAGCCATTCAAAATTTGAATAAGGCCATTGCTCTTGCCAACAGGCGACCCGTCATGTTGTGTATATTGGGCGCCAGTTATGTAAAAACGGGTAGACTAGCAGAAGCAAAACAATTGCTGGCTGAATTGCAAACACCTCCTGTTAACAACGATAAACTTTATGCAATTGCAATCATTAAAAGTCATCTTGGTCAGTTGAATGAAGCATTGTTGATCATGGAAAAACTGATTGATGAAAAATATGGGATCATGATCTACATGAATACCGACACAACTTTTTTTCAACAGGGAGGTGATACGAGATTTAGAAAGCTGTTACAAAAAATGAATTTCAAATAATTGTTTAATCTGACCGCTGGTGAAGAGAACTCCGGTATTTAAAAAAGATTTTTATACTTCCGGCATCAAGATCCGCCACAAGGTTCTTACTCTCTTATTCTTTCTTTCTATTATCGTTTACCTCGACAGGGTTTGTATTTCTGTCACGGGCAAACGGATCAAAGCCGATCTCGGATTGAGTAATGAGCAGTTCGGCTGGGTGCTGGGAGCCTTTGCATTGTCTTACGCCCTTTTTGAAATTCCTGCCGGAATATTGGGCGATAAGATCGGTCCGAGAAAAGTGTTGACAAGAGTTGTATTATGGTGGTCTTTTTTCACGGCACTTACGGGAGCTGCGAATGGATTAATTTCTTTACTGATCATCCGGTTTTTATTCGGTGCCGGCGAGGCCGGGGCATATCCCAATAGTTCGATTGTTGTATCGAGATGGGTCCCGCGGTATGAGACCGGAAGAGCACAGGCATTCATCTGGGCAGCGGGCAGAATTGGTGGCGCATTGGCTCCGCTTATTGTTATACCCATTGCCATTGCATTCGGATGGCGTGCTTCCTTTTATGCTATGGGATTAATTGGAGTGATTTGGATTGCCATCTGGTATCTATGGTACCGCGATACTCCATTACAGATGGCTTCCGTATCTGCAAAAGAACTGGAAGAAATAGAAACCAATCAGCAGCTCCGCTCCAAAGATCATCGGATTCCCTGGAAATCGTTTTTCAGGAATGGCAATATTCTATCACTGATGCTGATGTTCCATTTTTTTATGTATGGCGCATATTTTTTCTCTGCCTGGTTACCAACATATCTACAGGAGGGCAGGCATTTTAGTGAGGATGAGATGAAATTATTTGCAACGCTTCCTTTTGCACTTGGGGCAATCGGTTGTTTCGCCGGTGGTTTTCTAAGCGATTATCTCGTCAGGAAAAAAGGATTGAAATACGGAAGACGTAGTGTTGGGATGGTGAGCATGGCTTTATCCAGCTTCATCGTAATGATCGCCGCCCTTACAAAAGACAATCAGACCGCTGCCATATTACTGGCAATAGGAATGGCCTTCAAAGATTTTACATTACCCGTTGCATTTGCTACCTGCATCGATATCGGAAGATCCCGTGCAGGTTTGGTGGCAGGTGCTATGAACTTTGCAGGCCAGTTGGGCGCATTTTTTCTGGCTGTCGCTTTTGGAAAGATCGTTGACAGCACGGGCAATTACAACACACCATTGTATTTTATTGCCGCCGTTCTATTTTTGAGTAGCCTGCTATGGTTACGGATCAACCCCGAGCAACCAATTGTGGATTGAATAATTATCTCGCCATGACGCTGAGGCGCAAAGAGGAATACCTTTGCGTCTTAACGTCATTGCGAGAGTTTCTCTTTCTCACAAATTAATTTTGTTAAAAAAATGTATTTGAACGGACCGCAAGCAGCAATTTTCAGTCTATAATTGTACAGTTGCAAATGAATTTTAAATATCGAATATTAATAACATGAAAAAATATCTTATCTGCTCATTTTTTATCGCAACAATTATCCTGTATAATTCATGCGCAACAAACCCGGTATCGGGAAAAAAACAGGTTGTATTAATGTCAGAAGCCCAGGAAATAGCAATGGGTAAGGAAGCCGATCCGCAGATCATAGCACAGTATGGCCTATATGAAGACAAGGCACTCCAGTCTTTCATTACTGAAAAAGGAAAGCAAATGGCTGCCATCTCTCATCGACCCAAACTCGACTATCAGTTCAGGGTGGTTGATTCGGATGTGTTGAATGCTTTCGCAGTGCCTGGCGGTTATGTTTATTTTACACGTGGCATCATGGCACACTTCAATAATGAAGCAGAATTCGCCGGCGTGCTCGGTCATGAAATAGGGCATATTGCTGCAAGGCACTCGGTAGAACAACAAAGAAATGCCATTCTCGGACAAATTGGAATTATTGCCGGTGTTGTTCTCGCGCCTGATCTTGCCCAGTTTGCGGAAAGCGCTTCGCAGGGAATTGGACTATTATTATTAAAATTCGGTCGCGATGCAGAAAGAGAATCCGATAGGTTAGGAGTAGAGTACTCTTCAAAGATCGGCTATGATGCCAATGAAATGGCTGGGTTTTTTCAAACCCTGGAAAGAAAAAGTACCGAAAGCGGGCAGGGAGAATTGCCCGGGTTCTTATCGACCCATCCCAATCCGGGCGACAGGTTTGTAACAGTTGGTAAACTGGCCACGGAATGGAAACAGAAATTAAATCTTACAAATGCTCAGGTAAACCGTAATACTTATCTGAAAAGAATTGAAGGACTCGTATATGGTGAAGATCCCAAGCAGGGGTATCTGGAAAACGGCATTTTTTATCATCCTGAACTAAAATTTCAATTTACTGTGCCTGCGGGCTGGAATTACCAGAATTCCCCGCAACAGGTACAATTGGCGCCAAAAGATGGAAAGGCATTGATGATGATGACGTTGGCGAAGGGAGCTTCATTGCAGGAGGCAGCCAGTGGATTTCTGCAGCAGAATAGCCTGCAATTGTTAGATTCAAAAGATGTCAATGTAAACGGTTTACCTGCATTGGCTATGATGGCCGATGTAAAACCGCAGCAGGGGCAACAGCCACAGCAACAACCAATCCGTACCGTTTCTTATTTTATTAAGTACGGGCAATTGATCTATTTGTTGCTTGGGGTAGCCGGTACGGCGGACTTCGAGAATTATTTATCATTTTTCACCAATGCACAGCAGAGCTTCAAGGAATTAAAAGATCCCGCCAAACTCAATAAAAAACCTGATCGTGTACAGATCAAAACTGTTCGCTCTGCCAGCACCCTTGATCAGGCTTTGCGAGACCACAAAGCAGATACAAAACGTTTAGAAGAGTTTGCCATTTTAAATGGAATGAAACTGACGGATAAAGTAGAGGCGGGAACGTTTATTAAGGTGATTGGACAATAGTATGGTGCGGTAACAGTATGGTTATTGATTTTTTTAGTAAGTTCTCCCTATGTGCGTTTTCTATGATTCTATGTTCCTATGTGGTGAAAAAATTTACCACAAAGGAACATAGAATCATAGCAGGAACATCGTTAAATCCAGCGTGTTTTGGATTTTCAATGTTGCCGTTCACCCAGGCAATAACACAGCCCATCTGGAGCAACAACAAAAAAAACTTTCCAGGAGCTGTCGCCATGTTTTTGAGTTCCTATATCAGACGCTTTTTTCTCAAGGCCATTTGAACTCAGTTCTTCCAATGCATCTACGATATTGTCTACCTCAAAAAAGCACCCGTCTTGTGCCGGATCGCCACCATTTTCGGAAATAGCTACTTGAATATCATCTCTGCTTAGGACTGCAGTATTATATGGTGAACTTTTTTTTGACACTACGGTAAAACCCATTACTGTTTCATAAAAAGGAATCGCAGCCTCTACATTCTCAACAGGCAGATTCATTTTATCTTGTTGATAAGGCCAGGCGTTTCTGAATATTGCTTTACTCTTTTCCATTCAGTATTGTTTTATTGCCGTTGCGTAATTAATTTCGCCTTCTTTCCTATAAGCATAGGTAAGTTTAACAGTGCCATTAGTGAGTATTTCAAATACATAACTAAGGCCTACGCCGGGCATGCCCCTGGGCTGAAATTTATTGTTGCCAATGTATTCGAGGTCCATACCATATACTTCATTTTTGATCCATAGCATGTTACTTTCTTTGAAGAATTCTATTTTTTTATTTTGATCTTTTTCATCTATATAAACACCTGTCAGCTTATTGATCGAAGCCGGTTCAACGGCAAGTGTAGCAGCCATGTTTACATTAAACAAAACCTTTTTTGTTCCATCGCCTAAGCTTTGTACGGCAAGAATTCTTTTTTTTGCTTTTTCTGAAGATGCCCATTGATCTTTCGCAATATTTTCATCGCCGGTAAAATACAATTGAGTAACCAGTGATTGATAGCCTTCTGCGGTGATCATCATATGAAAATGCGCAGGTCTCATGAAACCACCTGCATCGTAAGGGGGAGGTAGAATTGTCTTGAACGAATATTGGCCCTTATCATCACAATAGACAGTGCCTCTGTAAAGGTATTCATCGGATGAGTTATCATATATTCCTGTGCTGCTGCAATGCCATAATTCTATCTTCGCTTTTTTGTATGGGGTCTTGCAATCATCATGTCTTACAACTCCCCTTAATTCTATCAGCTGGCCCGGCATGTCTTTCGACACCAGATTAGAACGCACCGGACTCTTTGGCCGGTAAAAAGGACCCAGGATATCGGAGGTCGTTTCACAATCGCCTTCATAACGCTCGCCATTAAAGCGGATAAATCCCGGCGTACTGAATGCGATTGCGCAGAGCGCCGTATTCCTGATAAACGATTTGCGTTGCATACATTTTGGTTTAGTGGTGGGGAAATATATTTAGCAAACGAAAAGCAGTAGTACCAAGTTACCCGTTATTTAGATTCCTGTATAATTTTATCATAAACATTGCCCGCCTTTATATAAGCAGCTTCTGCGTCCGCACGTTCATCGGCACGGATATTACCCTGTTTCATTTTCCAGCATTGGTCCACCGCTTTCCGGCACCACTCGGCGCTTCTGCGCTCACGAATAGGTTTATTATCCACTAATATAAAAATAGGATTAGTATGCGAGCTTGGATAGACTCTTACAGCGACCCATGAAGACCTGTCGGGCTTGTGATTGAACGACACATCTTTCCAATCTCCATCAGCCGCGATTTCGGCAGTATCAACAGGCGCCCCGTTAACAATGAGCTCGACCCTCACCTTTTGCGCAGTTCCGATACGTGCACGTTCAATATGCCAGTAGGGTGGTTCCATGAATTCGCTTTGGGCAATGGCTGCACCTGATGCATCCTGCAGTGCAGGAAGTTTAGCGATGACTTTTGCCGTGATCCTTACGCTCTCTCCCCGGTTCAAGTTTAGTTTGCTGTCATTGCTGCCGGATTCCAATCCATTAACCAAAAAATTAATAATATGCGAATTTCCTTCGGAAATATAGGAACGACCTTTCTGAATCGCATCAACATAACCGTCATAACTAAGTTTTTCCTCTGATTTAAAATAACTCCTTGCCATTCCCACACGTTCATCAAAGATGCAGGGAAAATCTGTTTCGCCACTTAATCTTGTTGTGAAACCACAATTGAGCGTATGATACCACATATTTAATTCCCATGGAGCAGGCGTATCACCGGCACTATAAAAATCAACCAGGTTCTGGGTAACGGTAACGATGTATTCATTCGCTCCTATGCCATCCATTTTAGGCAATACATAGTTCGGCAACTCTTTTGTTGGTTGCGAAGGTTCAAGTCCCCAACCTGAATGCGCATAACCGGTGATCGCATTTTGTGATTTGGCCCACGAAAAAACTGGAAGCGTCCAGCTTGGCCAGTCTTCCACTTTCGTAGTGCCCGGGTAATCATCTTCTTTCAACCGAAGCAATACGATATGGCCTGCATGTGATGAAGGAAATCCTGACACTTCCACATCATTCCTCATAATATTTTTTGCGGTTGAAAGCGGATCATTCTGACCGGTAAAAAATGTTTTCTGATGATACCAGCTCGGACCCCATGCTAATACGGCTGCTACATTCAGATCCTCGCCGATTGCCTGCCTCCACATATCATTTGGTTTTACACCTTCATCAGGACTATCATAGTGGCTGCAGCCGGCAGCATGAACATGATGATCAGCACTATGCCATCCGAGTTTCGACATATTAAGCCAACGTTTCAATTGAAAAGATGCAGCATGATTTTTAACACCCGCGGGAACTACCAACTGTGTTTTTTGCGGGATATATTCAGGACCTCTGGAAACAGTAACATTGTATTTACCCGGAGGAAGCAGCACATGCTCTCCATCTGAACGATAGATCTGAGGCTGAAAGAAAAAGTCAGGATATTCATCATAAGCAGCAACACGCCTTGCAGGCAATGGATAGATCCCAACCAATGTTGCGGGAACCTTATAATTCCGGAAGGAAGCAAACATGGATTTCCAATCACGTTGGGCAGCCCCTAACCGGATACCTGCGTTTTCTATAGTTTGTATGCTATCGTCAAGAATACGCTCAATACCATCTGTAATCAGAAAAGAAGCCATCGCGGGAGATCCGTCATCATCCTTTACCCGCAACGTAACCTTAACGGAAGGGCTGATACTAAAAAGTATGTTCACCGTATTTCGGAACCCGATATCCTGCGTTCCCTGGCCTACATGAAAACCGATTTCAATTTCTCTTTGTCCGGCATCCTTGCTATAGATCTGCACGACCGCGTATTCAAGCGCTAAGCCTGAAAGGTTAGGAAGCATTGGCCGGTTGCGATATATTTGCACTTCCAAAAATCGATTGGCCACCTGCCCTGCACTAAGTATTTTTTTTTCATCGACCTTATGATCAAACGAAGGCGCATGGAGAGGAATGGCTGCATTAGGACTTTGTACATCTAATTTTGCCGTAATCCCCGCCTCGTTGTAGACCTTGACCAGGTAGCTGACCCAACCGTTTTGGATCAATTTTGCCCTGGCAGCGCCTCTCATGACTTTTACACGTGATTCAGGATTTATATTAACCAATGCCAGGCAATAGGGATCGAGAATATCCTGTACCTGCTTTACTATTTCAGAAGTAAGGGGCTGATGTTGCAAAGCCATCAACCTTTTTTCATCTTCGTTCGACAAAGAACTTCCCAAAAAAGACAAAGCTTCTTTCAACCGGATTGCCTGCGCAAGCAAGGGCTGTGGTTCGATACCGGTATGCAGAGCGGGTTCAGTTTGTGAATGTGTTGGATGTTGCGTGAATCCTGTTAGCGGTAATAACAAAACAATATGAAATATCAAAAGCAGTTTTTGTCTCATGGTCCTGCTGATTTTTGATCATTATTTCTAAAGATTCCGGTAGAATAATTTTTGTTCAGCACATGCTACGCCGGTAAAAGACCGTTGAAATTAATCAAAATTTACTATGTTCCTCCTATGTTTCTATGATCCTATGTGGTAAAAAATTTACCACATAGGAATACCACGTAGGATCATGTGTTGGGTATTATAGTTTATGCCCTACATAACCGGTTTTATCGATTCTGCTTCCATATTCGTCGAAACCTTTTTGTGGCTGTTCGGTAAATAGTAGCTTTATTCTGTAAATTTTCAAGTTAGTTGGTATGATTTAAATTTTACATGCATTATGGAATACGATAATGACAGGATCATTAAACCTGCTTATAAGATTGAAATATTTTACTGGGTTCTGCTTATTCTAATTAGTCCTTTCGCGAACGGCATCACCGTTTTTTTATCCGATTGGAAAATATGGCTGGTGCTGCTGTTTGTAAGTCTGGCCGCATTTCCTGCCTATCTTTTATACTCCAGGTTGATGGGAGCATTTCTTTTACAAAAGCGTTATATTTTTTTTGTGCTCGGAAGTCTTTTTTTCTTCCTGATCATTCAAACTTTTTTATTCGCGATCTATTCGATTATATTAAAATTTTCGCTGCCTTCCGCTGCGCAATCTTATTTCAGTTATAATTATGATACCATCATCAGGGAAAGTCTTTGGGTGATCATAAATATGTCGTTGGCGATCGCTGTTTTTTTTATCAAACAGGCATTGGACGAAAAAGAAGAGCTGCTGAATATGCAAAGAGACAATACCTTGTTCAGGTTGCGTTATCTCAGAGCCCAGTTAAATCCTCATTTTTTATTTAACACTTTAAATAGTATTTATTCATTGAGTCTTCAAAAATCTGATAAGACCCCGGAGGTAGTGATAAAACTGGCTGATATCATGCGTTACCTTGTTGAAGATTGTAACGAGCCTAAAATACCCTTGAATAAAGAAATAGAATTCATTCAGAATTATCTTGAGATAGAAAAAATCAGGCACAAGGCTGATATCAGGTTTACTGTTGAAGGACAAACCGATGGCGTCACGATAGAACCATTTTTATTTATTTCATTTATTGAAAACGGCTTCAAGCATGCGCTGGATAATTCCTATGACAATTCATTTATCTACATAAAGCTGAGATCCGATCCCGGTCAGATCACGTTGACGGTTGTCAACAATACCGCTATTGATATTGAAACCCAATCAAAGAAAATACAGGGAACGGGAATTAAGAATAGCAAAAACCTGCTTGAACTTTTATATCCGGGTGATTACGCTCTCAATATTATTCAAACTGATACGGGAGAAAGAAGAAAAAGCCTCATACGATTTAAAAATGCCAGGGAACGCCTCAAGTCATTGTATCCTGATTCTCATACCTTGGATGTAATTTTGAGCAATAACGCGTTCACCGTATCATTAATCATTAAATCGGGCTTAGCGTGATCAAATGCATGATTGTGGAAGATGAAACCCTGGCTCAACAGGTGATTCAAAGCCATCTTCAGAATACCGCGCAGTTGGAACTGGTGGGCATCTGCAATAACGTTATAGAGGCAAGAGAACTACTCAATAAAGCAGAGGTTGATCTGATCTTTTTAGACATCCAGCTGCCGGGAATGACCGGTCTGAATTTCTTGAGATCATTTCCTGAATCGCCCCTCGTCATTCTTACGACTGCTTATGCAGAATATGCATTGGAGAGTTATGAGTTTAATGTGATAGACTATTTATTGAAGCCCATCTCACTGGAAAGATTTACAAGGGCCATCAACAAAGTAACGAATGGCCGGTTGCTAACGTTGTCGGCGAAAGAAAAAGATGTTGCCTATGAGCATATTTTTATAAGGTCGGGAAGCAAGTTCTTTAAAGTAAATTTTTCTGAGATCGTTTATATCGAAAGCATGAAAGATTATCTTAAGATACATACCAAAGAACATAAACTGGTTACCCATCAAACCATGAATGAGATGGAAAAGATTCTGTCCCCCAAACAATTTTTAAGGGTCCATAAATCATTTGTCGTTGCCGTGGAGCATATCAAGATCATTTATGGCAACACGATAGAAGTAGGTCAGGCTGTAATTCCGATCGGCAATAATTATAAAACCAACGTGATGAACCTTGTTGGCAGGAAATCCTAATTCAGAGGCCTTTGTTCGTGAAAACAGCAATAAAGGTTCCAGCACCCTAAAACAACCTTAAAGATTTTGTAGTGCGTTTTGCAATTTCTCACCTTCCTGCTAAGACCTTTTAGGTTTTAAATCGGGCTACCCGTACTTGCCACCCGTTCAAATAACCCTGGATAACTAATCACAAGCCCTACCTCATCAACCCTTATCGCTGCTTCAAAATCGTTGGGTACATTTTCATACCTGTATTCATTCTTCGAAATTCGGGTGTATTTCTGTACAACCGGTTTTATTTGCTGGTTCAGGAGATCGAGATATACAACCTTTATCTGTTGCGTTTCTCCTTTTGCTAACCCAAGCCTGTTCACTGGTAAGGTATTGGTAAAGGGCGTTAGTGGAAGATCAACATCAATACAGCCATGCCATTCCCGGACAGTCAATCCATTCTTTTTCCAATTGCCTTTTCCATCGCTATGAAAGGAGAATGACTGGTTGAAATCTGCAAGCCGGCTTTTGATTTCAATGTATTTGGTTTGCCAAAAAGCATTTGTCTTTATAAGATATTCCACCTTGAATATTTTGTTTTCCATCATGCCCACTATTACAGACCTTGTCTCCGAACCTGTAGCGTCTATCGTGTGCACGCAATTCTCTAAAGACGGATATTCTTTTGCTTTCCAAAGTAAATTAGTCTCCATTGTATATTTATATATAGCTATTGCACCAGGGCAACCAATAATTTCAAACGTTGGCAGTCTCATTTATAAGGTTTAAAATTAAGAGAGTTTAAGAGCTTTGAGGATTTCAAGGGGGTAAATAATCCGGCACATAATTATTCCGCCTAATTTAGCATTCAAATAATCATATGGTTCAGGATTCAACAATAGAAGAAATAAATGTGGTTATGCAGGAAGCATGGCAGGCATTTCATCAATACAGACAGCAATCGTTGTCCCAGCGTTCCATATTCATACGCACCATAGCACTGGAGTTAGAAGCATTGGGTGATGAATTGTTGCGGGTTGCATCGGCCGAGACCAATTTGCCGGAAGCGAGATTAAGGAATGAAAGGAACAGGACTATTTTTCAGCTGTCAAGTTATGCGGATGCCTGCGAACAGGGATCCTGGCTGGAAGCAAGGATAGATACTGCTATTCCGGACCGCAATCCGCCAAGAGTGGATATACGGAAGATGATGATACCGCTTGGCCCGGTCGTTGTATTTGGCGCCAGCAATTTTCCATTCGCATACTCAACAGCAGGTGGTGATACCGCCTCTGCGTTTGCTGCCGGATGTACTGTCGTGGTTAAGGCGCATCCTGCGCATGCCCAGACCTCCGATCTTGTTGCCGGTGCCATTTTCAAAGCAGCAGATATATGCAAAATGCCAAAAGGAATTTTTGCGCATGTACATGGAACGGGCCATGAAGTAGGAAGGGCACTGGTCACACATCCTTATACAAAAGCGGTCGGATTTACAGGTTCATATACAGGTGGGAAGGCGTTATTTGAATGGGGTAACCAGCGGAAAGAGCCCATTCCGGTATTTGCTGAAATGGGAAGCGTCAATCCGGTTTTTTTGCTTCCGGAAAAATTGCAACAGTCGGCCGAGGATCTTGCCAGGATGGTTGTGGGATCGGTTACGCTTGGTGTTGGGCAGTTCTGCACGAACCCCGGATTAATTATTGCGATGGAAGGAGAGCCTCTGCAGCGGTTCCTTCAAATACTTGCGCTGGAAGTAAAAAACGTAAACCCCGGAACCATGTTGCACCCGGGAATAGCGAAAGGATATACAGAAAAAAGAGCCAGTGCGTTATCGCAGAGAGATGTTGACACAATTGCCGTTTCTTCTGCAGGGGCCTCCCCGAACCAGGGGGTGCCGACCATCGCCTCGGCATCGGCACAGGCATTTTTAAACAACCCGGTTTTGCACGAAGAGGTGTTTGGTCCTTACTCTATCGTGATCCGGTGTAAGGATATAAAGGAAATGATCGAGGTGGCCCGACACACAGAAGGGCAATTAACCTGTTCAGTAATGGCTACGGACAATGACCTGCTTGCCAACGCCGATCTTGTGGAAGCACTTAAAAATATATGCGGCCGTTTTATAGTGAATAATGTGCCAACAGGGGTGGAGGTTTGTTTGAGCATGCATCATGGCGGCCCTTACCCTGCAACAACAGATTCGCGGTTTACTTCTGTCGGTGCTGATGCAATCAAAAGATTTGCGAGGCCCATCTGCTTGCAGAACTGGTCCGATATTTTATTGCCCGATGAACTGAAAAATGAAAATCCATTTGGCATATGGAGAACAGTTAATAATGAGTTGACAAAAGATGCAATAAAATAGCTTAAGGTTCACCAAGAACACGAAGAGAAGTTCCAATATCATTCAGCACCGCTTACTGAATGTGTAGAAGCCGTTAATAAATATGTGCAAACGGGTGTTTTCGTTTTATTTCTCCATATTACATTTATGATAGCTAAGAAAGTATTTGAAGAGGTACATGAATGCTGATTTTTCATTTTACATGCGTTGGTAATTTTTTTATTATGCTTCCAATTCTTAAAAACCTCGTCTTTGGTGCACTGCTTGCTACCATCGTGTCCTGCGATAACACCCCCGGCAAAATTTCTGAAACCAAATCTGATACAGTGCAAACACAAAATGATTCTCCGGAAGATGTACAATCATACGGAACCATCGATGGCCAGGAAGTAAAGCAGTATACGTTGACAAATTCCAGCGGAACGGTAGTTAAAATAATCAATTACGGAGGCTTTGTTACTAATATCATAGTTCCCGATAAACAGGGCGTTAAAGAAGATATCGTATTGGGTTTTGATTCACTTGCAGGTTATCTGCAGAAAGGAAATCCTTTTATGGGCTGCCTTGTAGGCCGGTATGCCAATCGTATTGGAAAGGCCCGGTTTGTATTGGATGGAAAAACCTACCAGCTTGCCGCCAATAACAATGGCAATTCTTTGCACGGGGGTTTAAAAGGATTTGATAAGATGATATGGAATTCGCAACCGAAGGGGGATAGTAGTTTATCGTTAAGTTATACCAGTAAAGACGGCGAAGAAGGATATCCCGGAACATTAAACGTGCAGGTTGTTTACACATTAACCCCGGCGAATGAATTAAAGATCGACTACACGGCCGAAACAGACAAAGCAACCCCCGTTAATTTAACCAATCACACTTATTTTAATTTATCCGGTGGAAAAGATTCTACCATCCTGGGTCACCAGATAATGCTTAATGCAGACAAGTATACCGCAGTCGACGCAACACTTATTCCTACCGGCGAGTTACCCGCGGTAAAAGGCACAGCCATGGATTTTACAAAACCTCTTGCCATCGGCACTGATATCGCAAAAGTTGCCGGCGGCTATGACCACAATTGGGTATTGAATAAAAAAGGAGATAGCATTAACTTAGCAGCTACATTGTTTCACGAGGGCAGTGGCAGGTTCATGGAAGTTTTTACCACACAGCCGGGCGTTCAGTTTTATACCGGTAATTTTCTGAATGGAACCATTACCGGCAAAGGCGGAAAGAAATATGTTCAGCATGCGGGCCTTTGTCTGGAAACACAACATTTTCCTGACTCGCCAAATAAACCCGCTTTTCCCAATACCATTTTAAAGCCTGGAGAAAAATACCGTGAAACAACTGTTTATAAATTCTCGGTGCGATAATTAACCCTGCGGTTCGCAATATCTTAAATAAGAATACCCTGATCGCATACATGAAAATGCTTAAAGATTTGATATGTAGAATCGGGAACATTATGGACAATGTATAAATAATGTTAATTCATTTTCATTTTGCAAAAGAAGAAACGGATCATTTCCTGATTATTCTATCGGCCGGGTTGAATTTATAAGGCCTTTGTAAAATAATTCAGTGCAGGGATCGTTCAGTATATACATCCGTCCTATGTAATATGAAAAGGGTCAGTATAACCTTTTTGCCTCTTTCCCGGGTTATTGCCAGGGCACAGGTACTTCAAACACCTCCTTATACTTTAATTAACTATGCCGCCGCATTAAATACTTATTTTTTACTGAGCACTTCAAAGGATGTATTGGACAGTCTGCAATTTTCAGCCAAGACTTATTGCAAAGACATTAATTTTTTTTTAACGAAGCATCATCAATACATTTTGCCTGTGAACAGTCAAACAGTAAACATATTTCATTCAAAAATGTGGATCACCACAACAACAATAGAAAGCAATAAAAAGCAGTTTGTAACGCTTATAACGCCCGTTAGCAGGTTTGGGATACGAACAGCATCGGCATTGTCCGTGCGCCAGTGGTATCCGCCTTACAATATCCGGCACCGGAAAGATCAATTAAGTAATAAATCATCCTTAAAATAACCGCCCCATAAAACCAAATCCAAAATTTCTTCCTATGTCACAAAGTACTATCACGAATTCAGTTGCGATGAAATCTAAACAATGGACTTCTAAAAAAGCCTGGGAATGGCACAAAACACAACCCTGGCTTGTTGGATGCAATTTTGCTCCAAGCACTGCCATTAACCAGCTTGAAATGTGGCAGGCCGACACTTTTGATATCCCAACCATCAGGCATGAACTTGAACTTGCAAGCGGGCTTGGGTTTAATGTCATCAGGGTTTATCTGCATAACCTGTTGTGGGAAACGGATGCCAAGGGTTTCAAGGACCGGATTAACGCTTTTTTGAGCATCTCTTCGGAGTATAATATCAAGACCATGCTGGTACTGTTTGACGACTGCTGGAACCATGATTGTATACCGGGTCAGCAACCTCCTCCAAAACCAGGCGTACACAACTCGGGCTGGGTAGCGAGCCCCGGCCGCAAAAGAATTATTGATAAGATCGGCTGGGAACACCTCGAAGCGTATACAAAAGATATTCTTACCACATTTAAAAATGACGACCGTGTAATTATTTGGGACCTGTACAATGAGCCAGGAAATGAAGGCATGGGCGATCAGTCTATGCACTTGTTGCAATCTGTTTTTCAATGGGCCTGGCAAGTTCGTCCTTCGCAGCCTTTAACTGCTGCCAGTTGGAACGGTGAATTAAAAACCCTCAATGATTTTAAACACAAGCATTCAGATATTATCACTTTCCATAACTATAAGGATGCTGCCAACCTTGAGGCTGAGATCCTGCATTTGCAAGGCTTTAAAAGACCCATCGTTTGTACCGAGTACATGGCCCGTACATCCGAGAGTTTTTTTGAGACCCACCTGCCTATATTTAAAAAACACCATGTAGGCGCGATCAACTGGGGTTTGGTTGCGGGTAAAACCAACACGATTTTCCCATGGGGCTCACAGGAAGGAACCCCGGAACCTACAGTCTGGTTTCATGATATCTTCAGAAAAGACGGAACACCCTATGATCCTAAAGAAATTGAAATCATTAAATCAATTACAAGTACAAATTAACGATACATGTAAATGCATACAGGGGCCTGCTGTGAGTAACAGCAGGCCCCTTATATTTTAGGGATACATTCATTTGTAATAGATACAGGCTTCACACCTAATGTTCAATTCACAATTCTCAATCACTAATGTCCGCAGAAAATCTTTAGATAGTGCGGTGATCATTCCAGGCACAAGCTTTGGCTACTCACTTTGATAAGGGCTTTATGTTCTCTGTGTTTTCACTTCGTGTCCTTGGTGAACCTTTCTGATTGTACAGTCAAGAGGTTCACGAAGGAAACGAAGGGAAAACACAAAGAACACAAAGATTAGAATGGTTTTTAACCGGACAACAGTGAATGCTCAATACTCATTGCTGATCGCTCGATGATCGCATTAAGCGTTCATTACATAAATTTTCACTTTGGTATTGAGCATCGGGCATTGAGCATTTAGTATTGAGTATTTACGGTTTGTAACCTTATCCTCTTAATTAATAATTAAGAATCCTGATATTTGAGGAGCATTAGCAGAAAATAGAACGTTAAATTTAAGGCTGGAGGAATCAGACAGGCCTGGAGTTTATATTTTTACCTTTTATGGAGTGTACTTCTACTACTTTACCTTACGGACAAACAGGATACTTTTCAAAAATTGTTGTTGACTATATCAATCAGGCGCCAGCGTTACAGGATTTTTACGCACATCCTGTTTCTATGGATGGAATCAAATCCTCGATAAAATCCCGGCAAAAATTTCACGGGAACAGGTCTTTATTAGTTCAGGAATTGAGGCGCCAGTATTCAGAGTTGCCTTCTCACGAACTTGTTAATCGCAATATCGACAGGCTGATGGATGATGGAACCTTCACGATCTGTACAGCTCACCAGCCTTGTATTTTTACAGGTACGCTGTTCTTCATTTACAAAATCCTGCATGCAATAAAACTGGCACAGGAATGCAATAACTGTATGCCTGAATACCATTTCGTGCCCGTTTATTATATGGGTAGTGAAGATGCAGACCTCGATGAACTGGGAAAGATGTGGTTGAACGGGGAGCAGCTTGTATGGGATGCAAAGCAAACCGGCGCTGTGGGAAGAATGAACACGAAGGGCCTCGATAAACTAATTTATCGCATTGAAGGTGAACTGTCGGTTCTGCCATATGGGAAAGAACTCTTATCAATATTGAAAGAATGTTACCTGAACAGTCCCGATATTGCCACTGCCACTTTTAAATTAGTGCACACACTCTTTGCGGAATACGGTCTTGTTGTGCTGTTGCCTGATAATGCTGAAATAAAAAAGCAAATGCTACCGGTGTTTGAGGAAGATCTTTTTCAACAGAAATCTTCGTCGATTGTTGAACAAAGCATCCTGGAGCTTTCTAAGAACTATAAGGTGCAGGCAAACCCACGAGAGATCAACCTCTTTTATTTATATGATAATATCCGTGAACGTTTTGAGCGGGAAGGGGATCAATGGCGGGTAGTAGGCACCGATATCAGCTTTTCCGAAATGGAATTAAAAGCAGAATTGTATTTGCATCCTGAACGGTTTAGTCCCAATGTAATACTGCGCGGCATATTTCAGGAAACGATCCTCCCTAATATTGCTTTCATTGGCGGGGGAGGTGAACTTGCGTATTGGCTTGAATTCAAAAGCTTGTTCGAGTATTATAAAGTTCCTTATCCTCTATTGGTCCTTCGAAACTCTTTTTTATTCATCGAAAAAAAATGGAAAGAAAAAATCGAGAAAATAGGATTTACGGAAACAGATATTTTCAAGAGCCGCGAATCCTTATTGAACGAGTTGGTAAAACGTGAATCGCACCAACAACTAACGTTGCTGGAAGAAGTGAACAATGCCGACGAATATTACGGCCACCTGAAGAGTATAGCTGGAAATATTGATGAAACATTGGTTACCCATGTATCTGCATTGCAATCAAAGGCTTTGAAATCATTGCTCGGATTGGAAAAGAAATTGCTGAGGGCGGAAAAAAAGAAATTTGATGATCAGCACCGCCAGATAGTAAATATAAAATCTGTTTTGTTTCCACAAGATAGTCTCCAGGAACGGATCGATAATTTCATGCCTTATTATGCAAAATGGGGAAAAAATTTTATGGATGTAATATATCGGAATTCACCGGGCCTGGAACAGGAATTTGTTGTGTTGACAGAAAGTGAATGAAATATTCGTTACAATCTTACCTGCACCTTAAATAGAAAACTTCCCCCTTTATCATTGTCTGCCACCAGGTGTAACTTCAATCGCCCGGTTTTTTCAGTTTGAATACAAACCGATTCCACTTTCTGATCCTTGAAGCTTTCATGAATATCTGATAACATCACCTGTTCATTTATCCGTAGCCGCTTCCGATAGAGTTTACGGTATGCATTTTCAATTACGCCGAAATAACTTTCTCCGATCTTCCCATCATCATATGAATTATCGGTGTCTTCAGTAGTAGCGGTGAATAGAAGCGAATCATTTCTTTCAGAATAGGTAAGCCCTGATAGTTCAGCTGTTTCATTCTCCAATTCTATCGGAATGACACGGATCTCAGCATCTGCGGGATGATTCCAGAATTCGGGCTGTGTTATGATAATATGATTGCTCTCCTTCTTTCTATTTCCCCTGTTTCCAAGAATAAGAAGGTCTTCAACAACCGCTGCAGATTCAATATTCAATTCATGAATGCCTAAGTCCGCAAGCCTTGAGTAGAACGGTTCGATATTGTATTCGGTGAAATTATTGCTTTCGAGGTTTAATAAGATTGCCTTATTGCGATGATGTTGTCTTGAACCCGAACCGATGATCAATAAATATGGGACCTCGTTGAGGTATATAACCGTAGTAGCCTCAAGGTCAGACTTTTCACTTTTAGGGAT
>JACMLY010000082.1 GCA_014379345.1 Chitinophagaceae bacterium
CTTTCCGTCGTGCTTAGTAGCCAGGTCCGACCACAGATCGGCAGCATCGGGTGCTGCAGAATGATGCAAGGCCAGGGCAGATTCACGAAGTACCTGTTTATCCGGGTCATTCAGCAATTGCTTCACAACACCGCTTATACCAGCATTTAACTGAGTGGCCGCTCTTAATCCCATCATGCGCAGTTCGGCATCATTTTCCCTGATGGCTTCGCCGATCAGTTTATTTTCTTTCCCGGGCATCTTTACCAATACCCAAAAAGCCCTTGCCCGCATACGTGGATTTGACGAGGATTTCCATAACTTCTCCAATTCAGGTACAGCCGACTCTCCCATTGACTGTAAAGCGGTCCATGCATGATGACGAACTGCGAGATTTGCATTTTGCAACGCTAAAACCGCACCTGCCGGTGTTGAATAATCGAAACGCGGGATTGAATACTTTGAATCGATTGGCGCCACCCGATAAATCCGTCCCCGCTGTTGATCACCTGCAGCATGCCCTCCCACTCCCGGATCATACCAGTCGGCAATGATCAGTGAACCGTCCGGAGCCATGCAAATATCAGCGGGGCGAAACCATTGATCCTTCTCATTTTTAAGCAGATTCAAAATTTCTGCCGTATAGCCTGCGCCATTTTTTTTCACCGGGTATGCCCTGATAACATTTGGACCAGGATCGCAGTGGATCACCTGGTTATGAAAAGGTTCCGGCAGCAGCGATCCCTCGTATACGATCATACCCGTTGGTGATCCCGCACCTGTCTGCAATAAATTGGGTACCACACCCGGATCATTCAGGTGCCAATGCCGCAAAGGAATTGAGTCTTCCAGGTTCGTACGATTAGCCTGCCAGCCTGCGCCGGTCACTTCATCACTAAATCCATAATTGCCGTGTTGCATAATATAGTTAATGCGTACTCCACGATTACCATCGTCATCATTATCACTTTGCCAGATCCTTCCATAACTATCCACCGCAGCTTCATAATTATTCCGGAAATTATCTCCGAGGCATTCCACTTTTGATCCATCAGCGTTACAGCGGAAAAGCATGCCCTGTCTGTATTTTTTGGGGCCGATCTCATCGCCATCCTGGTCGAGTACCGGCCTGCCATTTTTATCTTTCAATGTTTTTCCTTCATTTCCAAAACTGAAATAGAGTTTTCCGTCGGGACCAAAACTAAAGCTGTGTACACCGTGATCATGCTGTTCGCCACCTATCCCCTGGAAAAAAATTTCTTTCCGATCAGCTTTATCATCATTGTTATCGTCATAAAAAGCCCATACGTACGGGCTTTGAGATACCAGTACTTTATTTCCGAGTACACATACGCCCAGCGGAGCGTTTAATTCAGGGCCCTGATAAAATACTTTGCCGGTATCCATTTTTCCATCCCCATCAGTGTCTTCCAATATCATGATTCGGTCGCCCTGCTCATTGGTAGGATTTCCGTTTATGCCAGGTCGGTAATTGTATGCTTCTGTTACCCATACTCTTCCTCTTTCATCCACATCTATATTGGTTGGATTTTTCAGCATCGGTTCTGTGGCCATGGCCTGAACCTGCAATCCTTCGGCAATAACCAGCCCCTTTAGTGCATTTTCAGGAAGATGAAGCTGTTCTGCCGTAAGGCTATCATTCAAATTACCCTTAACAGCGGATTCATTGTCATTACAGGAAATCAAAAACACTGCCGGAAGAATAAAATGGAAAGGTTTGATAGGTAAACAAAGCAGGCGGTTAAATATGGCTCTCATTATAAACGATCTTACGTGAAAAAAAAGAAATGGGAAAGAAAAATAAAGAAAGATAGGGGATTGAGCAAAGAAAATTTAAACGGATGGGTTTGTGGTTTGTGATTTGTGATTTGTGGTTGTTGATGACAGGTTATGTGGGGATATGAACTAATTTTTATTATTTCTATTAATTTACAACGATCAACTACAAACTACAAACAATCTTTTCATGAACTATCATCAATTGGGTAATTCAACTTTACAGATAAGCGAAATTGGTTTTGGCTGCATGTCATTGGCGGGAAATGATGATGCGAACGCCAAAATCCTCCATCGTGCAATCGATCTTGGAATAAATTTTTTTGATACCGCCGATCTGTATAACAAGGGGATGAATGAAATTTCAGTAGGTAAAGCGTTGAAAGCAAAACGAAATGAAATTGTTTTGGCTACGAAAGTCGGTAACCAATGGCGAACTGATGGAAGTGGGTGGGACTGGAATCCACGTAAAGACTATATTCTCCAATCTGTTAACGACAGCCTGAAACGTTTGCAAACGGACTGTATCGATCTATATCAATTACATGGCGGCACGATCGATGATCCTATTGATGAAACTATCAGTGCTTTTGAATTATTAAAAGAGCAGGGTAAGATCCGCCATTACGGCATCTCCTCTATCCGCCCCAATGTGATTAGAGAATATATTAATCGTTCTTCGATTGTAAGCGTGATGATGCAGTACAGTCTGCTTGACAGGCGCCCGGAAGAAACCTTTCTTGATCTTTTAAAAGAAAATAATATTGGTGTTCTTGTACGTGGCAGCATCGCCCAGGGCTTATTGGTTGACAAACCAGCCAAAGAATATCTTCAATATTCAATGCAAGAGGTTAGCAATGCAAACGAGGCGATCAGGACCGTATCCGGAAGCCAAAGATCCTTTACTCAATCGGCTATCCGTTATGTATTGAATCATCCTGCCGTTTTATCTGCAGTTGTCGGTATCAGAACAATTGAGCAATTGGAAGAAGCCGTAAAAACGGCCACTACACCAGGTCTCTCAACACATGAAATAGTTGCGCTGCAAAACTCAAACAAAGCCAATAGGTATGATCAACACCGGTAAAATCACATAGGATTAGATACCGGTCGCGTATGCATATTTCATAACAATCCCGTAGGAAAATGTTATTAAGTTAAGCGGTTGGGCGACTGTATATGATAGGAATTAAACATTGGTAATATATTTAAACCTGAGAAAATCCCGTAGGGATTAGATATCGGTAACTGGCATTCGTGAAACCGATATCTCATCCCTACGGGATGATTTTTCTTTTGTTTGTTCTTCTACCGATATTTCATCCCTAGCGGGATGATTTTTCTTTTGTTTGTTCTTCTACCGATATTTCATCCCTAGCGGGATGACCGGGCATTCGAGGCTTCCCTTAACTTAATGACATTGCCCTAAAGGGATGAAATATATATTATCTCGAAGTCTTCACTTCACCTAATGAAATTGGTCGTAGGGAGGAGTTCATATTTTCATTTTTCTACCCATATTTCATCCAAACGAATGAAAAAGATGTTAGTTCTGCTACGAAGCTCAACTTAATTACGTTACCCGGCTTAAAGCTTAAACATATTGCGCTTGGTACTAAGCGATATTCACCATTCATCCTGCTGAACGCGCATTAATACTTTTTCACATTATTATGTCTTTATTCTTGAACTTATTGAAGCGATCTTTGCGGGCAAAAATTTTATTTCAAATCTCGATAGGGGTACAAGCCATCTAAGTTGTTCTATATAAAAGGGGCAATTGACAGAAGCAGTACTCTCCAGGACGAGATACCAAACAGTTCGGATGGAAGTTCAGGAACGCAGCGTTATTCCGTTGGCCTTCAATGGGGAAGGAGAAACTTTTGAAAAGTTATTTAAAACACATTTCAAGAGCCTGTACGCCTATGCGTTCACTATTGTGAAAGATGAGATGGCCGCCGAGGAAATGGTACAAAATGTTTTTTTCAAGATCTGGGAAAAAAAATCGGGCTTGAATATTCAGTCTCCTGCACTCGCTTACCTATACAAATCTGTTTACCATGAGAGTCTTAATTACCTGAAACACCAGAAAGTAAAAGCAGCATACCAGGCGCATGCTGTTTACCAAATGAAGAACCAAACCGATCAGGCCTCAAAAAAAATAATGTTGTCTGAGTTGGAACAACAAATCAATAGGGCATTGAGTGAGTTGCCGGAACAATGTCGCACGATTTTTCAAATGAGCCGGTTTGAAGAACTAAAATACCAGGAGATCGCAGACAGATTAGGCCTTTCCATTAAAACCGTAGAAAACCAGATGGGAAAAGCATTAAAGATATTAAGGTTGAAGCTTGTTGACTATTTACCTGTATTAATCGCATTCCTGATAGAACCCTAAATGCTGATTGAGCCTTTGAAAGCGAACGAAAACCATATGAATGATGAATTGCTGGTAAAATACCTTCTGGGGGAGGCAAATCCTGCAGAAAGGATGGCTGTGGATCAGTGGATTGATGCAAGCCAGGAGAACACCCGGTATTTCGATCATTTTCAACTGATCTGGGAAACCAGCAAACAACTGGTAATACCACCCACCGTAAACGCCGAAGATGCCTGGCTACGTTTTCAGCAAAGAACCGGGGAGGCCTCAAAGAAACCTGCGGTTGTACGTAAAATAAACACTTCATTTAGCTGGATGCGGGTGGCAGCTATTGTAATTGCCACAATTGGAGTAATAGCCCTTACCTATTTTTTATCCGGACGCCCGAACCCTCCCACAACCGTTGCTACTTTAAATAATCCCAAAAGCGATACTCTACCCGATGGGTCATTCGTGATGCTGAATAAAAATTCAAGCATCAGCTATACACGGAAATTTAAAGGCAATAAAAGAAAAGTTGATCTGAAGGGAGAAGCATTTTTTACCGTAACGCCTAATAAAGAAAAACCCTTTGAGATCAGTGTAAACGGCATCACTGTTACTGTCGTAGGAACATCTTTTAATATTAAAAGTATGGGTGGTAAAACCGAAGTAGTAGTTGAAACAGGCGTGGTGAAGGTAACCCGGAACAGGAAAACAGTTGAATTGCGGCCCAATGAAAAATTAATTACCTCCACAACCGATTCTACCCTTGTAAAAGAGAAAGTAACTGATAAACTTCATCAATACTATAGAAGTAAAGAGTTCGTTTGCGACAATACACCCTTGTGGAAACTGGTGGAAGTATTGAACGAAGTTTATGATGCAAATATCATTGTTGAAAGAAATGAACTCCGTAGTCTTCCGCTCACCACCACTTTTTATAATGAATCCCTTGATAAAATCCTTTCGGTGATTGCTGAAACTTTCGAAATAACCGTAGAGAAAAAAGAGAACCAGATCATTTTAAAATAATAAGAATTGTTCTCAAGCGAACACACACAATCAATGAAACAGAAAGTCGGATTTAGAACTATAATTATTCTTGGGTGTATTGCTCTTTCCTCTTTGTCTCTACAGGCACAAAGTGTACTCGACCGAAATGTTTCGATTGAAGTAAGCAGGCAAAGGCTTGAAAATGTTTTGGAAATATTGAGTAACAAAGGGAATTTCTTTTTTTCTTACAATAGCAATATTATCAGATCGGATAGTCTCGTCAGTTTAAACATGTCTAACCGGACAATCCGCGAAGTTCTGGTTGCACTGTTTAGCAATGGATATGAGTTCAGAGAAAGCGGAAATTACATCATACTTCGTCGTTCACCTATTCAATTAAGACTGGTAACAAACCAGGCCGTGAGTGAAGACAAGTTCTATACTGTGAGCGGGTATGTGATCGATGACCAGACTGGTGAAAAAGTAAGCGACGCGAGTATCTATGAAAAGTTGCGACTTACATATGCAAGCACAAATAACCAGGGATACTTTAAAATAAGATTGAAGAGCAGGTATAAAACCGCCGCTATTACCGTTAGTAAACAGTTTTATGAAGATACTACGGTGATCATTGAACCAAAATATAATCAGTCAGTCAATATAACCATCGTTCCGGCTGAGATTTCAGACCACACTATAACTATCCGACCACAGAATTACAAGGCTCCTGAATCAATACAGCTACAAGTACCTATCGATGATAGCACCCGCTGGCTATACACGTATATAAAAAAAGATTCAGTGCTTGTTGAGAGAACAGCGCTTGGAAGATGGCTGGTATCTTCCAAGCAAAGAATTCAAAGTATTAACCTGAGCAAATTTTTTACAGTACGACCCGTACAAGGTTCTATTGTTCCCGGATTAAGTACGAATGGAAGACTGAACAGCCAGGTCATTAATAATTTTTCTTTTAACCTTTTTGGCGGTTATTCCGGTGGTGTAAATGGATTTGAAATAGGCGGCTTATTTAATATCGATAAAAAGAACGTGCAGTATGTTCAGCTGGGTGGATTGTTCAATAGCGTTGGCGGTAGTGTCCGCGGCGTACAAATGGCAGGATTAAGTAATGCTGTACTTGATAGCCTGAGAGGCGCACAATTAGGCGGTATTACAAATTATGTAAGGAAGAATTTCGGTGGCTTACAAATGGGAGGCATCTACAACCACGTAGGTGGCAACCTGAAGGGATGGCAATTGGCTGGAATCACCAATTTTACAAATCACAAAACACAAGGTGCACAAATTGCCGGGATAGCCAATATCAGCTCCAGAGAAATTAATGGCGTGCAGATTGCGGGAATCTTTAACTATACCCGAAGGCTTAAGGGAGTTCAAATAGGTTTGATCAATGTTTCTGACAGCTCTACAGGTTATAGCATTGGACTTATTAATATTGTTTTTAAAGGGTACCATAAACTCTCGCTTTCTACTAATGAGGTTTTGCAGGTGAATGCTGCATTTAAAACAGGAAGTTCAAAATTGTACAGCATTTTATTGGCCGGTGTAAATGCCGATACCAATAAAAAGGCTTATTCATTCGGTTATGGATTCGGATCCGAATTTTTTTTAAGTAAGCGATTCGCCATTAATACCGAGCTCAGTTCACAATACTTATACCTGGGTTCCTGGGATTACCTGAACCTCCAAAATAAGATCAACCTCTACCTCACCGTGAAATTCGGAAAATATTTTTCCATATATGGGGGGCCTACTTATTCCGTGTATGTATCGAACCAGGATGTTCCTGTTGCCGGATATAAAACAAATATTCCGCTGACTGCTCTTCGGCAGCACGAATTCAGCAAAAACATAACCGGCTGGTTTGGATGGACCGCCGGCATCAACCTCTTCTAAATTCTTTGCCACGAATTACACGAATTAACACGGTTTTTAATCCGTGCTAATTCGTGGCAAAAAATCCCGCCAACACAAATACCTCTCACGCAGGGAAATAAAAAACTTCAGCCGAACATAGGGGTAAGACATTTTTCAGTTGTTGTATATAAAACCCGGATTTATCATGGCAACACAGAACAAAAAATACCTCATCACGATCATTGCTTCGGTATTTGTTACGCTTCTTACCTATGCTCAATTTACCCAAACAATTCGCGGAAGAGTGGTTGATCAATTATTACAAAAACCTTTGGCCGGCGCAACAGTTTCGATTGATGGCATCAATAAGTCAGGCATCACACAAAGCGACGGAAGTTTCCGTATTAAAGATGTTCCCGTTGGCTCGCACCAATTACAGGTAAGCTTTATAGGGTTCAAAGAAGCTACGCTCGAAAATATAGTGGTAAACACCGGTAAAGAAGTTGTACTCACTATATCCATGGAAACAGATGTAGAAATGCAGCAGGAAGTAGTTGTGCACGCGAAAAGCAGAAAAAATAAACCTCTCAATGAGATGAGTACTGTAAGTGCCCGTGCTTTTACAGTTGAGGAAACACAGAAATATGCAGCTGCGGTGAATGACCCCTTAAGAATGGCTACAAGCTTTGCGGGTGTGGTGGCAGCAGATGATGGAAACAATCATATTGTCATCAGAGGAAACTCGCCGGCAGGATTATTATGGAGAATGGAAGGAGTAGATATTCCCAATCCAAATCATTATGCTACTGCGGGAAGCAGCGGAGGCGGTATCTCAATACTGAGCGCGCAGTTATTATCTAATTCCGATTTTGTAACAGGTGCTTTCGCCTCCGAATACGGGAACGCACTCAGCGGAGTATTTGACCTGAAACTGCGTAAGGGAAATAATGAACGGAAAGAATATACACTACAGGCCGGGCTTCTTGGATTGAATATAGCCGCAGAGGGGCCAATAGCTCCGTTCTATAAAGGATCTTACCTAATCAATTACCGTTATTCAACACTTTCATTATTAAGCAAAATGGGATTGGACATTACCGAGGGCACAACAAATTTCCAGGACTTATCCTATAATATTTACCTCCCCACAAGACGGGCAGGTGATTTCACTTTTTTTGGATTTGGCGGATTAAGTTCGCAAAATGCTGCTGTTGAAAAGGACTCATTAAAATGGGACTCTGAGGGAGACAGATATGGAGGGAAGTTTAATGCCAATACCAGTGCCGCAGGTATTACCCATAGCATTTTTATTGGGAATAATACACAATTAAAGTCTGCGGTATCCTTATCTTATACTGAAAACAATTATGATGAACAGTATGCAGAAAAAACAGGCAGCCTGTCCAACACATACCGTGATAATTACAAAACTACCAAATGGATTGTTTCAAGTTCATTGAATCGAAAGATAGGTCTTAAGCATGCTTTGCGTACCGGTATCATTGCAAACAGCATCCGCTTTAATTATTTCCAGAAATCGAGGGAGAATCCAAATGCGCCCGTTTTGGAAAGAATGAATACTTCGGATAATACCCAAACCTTACAGGCATTTGCACAATGGCAATACAAGCCCTACAATAAAATTACATTCAATGCGGGTGTGCATTACCTCAGTTTGTTATTGAATAATACAAACTCTATTGAGCCAAGAGCCTCTTTAAAATGGGATATTGATAAAAAGAATTCTTTAGCTATCGGGTATGGATTGCACGGTCAGATTCAACCGTTAGGTGTATACTTTGCAAAAACAAAATCTGCAGAAGGCGAATGGGTTTATCCAAACAAAAACCTGGGTTTTACAAAAGCGCATCATTTTGTTTTATCGTATAATCATGCATTTGGAAAAAACCTGCGGTTTAAAACAGAATTTTATTACCAGGATCTTTTTGACGTGCCGGTCAGCGTTTATGATACAAGCAGTTTCTCAACCTTAAATATCCAGGGTGATTATGTAACTGAGCCCCTGACCAACAAAGGCAAGGGAAAAAACTATGGTGTTGAAGTTTCCCTGGAAAAATACCTGAGCAATAATTTCTATTTCCTGCTTAACAATTCGTTGTATGAATCTAAATACACGGCATTAGACGGAATCAATAGAAATACGCGATATAATGGAAATTATGTAAGCAATTTCACTGCGGGCAAAGATATTGTTTCAAAAAACGGAAGGCGTACCATTGGTGCAAACATAAAAATGATCTACGCAGGTGGATTCAGGCATTCACCCATTGACCTGGATAGATCCCGGAATGAAGGCTACACTATTGTTGATGAAAAAGCAGCTTTCAGCTTACAAAATGCAGCGTATTTCCGCACCGATATACGTGTGAGTGTTAAATGGAATAGAAAAAATCTTACAAGCACACTCTCTTTGGACATTCAGAATGTAAGTAACCGCCAAAATGTATACAATCGGAATTTTGATCCATTTAAGGGAGAGGTTGTTACCAGTTACCAGACCGGGATCATACCAATATTGAACTATAAAATAGAATTCTGATAGCATAACCAATATATCACAAATCATTACTGGTTCGTCCTATCAAAAACATTTAATCAAACATTCTAATAAATCAATCATGAAAAAAATCAGCGTGGCTTTGTTACTTGCAATAGCCGTCATTAGTTTAAATTCATGTCGCAAAGTAGTGGGGCATGGTCCTGTAGTTACCGAAAACAGAACGGCATCTAATTTTACCTCCATCGACTTCGGGGCGTCGTTTGATCTTTATTATACTCCCGACAGTGTTTTCAAAATCGAGATCCGGGCGCAGGAAAATATTATCAGGGAAATCGAAACATACATGGCAGGCAATGAACTCAGGATCAGGGTACGCGATCATGTAAATTTACGATCGCACGAAGATATCCGGGTCAATATCAGTGCACCCGCTGTTACCGGTCTTACTCTCAGCGGATCAGGAAACATCAAAGTTTTGCAGCCGTTCAAGCCTTCCAATTCAAAACTTACTGTGAGCGGTTCAGGTAACATGACGATCAATCAATTGGAAACAAATAATATTGATGCTGATGTTAGGGGTTCGGGCGAATTGTTTGTGTTGAATGGCGCAGGTAATTATATGGATGCCGGGATAACCGGAAGCGGTCGCATTGATCTGCTCGGAGTAATTACTAAAACCGCCCGTACTCAAATCAGCGGATCAGGATCCATAAAATTGTACGTGACCGATGAACTGAATAGTAAAATATCAGGAAGCGGAACCGTCTATTATAAAGGCAATCCTGTTGTGAATACAACTGTCTCCGGATCTGGCAGGGTGGTACGTTTATAGCTTAATTCCGAAAGAAAATATCTCGCAAAGACGCGAAGGCGCAAAGAAAAATTCCTTAGCGATGTTGTTGATGAAAACACCAACAATGGCCTCAAACTTTGAGCCTTCGCGTCTTTGCGAGATATAACTCTTGAATTAGTTCAATACACTTTTTTCTTTGTCGATGGCTATTTTTTCCTGCTCCTTGATCTTATTCCAGCCACCTGCAATATTTCTGAGATTGTGGATCCCCTGCCTTTTCAAAAGCGAGGCTGCAATCACGCTACGATAACCGCCTGCGCAATGAACATACACGTTATGGTCTTCCTCAATATTCGCCATACTTGCAGGATCGTTCATTTCATCCAACGGGATATTAATGGCTCCACGCACATGCCCATCGGCAAATTCAGGTTCCCGCCTGACATCAATCACAACGAGCTTATCGTCAAAGGGAATATCCATCGCCAACTCATCCGGTTCTATATCAATGATCATATCAATAGGTTCTCCGGCTTGTTTCCATGTGTTAAATCCACCTTTGAGATAACCGGCCATTCTGGAGAAGCCTACCCTCGCAAGCCTCACAATACTTTCGCTTTCTTTTCCATCCTCTGTTACCAATAATATGGGCTTATCGAACGACAATAAGCTTCCGGCCCATTCAGCAAATCTTCCTTCCAATCCAATACTGATAGAACCGGGAATAAATTGCTGCGTAAATTCCTCCGACTTGCGCGTATCTAAAATAATAATGTCTGGTTGCCGGGCTTTTATTTTAAATTCTTCTACAGATAGAGCTATTAATCCCTGTTGCATAATTCCGTCAAGACTGTCATAACCTTCCTTATTAATTTTTGCATTGATGGGAAAATATAATGGCAGATCCCCCAGTCCTTCAGTTACCTCTTTTATAAATTGTTCTTTTGATTTTGATTGCAGCGCATAGTTTGTTTGCTTTTGTTCACCGATCGTACTGTAGGATTCAGGACCAAGGTTCTTTCCGCAACTGCTACCCTGGCCATGTGCAGGATAAACAATTACTTCATCAGGGAGAACCGCTATTTTATTTTGAAGCGAATCATATAGCATAGCAGCCAACTCTTCCTTGGAAAGGTCGCCGCTGCTCAAATCTGGCCGGCCAACATCTCCAACAAATAAAGTATCCCCGGTAAAAACAGCATGAGGCGTGCAATTCTCATCCTTCAATAAATAGCAGGTAGACTCCACGGTATGCCCGGGAGTATGCAGTACTTCAATCTGAACCCTGCCTAATTGAAATACTTCCCCGTCTTTCGCCTTATAAATAGGAAAACTTGTTTCAGTTTCAGGACCATACACAATAGAAGCGCCGGTAGCTTTGCTCAGATCGAGATGACCGCTGACAAAATCGGCATGAAAATGAGTTTCCAGTATATATTGAATGGACGCATTGCGTTCTTTTGCCAGTTCTAAATAAACATCAATATCACGCAAAGGATCTATTACCGCTGCTTTCCCTTCGCTTTCAATATAATAAGCGGCCTCACTCAGGCAGCCTGTGTACAATTGCTTTACAAACATATCAGACACTTTAGGTTAAAGGTATTACGATAAAATTAAAAGCGCAATGGGTTTGGGGGCTATCCTCCGGGTTTCCGGCAATATTAACTATTCAAGTCTTCCACACATTTTACAATATGCGCTATGCGTGAATTGTTTACAGAATAGAAAATATATTTGCCATCGCGGTGCGTTTTTACAATACCAGCCCTGCGTAAAACGGCCAGGTGCTGAGAGGCGACTGATTGTTCCAGGTGAAGCTTGTTAAATATCTCAGTAACGGTGATACGCTTATTTTCATCGATCAATTTAACGATCTGCTGGCGTAGCTTGTGATTGAGAGCCCGCAGGGTGACCGCACCCTTTTTTAAAGCCACAAATTCAACCTTAACCGGCACACCTTCCTCTGCCTGCTCATTTAAGACCATTGAATAATTGCTCGCTACATTCATTGATACCTCTGTTGTTTAAATATGTTGCAAAGGTAGGATAAATTGACATTGTTATTTTTTGGATACTGTGTAAAATTCTTTGAGGTATAGAGGTTCCGCATAAGCAATATCATCAAACTGTTGAATTACAAATTTTTTGTTTGATAAAAAAGAAAGTTGCTCCGCTGAATGATGTATCTGTGCAAAAATCGCGCGAGGATCTTTAACAAGCTGTTGCATTTTCTTACTGCCATTTCCTGAAAAAATGATCTTACATTTTGCAAGATGATCCAAAAAACTGTCTTCATCCAAAACGATAGCACTTGATGGCATTACTTCCTCCAGATCAGTATTGAACAACGCGGTAAAGACCTCCATTCTTCTCGCATCCAGCATTGGGCAAAACAGCGTGTCTTTTTGCTGGTACAAGTCATTAAATGTCTGCTTTGTTGCGAGTGCCATTACACGTAAGGTATTTTCTGTAACCAATGGAATGTTTAAAGCATAACATAAACCTTTAGCCGTCGACATCCCTACACGAAGGCCGGTATAAGATCCGGGACCGGCGGTCACCGCTATGGCCTTTAAATCGTTCAAGGTACAATTGGCCTGTTTCATTGATTTTGCAATAGCAGGATGAATCCAGGCAGCATGATCTTTTTGGTCTGCATTTTCGAGCAGAACAATACCTGCTCCATCTCTTGCAACGCAAATACTTGCGTTCTCCGACGAAGTATCAATATTTAAGATCAGCGACATCCTTTCAATGGTTATCATTTTTAAATATTCAATAATCAATGCTCAATCAAGGACTACCCCTTTGAAATTCAGCATCGAACATTGAATATTATTCCTCAACTGGTGATTCATTTTCGGTCTCTTCTCTCATCAGATCTGCCGGCAGGTAGCGTTCTTCGGTTAAACTTAGTTTACGCAATAAAGAATAGATATTTTTCAATCCTATTTTCTCACTCCATTCAAATGGACCCAAAGGATAATTAGTACCGAGTTTCATCGCTATATCGATTTCATCTTTGGTACTGACCTTTTGTTCAAGCGCGTAATACGCTTCATTGACGATCATCGCAATTATCCTGGGTGTTATCATACCGGGAATATCCGGAACTAGCTGGTATTTCCACCCTAATTTTTTAAAAATAGCGGAAATGATCTTATCCTGTGACGGTTCATGGACGGCTAGCTCTGTTAAGTCGCGTTTCAGCATCGTAGGCCAGGCATTGATCCGGATGAAAGAAGTCAATGATCCCTTCAGGGTATCATTCACGGCATTGATAAAAACCGGTTTTTCTTTTAGTCTATTCAACCTATCTATTCGTTCCCCGTCCATATTGAAAAGTAGATCGAAAAACACATCCACGTCAGAAACACTATACAGAATTTTTAAAGTATCTGCCCATATTACCTCGATATTCTCCGGAATTCCCTTCTGCAGAAATTCTGATCGTGAGAGTTCATCGGCTAAAACGCAAATTCTCATTCGTATTATTTTAGCAAAGAAAACTAATTAGCCCCAATGAAAGATGAGCACCGAAATCATTCTTTGATTACTTTTGAAAACATGGAAAAGAAAATCATTACTTCTTCAGGTGCGCCGTCACCAATCGGTCCGTATAGCCAGGCTGTTCAGGTAGGCAATCTCCTGTTTGTTTCCGGACAAATAGCAATTAACCCTGCAACCGGAAGTATTGATGCAACTGATATTATCGGTGAAACACACCAGGCCATGCAAAATATAAAAGCAATACTTGCAGAGGCGCAGATGGATTTTAATAATGTGGTAAAAACCACTATTTTCCTGAGTGATATGTCTTTATTTGCTCACGTGAATGAGGTATATGGCCAATATTTTCACGGAGATTTTCCTGCCAGGGAAACAGTTGCTGTTAAAGGACTGCCTAAAGGGGTGAATGTAGAGGTCAGTGTAATTGCCGCGCGATAACCTGTTCAACATATCTCGACTTCGCTCGATATTTTATAAGAGACATGGTTCGACTTCGCTCACCACTCACCATTCACCATTCACCATCTCATCCCTTCAAAACACCAAGCTCTTTTCCCACTTTTGCAAATGCATCAATAGCTTTATCC
>JACMLY010000083.1 GCA_014379345.1 Chitinophagaceae bacterium
AAAATAAATGATCGAGTATATGATCATCATAGTTATATTCAGTCCCTGGCCGATCTTAAAAACTTTTTCCAGGAAGGGATGATTATTTTTCGTGTCAAGAAACGTGCGCGTGAATGCCTGGTAATAAAATACCGATGCACATAAAATCATGAGATCAAGATACTCGATATAAAAGAAATTGAATTTATTCAGACTTGTACCTAAAAAGGAAATCAGGAAAAGCAATAGCCCTGTAAAGAAAGCATATAATGCATAGTATAGATATTCCTTATTACTATTCTGGATAAATGCAGCAAGTGAATAGATAATCATCATCAGCATCATTCCACTTGCTATATAAGTTACAATATCAAGGTCAGCTCTCCTGACAATGGCAACAGCTTTATGTTTGTCTATATAATCTGCTCGCATTATTATAGGTACCAGCGTATTTTGAGATGATCTTAAAAACCGGAGGCGGGCAAAAAAGACTGCCTTTTCATTGGGCTGCATCGAAATCGGGTGATAGCCATCAATGTTTTTCTCAGGCAGAATTGAATCTTTCAACTCCTGGAAAGTTGAATTTGTTGCGCCGGGTTTTGCTTTGAAAATCCGGATATGCGTAAAATAGGTGCCGGGATAAAAACTGACGGTCCTTGGCAAATCCGTATCATTTGCCAAAGTGAATTTTAGAAACAATTCTTTTTCAATCCAACTGGCAGGAAGGTTCCGTGATATCTGTGAAGGTAGAAAATTACTGAAACTTAATTTTGAAGGGATCTCATCATCTTTGATAGTTCCTGTTTCTGTCAGTTGGTATCTGACTAATGTATCGATGTATCTTAAATTGCGAAAACCGTTTATTTCGATGATGGAATCCTGGGAAATCGACTTAATTGGAAAAACGATAGCAGCAAATACACAAAATAGCAAAATGCCAATAATCCGCGGGATTATACGTTGGAAACAATATTCATCATTCAGGGAAGTGGTGTTGCTCATAAGCAATGGAGCTACGGTATTGTACGCAATGGAAAAATACAGATTTTTCTGCTACGATAACCTGCAGGCTTTATTAAGCATATATCCTTAGTATGATTAAGCAAAAAACAGGCTTAATATGTAAGCAACCCTCTGACAAAGACTAAACTACTTATATTTGCGAACATGGCAAATCGTGCGAAATCAAGTAAAAAGAGCCAGGCAGCTGACAAAAATAAATTAAAACCCGAGAAAGAAGAACGAGTAACGGTTAAGGAACTGGCAAGAGATGAACGAACCCATAAAATCCTGGGTGTTATATCCCTCTTGTGCGGACTGTTTTTACTTATAGCATTCGCTTCCTACCTGTTTACCTGGAAGGTTGATCAGGATAAAGTTTTTCGTGGAGCGGCCATGCTATTTCCATCGGAAGGAATGAAGACTGCAAACCTGATGGGAAACCTTGGTGCTTATGTTGCGCATCAATTCTTCTATAATGGTTTTGGCCTTGCTTCATTTATTTTCTGCACTTTGTTTTTTGTTATTGGTGCCAATGCGCTGTTCGCGAAAAAAATATTCTCCATTGGCCGGAACATACGTTACCTGTTGGTGGGCATTATTTACTTTCCGGTTGCCCTCGCATTTATTAGCAGCGGAAGTTTTTTTCCCTGGGGTGGTGAGTTTGGCAAACTCATTAGTGAATGGCTAACAGTAACCCTTGGCACGTTTGGAACAGCGGCCCTGTTACTCGTTGGCGGTATTGCCTATGTAATCTGGCGGTTCAACCCGGTATTCAAAGTTCCGGAATTTCAAAAGCTGAAAAAGTCAGATGAAACCGGCGACTTGTTAATCGATGATCCCAATGATTTAACAACAATCGGTGAAACGCTACCGGTGAAGGATATCCCAAAATCAAAAAATAAGAAGGTTCATTCTAACGCGGTCGAAAATATTCCTGCACATGACCTTCGGCTGATAGAGAAAAAAGCATTGGCCGATGAGTTATCATCCCCTGCAAAAACTTTTGAAGAAGAACTGGCAAAAGATATAGACGAAGAAATCGAGTTGCCTGTTGAAATCATACCTGAGCCAATTACCAGGATTGGTGATAAAGGGAAGAAATCACTTGCAGACATTCCCCTTGAGATAAACAGTGTTCCCGATAAAATCGCGCTTGATGAGGAGATTGCCGATAAACTTCCTGAAAATACAGCTCCTTATGAACCAACACTGGATCTAAAGGATTACAAATACCCAGGACTTGACCTGCTTGAAACCCACGGCAGTGAAAAAATCATACAGGATCCGGCAGAACTGGAAGCAAA
>JACMLY010000084.1 GCA_014379345.1 Chitinophagaceae bacterium
GGTAATAAACCTCGAGTTTGATAATCATTCAGCAATTACCTGGGAAGGTCGTAGTTGCAACGGACGGTCAGTGGAAGGCAGTAGCGTGGGCGTGATGTTCTACGGAGAAACAGGCTCCCTGCTGATTGAGAGTGGCAATTCCTATAAAATTTATGATCTTAAAAATAATCTCGTTAAAGAAATTAAAAATAACAGCACAATCGATGCGCGTAATGTTGCCGACCCGGCACAGGAACTCGATGCTTTGCATATTCACAATTTCTTCGACGGCATCAGAAAAGGCGCCAAACTGAATTCCGACATACTCGGTGGACATCAAAGTACACTGCTTGTTCAACTCGGCAATATTGCCTTGCGGTCCGGTCACACATTACACATTGACCCGAAGAACGGTCATATTATTAATGATAAAGAAGCAATGAAATACTGGAGCCGTGAATACCAGCCCGGCTGGGAACCGAAAGTATAACGATGGTAATCTATGATCAACCGGATTGAATATTATTTTGATATGATTACGATGTTGTTTAAAAAGAAAAGCTTTTGCTCGTGCAGGCCGGGCTTTAAATATTAGAAAATTGTTTTCGCAAAATATGCCGACCGCCGAACCAAGCTCAAAACGAAATCAACAAAATGGAGAATAAACGCAGAAAATTCCTAAAACTCGCGGCACTTACCGGCATCGGTGTTACGGGCGGAGGTTTGCTAAATGGGTTCGCTTCGGAAAAGAGCCATGATAAAAAACCAATTCAAACTTTAAATACACCAGGCAACGTGGAAACCAATCAGTTTAATCAGCAACCCCTTAGCATCATTGGCTTATATGGTGAATGGGCCAGTTCGTTAAATGAAAATAAATTACCTGTCTTCTCTTTCAGGAGAAATGAATGGGTAAGCCTTGAATCGTGGAAGGAATTGGCAAAACAACGTCTTGCTGATCGTTTAGCCATACCTGATATTGGTGGTATGCCAAAGATCACGGTGAAGAAAAAATTTTTGTATGACGGTCTGCAGGTAGAAGAGATCAGCTGGCAATTACCGTATGGGCGACCAACCGAGGGCATTGTGCTGAAACCCTTAAATGCCACAGGTAAATTACCAGGCATACTCGCTTTTCATGACCATGGTGGGAATAAATATTTTGGTTGTAAAAAAATTACCCGTACTTCTGATGATCAGCATCCTTTGATGAAAGAACACCAGCAACAGTATTACAGCAATTTGGCATGGGCGAATGAAATTGCCAAACGCGGTTATGTTGTTTTGGTTTCTGATGCATTTAGTTTTGGAAGCCGTAGAGTGATGTTCCAGGATATACCGGACCGGTTTCGTAAGGGAAGAAATGATCAGGACCCGGAAAATTCCGACAATATAAAAGCCTATAACAATTGGGCGGGAGAACATGAACACATAATGGCTAAATCTCTTTTCTGTGCAGGAACAACATGGCCCGGATTATTTTTTGCGGAAGATTTGAAAGCACTCGATATTTTGTGCGCCCGAAACGATGTGGATGCAAACCGGATCGGATGCGGCGGACTTTCCGGTGGAGGATTAAGAACCGTGTTAATGGCAGGTATTGACCCCAGAATTAAGTGTGCCGTCGATGTAGGCTTCATGAGCACCTGGAAAGATTTTTTATTGAATAAATCTTTTACGCATACCTGGATGGTATATATTCCCTTGCTGCCAAATGAACTGGATTTTCCCGAGATACTCGGCTTACGGGTTCCGTTGCCAACACTCGTATTGAATGACAGTGAAGACGAATTGTACACTTTGCCTGAAATGAAGCATGCAGAAAAAATACTGAAAGAGGTGTATAAAAAAGCAGGTGCCGAAGAGCGATTTAAATGTTCTTATTATCCAGGACCTCACAAGTTCGATGCACCGATGCAGAAAGAGGCCTTTGCCTGGTTTGATCGTTGGTTGAAAGCCTGAATCCCTAATTAAAAAAATCGCAACACAAGGTTTTAAAAGAAATACAGTCAAAGTTATCAGAATGGAAGTTATTGTAACTACCGGCGCTACACAATTAGGCCAGGCAGCCGGGGCTGCCGCAGGAATATTGATCCGGAATGCCATTGCAGAAAATGGAACTGCCAATATAATATTAGCCACAGGCACCAGCCAGTTCGAAACACTGAATCAGCTTGTTTCAGAGCCAGGCCTTGACTGGAGTAAAGTAGTGATGTTCCATTTAGATGAATATATGGGATTGCCTGTGACTTCGAAGGCAAGTTTCAGAAAGTACTTGAAAGAGCGTTTTATAGAAAAAGTTCCGGCACTGAAAGCCGCTTATTTAATCAATGGAGAAAATGATGCAGAGAAAGAATGCATGCGTTTGGGAGAATTAATAACGCAGCATCCGGTTGATGTTGCCCTCGTCGGAATTGGAGAAAATGGTCACCTGGCATTTAATGATCCTCCTGCAGATTTTGATACATTATGGCCATATATCATTGTTGAACTTGACGAAGCCTGCCGTAAACAACAATTGGGTGAAGGATGGTTTGATACGCTTGATGACGTACCCACCCAGGCAGTCAGCATGTCAATAAAACAGATATTACGATCAAAACATATTATCTGTTCAGTGCCGGATGAACGAAAAGCAACAGCGGTAAAAAATAGTTTGGAGCAACCTGTAAGCAATCTTTACCCAGCAAGTATCCTTCAGTTGCATCCGGGTTGTACCTACTTTTTGGATACCGCTTCTGCGGCGACCCTTTCCGGGACACCCGTAACCCAAATATAATTTCTACATCATGAGTAAAATACTGACTTCTACTGTTGATGTAAGTTCATTAACCAAAAAAGATACATTCATTTCCATTATCATTATCGGGCTGCTTTTCTTCATATTCGGGTTTGTTTCATGGGTCAATGCCATACTGATACCTTATTTCAAAATAGCCTGCGAGCTGACACATTTCAAGGCATACCTGGTTACTTTCGCTTTTTATATTTCCTATTTTATTATGTCAGTCCCTTCTTCGTTCCTTTTAAAAAAAACAGGATTTAAAAAAGGAATGATGATCGGCTTTTGGGCCATGTCTGCAGGAGCTTTTATTTTTGTGCCCGCGGCCCTCACAAGAACATATGAAATATTTCTGATAGGTCTTTTTACAATAGGCGCCGGTCTGGCGATTTTACAAACGGCAGCCAATCCATACATCACTGTTCTTGGTCCTAAAGAAAGTGCGGCCCAACGCATAAGCATCATGGGCATTTTTAATAAGGGAGCAGGTATCCTTGCTCCCCTGATCTTTGCTGCAGTGATACTAAAGGCCACAGATACGGATCTGTTTTCGCAATTGGCTACTATGAACGAAGGAGAAAAAAATGCTGCGCTGGATGAATTGATAAGAAGGGTGATGATACCTTATACCTGTGTAGGCACTATTTTGTTTGCATTGGGATTAATGGTGCGCTACTCCCCTCTTCCCGAAATTAATACTGAGCAGGAAAGCCCGGAAGTTGCCTCGGCCAATATGGATAAGAAAACCATCTTCCAGTTTCCACACCTGATACTCGGTGCTGTTGGCATCTTCCTTCATGTAGGAACACAGGTGATCGCTATCGATACCATTATCGGCTATGCAAACTCTATGGATATTCCATTGATGGAAGCCAAGTCATTTCCTTCGTATACACTATTTGCCACTATTTGCGGATATATTCTGGGCATCATAGTCATTCCAAAATATATCAGCCAGGTAAATGTTTTAAGGATTTGTACCTTATTAGGGATTGTACTCACTTTATTTATCATCTATGCAAAAGGACAGGTTCATGTTTTAGGACATGTAACGGATATCTCCATCTGGTTTGTTGTTTTATTAGGGCTTGCCAATTCCCTGGTATGGGCGGGCATTTGGCCATTAGCATTAGACGGGTTGGGTAAATTTACCAAACTCGGAGCGTCGATCATGATCATGGGATTGTGCGGAAATGCTATCGTGCCGCTTTTTTATGGTTACCTGGCCGATAAGATTGATGTGAGGCATGCTTACTGGGTTTTATTTCCCTGTTACCTGTACCTTGTATTTTATGCAGCGTACGGTCATCGCGTAAGAAGATGGAAATTGTAATGAAAGCATCAAAGTTTTGCAAATACTGCATTTACCTGCTAACTGATAGTAATGGTATTCCTCACCTGGTATTTATATGAAAGAACAACGGATTAAAATTTACAATGGTAAGATAATAACACCCTACAGGATCATCCCGGAAGGATGCATTCTTGTATCAGGTGAAACAATTGTTGCAGTAGCTGATAGAAACATAGAATTTGCAGATGCAATTGAGATCGATGCAAAAGGTAATTATATCTCGCCCGGGTTTATTGATATTCATGTTCATGGTGGAGGTGGATCTGATTTTATGGATGGTACGGAAGATGCATTTCTAAAGATCGCTGAAATACATGCACAGTATGGTACCACATCCATGCTGCCGACAACATTGACCAGTGAGAAAAAAGATTTGTTGCATACGCTTGATCTATACGAACAGGCAAATAAAAAAAACAGATCAGGAGCACAGTTTATCGGAATGCATTTGGAAGGTCCTTACTTTGCGATGAACCAGCGAGGTGCACAAGACCCGAGATATATTCGTGATCCTGATCCGGCAGAGTATAAAGAAATTCTTGAGCACTCTTCCTCTATTAAACGCTGGAGCGCTGCACCTGAACTGAATGGAGCCATTGAATTTGGCAAATATGTAAGTTCAAAAGGGGTGCTGCCAGCAGTGGCACATACTGATGCCATTTACGAGCAGGTGCATGAAGCATTTAAAAATGGGTATACGCTGACAACTCATCTCTATTCGGCTATGTCCGGAGTAACCCGGCGCAATGCATTCAGGTATGCAGGTGTTATTGAAAGCGCATATATATTGGATGAAATGGATGTTGAGATCATCGCTGATGGCATTCATTTGCCTGCTCCGCTTTTAAAGCTGGTTTATAAGATCAAAGGACCGGAACACACGGCATTGATCACCGATGCTATGCGGGCTGCAGGCATGCCCGAAGGCGAAAGTGTTCTGGGAAATTTGAAGACCGGCTTAAAAGTAATTGTTGAAGATGGTGTAGCGAAACTTCCCGATAGGACTTCTTTTGCCGGCAGTGTTGCCACCGCCGACAGGCTGGTTAGAACAATGATGAAGCTGGCAGATATCCCGTTAATTGATGCAGTGCGAATGATCACGAGTACCCCGGCACGCATCATGAAAATAGGCGAGAAAAAAGGTTCATTAGCCAAAGGAAAAGATGCGGATATCTTGATCTTCGATAAGGATATCATTATTCAGAAAACAATTATAAAAGGAAGAATAGTGTATGAAGCACCTGCGGTGAAACCTGAAAAAATATAGTTACCCCCGGGATCGGGATACAAGCATTAACTTTAAGAAAAATATGAATAATGGCAAATTCTGACCAGGTTAAGAAGGAATTTAAAATTTACAGCATTGAAGCGAGTAACAGCGGAACACCGGATAGCTATCACCTGATAAGTGTCGGGTCTACTCAAAAATTTAAAACGTACGAAGACGCACAAAAATGGATCGGAACTGAGGGCGAGAATGCGGACTATATCATTCTTGAAGTTTTTAGCAAATCATAATTTAATCTTTTTTGATCGGTAAATCTTTACGGCAAGGGTTGCAAACTTTATCCAAGTTCAATTCTGGGCTAGGAAATTCTATGGAAAATCTTTCAGGTAAAAAAAGAAGCTGGAAATAGAATTTTTTCGATTTGCCGTTTTGAATTATTTTAAGGGGATGAAATCAACACAACAACTTATGAGCAATCTTCATCTTCATCGCCGCACCCTGCTGAAAGGTGCAGGTGCTTCCCTCGCCCTGGCCGCACTGAATGTTCCGGGCATGAATTTTTTTCATCCGCTAAAAACATTCCGGGTAGGATTGATCGGAACCGGATGGTATGGAAAAAGCGATCTGTTCCGCCTGATGCAGGTAGCCACGGTTGATGTAGTAGCCCTTTGTGATGTAGATAAAAATATGCTTAATGAAGCTGCCGCAATGGTTATGCAGCGCACGAAATCAAATAAGAAACCCCGGCTTTACAACGACTACCGGAAAATGCTGGCCGAGAACGGCCTCGATATTGTTCTGATAGGTACCCCCGATCACTGGCATGCCCTGCAAACCATTGACGCTGTAAAAGGGGGCGCACATGTATATGTGCAAAAACCGATCAGCGTAGACGTGATGGAAGGAGAAGCAATGGTAGCCGCGGCCCGCAAATACAACCGGGTAGTGCAGGTTGGTACACAACGGAAAAGTACTCCGCATCTGATAGACGCCAGGAAAAACATTGTGGACGCCGGCCTTCTTGGAAAAATATCGCATGTTGAAATGTGCTGTTATTTCCATATGCGTAATAATGGAAATCCACCTGTTCAACAGGTACCTGATCATTTGGATTACGAAATGTGGACAGGTCCCGCGCCAATGCGTCCCTATGATGGGTTGCCGCATGTAAGATGGTGGCGCACGTTTATGGAATATGGAAATGGTATCATGGGTGATATGTGCATTCATATGTTTGATACGGTGCGCTGGATGTTGGGCCTTGGATGGCCTAAACGCATCAGTTCATCAGGGGGCATTTACGTTGATAAAACAGGAAAATCAAATATTCCGGATACTCAGTCTGCATTATTTGAGTATGACGGCCTTAATTGTGTGTGGCAGCATCGTTCGTGGGGAACGCCTGCCGATCCCGAATATCCATGGGCATTTATTCTGTATGGTGAAAAGGGAACTTTGAAAGCCAGCACCATGAAATATGATTTTATTCCACAGGGAGATGGGAACAAGATCCATAAAGATGTGGTGTATGAAAAAGAAAAATATCCTGAAGATGTAACCGAACCAAAAATTGAATTGAATGCAGCACCTGCCACCCGCTTGCATATGCTCGATTTCCTGAATGCTATTGAAAATAAGTCAAAACCGGTTGCCGATATCGAAGAAGGACATATCTCTACGGCATGTTGCATCCTCGCAAATATTTCCATGAAGATAGGACGGCCGCTTGTTTATGATCCCCGAACGCGAAGTGTTGTAGGTGATGCCGAAGCCACTGCACTGCTTCAACGGGCTTACCGGCAACCATGGATACATCCGCACCCCGATAAAGTGTAACAGCAGGGACTTCAATTTCTGAAATGGAGATAAAAAAAGAAACATGGGTTTTTAATGAAAACATCGTTGCCGGCTGTGCAACTCGTCAACCAAATCAAACAGGTTGTGTAAAAAAGCCGGATATGTCTGCAAAATAATAATACCCTTGTGGCAACCAATCTCCATTCATTATGAAAAAAAGGATTTGTTGTTGTATTATTTTCAGCCCTTATTCTCACAGCAGTATCAATCTTGTCGTGCAGCCGCAAAAGCAATCGTGGCAATTCAAATGATAAACCCGTGTTTCGATCGCCACAAATAACCAGAACAATTGAAGGTTTGAAGTGTTATATGTCCAAAACCATTTTATGAAAAAATTTTTTATTGTTCGGGCTTTGCGTCTCTTTTATCTGCCTCCGAAATCAAGCTCAATTGCCTAAGGTCAACAGTGAATCCCTTGCTTCAGCGGTAAATGCTGGTAAGCTGCTCACACAATTTTCAGACGCCCTGAAACCTGCCGCCTTTATAAGTTCGTGGACAGGACAAAAGAGCGGGTGGATCAACAAAGCACAAAAAGTTTCTGATGCCATTAGCATGGCCAAAACGGTTTCTTCATTAGCCGGATTTATAAAGCCTTCTCTATTAAAAGATGGATTTAATAGCAAAAGTTTGACCGAGACAGCCGGCACAGTCAAAACCATGACCGATGCCGCAGGCCTGCTAAAAACGCTTGAGGGAGGCCTGAACCTGAGGCTTTCACAAGCAAGTTGGGCCGGTCAGCGCAGTGGATGGCTAAGCGCATTAAATTTGCTGAAGTAGAAAAATTAACCAACGATCGAACCACAACTGAGATTTGCCACTGTTGCTGTTAAGGCGCCAGCTTTATCCGAGGCTAAAAAAACGGCAGTCTCTGCAACATCAGAAAGTGTAGGGAAACGCTGCAGAAGCGTTCTGGCGGGCATCATCGAAAATAACTCATCAAGTGAAACATTCATGAGCTTTGCGCGATAATCGAAAACCTCACGTGTATGTGAACCGGCCATTGCTGCTTCTGGTATTGCATCAGGACGCAAACACACTGCCCGTATTCCATGAGGTCCGAGTTCACCTGCCAATTGTCGGGTAAGACCCTCCACAGCCGCATTCGCAAGTCCAAATCCACCAGCCATGCCATTGGCCATTAGTGCCCCAGGTGTCGATATGGTAAGGATCACCCCTGATCTGTTTTTGATCATATGACGGGCTGCTGCCGTGGCAGTTAAAAAGTTGGTTGCTGTATACACTGATATGGGTAAATTAAAATCCTCAATAGTAAGATCAGTTAGAGGGATGCCCTGTATATGAAATACGCCGATAGCGTTAAAAGAAATATCGATCCTGCCCGCTTTTTCAATCACTGATGCCAGGTGATCGTCTACCGCCTGTTTATCCAGCGCGTTGACTATCGCAATCTCAGCCTTGCCACCGAGGGTCATTATTTTATGAGCTATGGTTTCAAGCGATGCGGTCCTGCGACCGGCAAGAAAAACAGTTGCGCCTTCCCGGGCAAACGCCATCGCAACAGCACCACCAATAGCGCCACCGCCACCATAAATGATAGCATTTTTGTTTGTTAAGAGCATATAAAAAAATTTGTAATAAATTATGTAACCAAACGGTTACAAACCTACACGTAACAATCCGCTTAGCAAAATCTTTTTTTGCATGATATGAATTTGGCGATTGTAAGAATTGCAAATCAACGGCCTGCCACAAACTGATACGATTTCGGAGAGTTGTTACTACAATCCGCCCGTTTGGGCGATAATCGCTTATCTTTTTTAATGATATCTTAATCAACATTTTTAGTCTGATAGTGTTTGCAAGTACGCACCTGGATGCGCAAAGTGGTGACACCAGCAGGCTGCTGCAGGCACAAAAGATTGTAGACATCTTAAAACAGAAAACCCTGCCCGTAATACTTGCAGGCGATTTCAATGCCGTGGTATCTACCCCGCTAATCACAATCTTTGATAATTATTTTACACGCACCTGCACAACAAACTGTGGGTTTACAGTTCCGGTCATCAATCATACGAGAACCATCGATTTTATAGTCTATGGTGCGCAGAACAAATTTACAGTAACCCGGCACAGAGTAATTGCAGAAACCTACTCCTCAGATCATCGGCCGGTAATGGCTGTTCTTCAGCTACAATAAAATTTTTAAATTGATTCGTTTTAATAGATTTGTTTTGTAGTCGTCGATTACAAAACATCACCCTAAAACAATGTACATGCCAGAGAATTCAAATGATCAGTCACGGCGTTCCTTTCTTGGAAAGTTCACAAAAGGAGTTGTAGGCGCCTCTTTATTTCCTACCATTCTTACCGCTGCAGATAAACAGCGGAACCTGCAATCCTTATCCCGGTTAAGAGAAAAGTATTCCGTGAACGACAATATCCAGATAGCATTGATCGGCGCTGGCGGAATGGGCGTTGCTGATGCTACCACGGCAGTTACGGTGCCAGGTATAAAACTGATAGCAGCCTGCGACCTGTATGATGGACGATTGTCAGACGCAAAACAAAAATGGGGCAATGATATTTTCACCACCCGCGATTACCGCGAAATTCTGGAAAGAAAAGATATTGATGCCGTCATCATTGCAACACCTGATCACTGGCACAAGGATATTTCCGTAGCAGCGATGAATAAAGGCAAATCGGTTTATTGTGAAAAGCCGATGGTACACGATATCAACGAGGGAAATGAGGTAGTAGCCGCACAAAATAAAAATAAAGTAATATACGAAGTAGGTAGCCAGGGTGTCAGTTCTCTCGGGAATGAAAAAGCAAAACAACTATTGAAAGACGGCGCCATTGGCAAATTGAATTATGCAGAGGGATTTTGGGCAAGGATGTCGCCCTTCGGTGCCTGGCAATATCCCATTCCTGCTGATGCTTCTCCGAAAACGGTTGGCTGGGACACATTTGTTTCCAATACAAACAAACGCCCTTTTGATCCGCTCCGGTTTTTCCGGTGGCGCAATTACCGCGATTACGGCACAGGCGTTTCAGGTGATTTGTTTGTTCATTTATTCTCCAGCCTCCACTTTGTTACCAGCTCCATTGGACCTGAAAAAATCATGGCCACGGGAGGCTTGAGATTCTGGAAGGACGGACGTGAAGTGCCGGATGTAATGCTCGGTATGTTCGACTACCCCGAAACCAGGGAACATCCCGCCTTTAACCTGTCGCTACGCGTAAATTTTGTAGATGGAACCGGTGGCACCAATTATCTCCGTATGGTAGGCAGCGAAGGATCAATGACTGTAGAATGGGATAAGGTAACATTGTATCGCAATAAGCAGAATGCTGATACAAGCGATCCACTGCTTCAAACAAAAAAGAATGATGGCAAACAGTATGTTTATGAAAGAAAGGATATGTTGCCCCCTGAAAAACTGGAATACATTGCTGACAAAGGATACAATGGCGCACACTTCGATCATTTTTACAATTTATTCAATGCAATGCGTACCGGCGGCAAAGTCAGCGAAGATTCTTTGTTTGGTTATCGTGCGGCCGCGCCTGCATTGCTATGCAATGACAGCTATTTCAGCAACAAAATCATTAACTGGGATCCATCTAACTTAAAAATCGTAACGAAATAAACGCTTCAATATGAAAAAATTAATTCTACTGACAATTACAGGGATCACTGCTTTAACAATAGCATGTGGCGACAGTACAACCGCAACGAACGAGGAAAATAAAAATGATTCGGCAACGGCTACCCCTGTTGCCGCATCAACAGAAACTTTGCCCAACACGTTAACCACTGAGGAAGCAACGGCAGGATGGAAGTTATTGTTCGATGGCAGTTCCCTGAATGGCTGGAGGAGTTACCAGAATAAGAAATCGGACTCATGGTCGGTAAAAGATGTAAGCTTGTATTGTAAGGGAAGCGATTCCGACAAAACGGATCTGAGAGCGGATATGATCACGAATGACCAGTTTGAGAATTTTGAATTGTCTGTAGACTGGAAGATCTCTCCGAAAGGAAACAGCGGACTTATTTATATGGTGACTGAGGGATCGAAAGCATCTTATATGACGGGGCCCGAGTACCAGATAATAGATGATGTCGGATTTCCCAGCAAGCTGGAAGACTGGCAAAAAACGGGCGCTAATTATGCAATGAATCCTGCCCCGGAAGCAGCACCGAATGCGGTTGGCGAATGGAACAACACACGTGTCGTTGTAAACAAAGGCCATGTTGAACACTGGCTGAACGGAAAGAAAATAGTGGAGTACGAATTATGGTCTGATAAATGGAAAGCTGAGAAGGCAAAAGGAAAATGGAAGGATACGCCTGAATATGGAATGTCTAAAAAAGGTCATCTGGCGCTGCAGGATCATGGCAGCGAAGCATGGTTCAGGAATATAAAGGTCAGGGAGCTCTGATGGGAGTTTTTGATCTCTACACCAAAACATCCTTGTACCTCGAAGGAGATACTTTATACGATTTCGTAAATGCAGCGCAAAAATAGTCGGGGCTGTTGAACCCGCTTTTAAACCCGATATCTGCAATAGTAAGATTGGTGGTCTTAAGCAAAATCTCTGCATTTTTTAAACGTAGCAATTGCAGGTAATGATAAGGACTATAGCCTGTACATCTTTTAAATATCCTGGTAAAGTGAAAGGGACTGACACAGGAATACCGTGAAAGTTCATGAAGGGATATGCATTTGCAATAATGCTGCGACATATATTCCTTTGCCATTTGAACGCTCTGGATCTGGTGTCTCGTATTCAAAGATGAAATGGAGTATATAGAATTATTGAGGATAAGCATGTCAACAATTATTTCCACCATTTCAATGATCATGCAATCCAGATAAAGCTTTGAAATTTCCGGCTCACCGAGATGCCGGCAAACAAGAAAATGGAGCAGCTCTAATTCCGGTTTCGATTTCAACATCAGTACGTGCATATCCTTATTCCTAAAAAAATCGATATTTTTCAGCTGAACCTTCCTTTCCAGCTCGTGAAGAAAATTCTCTGAGAAATTAATGATCGTGCACCCAAAAGAATGATCGGTCATCTGCGTAACACTGTACTCGCAATCAGGTTTTTTAATGAAAATATGGCTGTTGTGTGCATCGATGGATCCCCGAAAAGTATTGAAAGTAAAATAGCCATTACGGGTGAAGGTTATATTGAAGTAAGTATTTGAATCTTTTTCCGATTCAGTACAACGCTCACAACAATGGCAGATCAGGTCGTTAATCGTGAAAAAATCTGATGCGAATAAAGTCTTTGCCTCAATCTGCATCGAACTCTGCAATTCGTTTCCGAGGCTAAAACCAACCTCCCCCAACTGATTCCTTTTGAGAAAAGAATATTCTTTCAATTTAGCATGATAAAAATCAAATGGCTGCATAACGGGTTTACAGTATTCAATTGTTATGACAATTGTAAAGTTTCTTCCGTTGCTTTTCTCCCAAATCCAAGATAAAAATAGCAGTATTTCACAAGTTGCATACCGTAACTTTTACAAACTTGCAATAGATCGCGAAGGATAAACCTGTAAAAGAATTTGATATAACATCGTGAAATGTGGAAACCGGAGAACTAATCTTTATTATCCTAATAAAATTTTAAATTAAAAAGACCCCACTATGATACCCGAATCCACATTAGAGCAAGACGGAAATATAATCACACCTAGTTCTGCTAAATTAACTTCTCACACGGCAGCTACGGTTTCATTCGCTTCGGCCGCGCTGTTCCTAATTCTACTGGTCGTTTTGCATTTAATCAAACCCGAGTTCGACCCCTCGTGGCGGTTCATCAGTGAGTATGCAATTGGGAGTTATGGATGGATGATGGTACTCGCATTTTTTTCATTAGCCCTCAGTTATATTTCTTTATTCATCGCTATCCGGTCTCAGGTTACCGGCACCATTGCCGGTCGAATAGGATTGATCCTGATGTTAATCAGTGCCGCCGGGTTGATCATTGCAGGTATTTTTACAACGGATCCCATAACCGCCAAAGCGGATGAACATACAACTTCAGGTAGTCTTCATAATATTGGTGGAATGTTAGGTATGGCAATGCCATTTGCTTCCCTGTTCACCAGTTGGGCCCTGATCCGTAACAAAAGCTGGACTTCGGCAAAACGCCCGATATTATGGGCGACAATCCTGACACTTGTTGCATTTCTTTTCGCTCTTGTTTCTATTGGTGCCATGCTTTCTCAAAGTGGCGGCCAATTCGGCCCGCAAACACAGGTAGGTTGGTCAAATAGATTCGAAGTGCTCACTTATTGTATTTGGTTAATGATTGTTGCCAGTCGGGCTAAACGGTTGACTAATTAAAATATATAGAAACAGCAGATATTAATCCTTGTTCCGGTATAAGCTTTAACCGTTGTTTATTTTTTTGCAATGATTTTATTATACGCCTGTTTCATTGCATCTTTCAGCATACTCTTGCGAACCGTTTTCAATTCTACAAATGTTGCCCCCTGTTTACCCCATTTATTTGGAACCGGGTAAATAACAGATTTATCGAAAGCAGAGAAAACGGATTGATCGACTTCGGACAGCATTAAACAGGCACGGGTATTTTTAACATCCAGCGTAGCGAATATTTTTTTATTTACTCTAAACGATGTTTTTTCAAAGTGGGGCTGCTCTGCTGTTTGCGGAAATGAAAGCGCCAATTGCCTGAAAGTATCAATGCTGACCATATATTTATTTTATGTCCTCCGTGCCTTCCATTGTGATCTTAGTGACTGGGTAGCAACTCTTTTGCCACGAAGACACTAAGGCACGAAGACCACGACGAAAGTACGTTACTATTCACTCAACGTTTGCATTCATCGAGATTAACTTTAAGCAGTTCAAGGGTGAATTTTTTAAGGGTAAGATAATCAGCCTGCAGATGACAGGTAACCTGGCGGTAGGAACCCGACATCCCTTTTTTCAACTCCAGCGCCGGCGATGATGATTCGATTTCATAGAATGGTCCCAACTGCCCACCCTCGGCCAACGGGCCATCATTGTATGAATTGATCACATCTCCCTTATACGGGTCCGACTGTATTTCCCATTTAGAATTAACATAGGGCGCGTCTCTATGGACCTCCGGCAATACCAGGGTGAGCACATTCTTGGCAAAATCGTAGCTGGCGGCAATAGGCTTGGCTATCATTGGCGACAATCCGATCTTGCTCCTGTATTTACCATCGCAGGTAAAATAAAGCACACTATCTTTTACCTGTAAACGTTCGGATGGAATGCTTCCGAAGTAATTATCGCTGATAAACGAACTCGCATTTGCCAACGGCTGAAAAGGGATTATGACTACTGTTTGAGGAGTCGGTGTAAACATTCCCAACAACCAGATTGATAGTAACCCTTTTTCACGCGCCCAATCAGCGTCGCCTGTATTGGTGATTTTGTTGACTGTTTCATAAGCAACAGACTGAATATCTTTATCAACTGTAACGCCTAATTGTTGCGCAAGAACTTCCCTGTTCAGTAATATGACTTTCCTTTCAATGGCAAAATCAAAACTGTTTCCACTATAATTGCTGATAGTGGCCTTTCCGGCGAAAACAGCCTGTGACCTGTTTGATTCCATAACCTGGTATGCAATTGTATCAATAATGGCTGGCACCTGCCATGTAGATATATTAAAAGAATCTCCTTTTTTAAAATAAAAAGAATATTGCCCGCCCTCCGGTCCTATCCAGAAACGCTCCTCCCCTCCCACAGGATTAAATTGCGTCTTTTTTTCTTTCGACGAAAGCAGATCGTAATTTATCCAGCCAAAGCTTGTACCACTATCTCCAGTAGCCGTACTTGTCATAACTCTTCCCTGCCAGGCAGGTGACAATAGTACTTTTGCAGTACTGTCATCGTTGTACAATTCGATCACGGATTCATTTTGCCCTTTCAAAAAAGCCAGGTCGTAAGCATATGTGCCTTTTGACGGAGAAGCCCCGGCAGGTGGATGTATTTTCTGCGTGGAATCGTTGCTACATGAAACTGTAAATATCAATATATGTAACCAGTAAATCTGTTGCAGAATCCTGTTCATATTTTTCATTTGGCATAAAGATATTTGTGTTCGCTGAAATTTTCATTGCTATTTGCAGGTTGTGTATCTCCCAAAATAATTTTCAAGTTCGTCAATCATTGAACTACTACCTATAAAAAAAGGAGTGCGTTGATGCAAATCATTGAAAGGAATATCCAATACCCGCTGTGTACCGTCGATCGCTTTTCCTCCGGCAATCTCATAAATAAAAGCCCATGGCATACATTCGTATACCAATCTTAGTTTTCCATTCTTATATTTTGGTGTCGCAGGATTCAGGAATATGCCTCCTTTAATAAGGTTTCTATGCAGATCCGCCACCATACTGGCCACATGCCGCTGTGTATAATAACCTTCTTCTTCTTTATTTTTCAGCTGGATATGATCAAGATACTGCTGAACGCCCGGAGAATAATTCAAATAGTTACTAAAGTTTACCGAGCAGATGCGCCCCAGTTGAGGGCACCGGATATTGGGATGGCTGAGAAAAAATTCACCCACAGCAGGATCCAGTGTAAACCCATTTACACTTCTTGTGGTTGCATATACAAAAATGGTGGAAGAACCATAAATTACATAACCTGCCGCCACCATATTTCTCCCTTCCAATATAAAATCCTCCACGGTGCATTTCTTGCCTGCTTCACTGGCCCTGAGATAGACGCCGAATATGGAACCTATCGAAATACAATTGTCAATATTACTGCTGCCATCCAAAGGATCAAACGCAACAATGTATTTGCTCTGACAACTTTTTTCATCATCAAAAATGGTAACGTCATCTAATTCTTCGCTCACAATACCAGCGCAGCTAATACCGCGTTTCAGGCAGCTGATGAGGGTCTGGTTGGCAAAAAGATCCAGCTTCTTCACCTCTTCACCCTGAACATTGATCGTACCCGTATCTCCCAATAGATCAACCAACCCGGCTTTGCTTACTTCGGCATTAATCAGCTTGGCAGCAAAGGCGAGGTCGCGGAGTAAATTACTTAGTTCTCCAGTGGCCTGGGGGAAATTTCTCTGTTCACTGAATCTGAATTCATCAAGCGTTAACACATTCTGATTGATGTTCATATTGTAGTACTCAATTAAAAGTAAACGTATAGTATTTTACTCACAGGAACTAAGCAAAGAATTTCAACGTCATGATAAAAATGATAAAAGCGCAGCAATAAATCCGCTACTTGCATATTGAAGTTACAAGTCACGAAACGATGATGGCATTTAACACTATTAGTTTAAAATAAAACTCAGGAAAAGTTCTATCGCGTGATAAAATTCCCGAAGAAGAATATATAAACCTACTTGTATAAAAAGCATGGGACGGCTGTGCGAATGGTAAGATCGAAAAAAAATAAAGCCCGTTTCCGGGCTTTATCGTCGGTTTTTCTTCTCATGCCAGAATAACAATTTCCTGTATTCCCTGGGACATATTTTATATTTCTTTGTAAAGGCAGCAGAAAAATAATCGATGCTATTAAATCCCGACTGAAAAGAGATTTCTTTTATTGGCAAATCTGTCCCATTCATTAACTTCCTTGCATGTTGAAGACGTACCTCCAAAAGATATTGGTAAGGGGAACTATCCGTGTACTTCTTAAAAATCCGGCTGAAATGGTATTGGCTTACAAACGCCTTCCTGGCTATCTGTTCAACATCGAGTTTAGTACTAAAATTTTTTAGAATGTATTGTTTCGCAAATTCAACAACATGAAAATGACGTTCCGGTTTATTGAAAGTCGTAGTGTCTTCGGGTATCGATTTTGGTGTCAACATCATTACAGCGTTGAAAAAGTCTCCTACCCTTTCTGTACTTCCGGATGGCGGCATTTCTAAATAACTGGGGTCACGCATTTTTATTCTGTTGCTGAATTTTTAAACCATCTGACTTCACCTGTTATTCGGTTTCTTACAAGAATTAAATATTTGAAGAAGCGCATCGCTATTTCTTTTTCACTGGTGTAATATGCGCCTGTACGCATAACCAATTGCCATTTTCCTTCACATATGTATCGGTGTAAATTGAATTGCCTTCAATGATCTTTCCGTCAACGATCTTAGTATAAATTGTTTTCGACCTTACAAGTGCCATATCTCCAAAAATGCGGATCACTTCATCCGTAAAGGAAAACGTTTTGTACCCACTGTTATCATAATCAGTAGCCCAATTTTTGATGTACTGATCCCTGTTAACGATCTCTCCCGAACCTTCAATACAAACAAAGTCTTTATGAATGATCCGGTTATGTGCAACCGTATCCTGCGTTAAAAAGTTTTTAATGAATAGCGCATTTAGCTCACTAAGTAGAATTTCTTCGTTTTTGGCCGCTGTTTGTAACATGTTCTCCTTTTTTGATGACTTGGTTATATCTGATTGTGAATAAGAAACGGTTGCAATGCATATGGCAAACAGCGCGGGTATCTTACTGAACAGTAATTGCTTCATCGTTTATGGTATTTAAGTTTACTATTTTAACAACTGCATTAAAACGCCTGCTCAACAGAAAACAAATGCCTGCCATAGCAAGGGCAATAAACAGGCTGGTCCATTCCGTTTCTTTATCAGGGCTCATTATTGCACGCGGTATATGCAGCAGGACTACCCACAGCAAGAACATACAGCCTGATAAAACAGCCGCCAATCGAAGCCCGATATTTATAAAAATGCTCAATGCTGTTGCCGGGAGAGCAAACTGGATAATATAAGACCAGAATTTTTTGGCGGGCATCCAGGACGGCATCAAGGTGACAATAAAATCGGAATACATCATGTGCTGGATTCCAAAAACGGCCAGGGAGATCGCAAAGCAATAGCGGCTTGCCCTGACCATAATGCGTCGGAAAACATTTTTTTTGTGACTGTCAAAAAAATCAATGGAAGGTATGCCGGCAAGTATAATCGAACCGCTTCCGATAGCCAACGCTTCACTACATATAGTCCACTCTGTCGGGTCGCGGATATCCGATAATAGCCTCGGGAGAAGGAGAAAAAAGAAAAAAAGAAGAAATATCGAACCAGTAACAAGTGTGCTTATTTCGGTCCATTTGTTAACAACAATGGATATTCCGGTAAGTAGAAAAATGACTGTAGTCAGCTGCACAAATAAAATCCTGGCCGGAAGAGAAACCGGTACCGGCAAAAATGCGGTTGGAAAATCAGCAGTAATAAACTGTATCATTCCAAATCCCGTAATTGCAACCGCAAAAAGGTAGCGACCGATGTTGCTGATGATTTCCATTAACCCATTTTTTTAACAAAACCCAGCCATTATTTCTGGCTTCTTGATGTGCTTAAAAAATTAGTGATTGAACCTGTTCCTTAAGTTCTTGTTCCCCTTTCGTTTAATTATAAAATTTGCCAGGGAAGGATGCCCGTCGGTCAATACCTGCGGGTACACTATAAACATTGAATCTTCGATATCGAATTCGATTGCATCCAATTCTATATTTAATCTATCGGCAAAACTGCGTGCATTGCCCTTGAAATGCCCTGTAAATA
>JACMLY010000085.1 GCA_014379345.1 Chitinophagaceae bacterium
TCGGGTAAACCTTCAAAAATGGGTTTATGCATTACCTGTTCTGCTGATTTCCCCCATAGTTCAAACATGCGTTCATTGGCCAGTTCAACCACAAAATCCGGACCTCTGAAAATGCACATGGCTACAGGTGCCTGGATAATAGTATTTCGCAGGTTTTGCTCCTTTTCTTCAAGCGCCTTTTCTGCTTTTTTCCGGTCAGTAATATCTACAGAAGAACTGATGTAACCTGCAAATGAACCGTCCGGGTTAAAGCGTGGGGGCCCCTTAGCCAACAGCCACCGATAATCGCCATCCTGATTTAGTATCCTGAATTCGCCAATAAAAGGTTCTCTTTTTTTGAAGGCATTTAAATAAGTATTGGCATACCTGTCCCGGTCTTCGGGATGAACAAGGTCAAGCCACCCAAACTCCAAAAGTTCTTCCATCGGCCTTCCTGTAAGATCAGTCCATGCCTTGTTAAAGTAAATAGCATTGCTGGAGGCATCTCCAACAGCAATAAATACGTCCGTTCCTTCAGCCATCGTACGAAAACGCTCTTCACTTTCTTTAAGCGATTGCTCTATTTCAATTTGAGCAGTAATGTCAGTGTTGCTTCCAAACCATTGGTGAATTTTGCCTTCGCTGTTATGAACCGGTAGAACTCGTGTCAGGAACTGCCTGAACCTCCCATCGGCTGCCTTGATAGGAAATATCATCTCAAAGGGCTGGCCTGTATCAATTGACTTTTGCCATGTAACGAGCACCTTCGGCAGCTCTTCTTTACTATGAACCGATTGCCAGCCCCATCCTTCCATTTGTTCGGGGGTTGTTCCGGTATATTCATACCATTTTCTATTATACCAATAAATCCACCCGTCCGCATTGGCCATCCATGCAAGGTTGGGAATATTGTCAGCCATTGCCTTAAACCGCTGTTCACTTTCCCGGGCCGCTTCCTCGCTTAACTTTTTATCATGTATATCGGTATTTGATCCGTTCCAGGAAATAATATAACCCTCTTTATTTCGGATAGGTAGTGCCCTGACAAGTATCCAGCGATACTGTTCGCCTTTGTGTAGAACGCGGAATTCTGTTTCGTAGTTAGTGCCATTTTGAAGCGAATACGCCCAAAGAGCGGCAGCATTATCTCTATCATCCGGATGCACATATTTTGCCCAACCGTTGCCCAGACTCTCATTCACCAGATTGCCGTAGAAATCTTCCCATTGCTGGCTGATATAGGTAAGGCCCCCATCCGCCGCTGCCGTCCAAACCACCAGAGGAAGACCTTCTATGATAGTGCGAATGCGTTTTTCGCTTTCCTTAACGGAATCTTCCGCTAACTTTTTCGCCGTGGTTTCAATAACTGTCACCAATACGCCGCCAACTTCTCCGTTTTCTTTTCGTATAGGGCTATATGAAAAATCGAAATAGCACTCCTCTATAAATCCATTCCTGTTCAAAGGCACCATGAAATCAGGAAAGCCAACGGCTTTTCCCTGCTTAACACCCTCAAACATGGGACGTATGATATGCCAGATTTCTTCAAAAGTGTCCCTTGAGCTGATGCCCAAGGCTGCCGGATGTTTGGTGGCTCCAAGAACTGGCCGAAAGCTATCGTTATAAAGTTGGATGTAATCTTCTCCCCAGGCAATGTACATCCCGAAGGGATTCTCAAGCATCATTGCAACCATTATACGCAAGCTTTGTGGCCAATCAATGGGGTGTCCTAACGATGTGCTATTCCAGTCTTTTGCCCGTATCAATTTTCCCATCTCTCCACCGGCAGAAAGAAAATATAAATCATTAGCGTTTGGAGACGGTATTTCCATAATGGTGTTTATTCAGCATGTCTTTCATTTAAAAAGTTTTTAAGAACGTGCACCAACTCGTCAAAGTTATTTGGCTTGGTGATAAAATCCTGTGCTCCGAATTCTTTGGTTAATTGTATTGTGGGGGAATGGGAGGTAGTGGAAAAAATGACCACAGGAATATTCTGTAAGCCCTGATTTTTCTTAACCTCTAAAAGAAATTGCTGCCCATTCATGATCGGCATATTCAAATCTAAAAATATTACATCCGGAATAATTTCCTTAGATGATAATTGGTCTAAGGCCTCTGTAGCATCGTCAAGCACCGTGTAGGCAACAGCAGCAGATGCAACTTTCAAAGCAGCAACAAAAATTTCGCCATCGTCTTCGTCATCATCTATCAGCAATATGTGCCGGTACTTCACTGCCATTGATAATTCCAGTTTAGTAGCTAAAATACAGAAAAGATGATAGGACTGAGTTTGTGAATAGAAAAGTCAGCAAGAATCGGGTTTCCAGACAGGTGACAGACGGATATTTTTGCTGCATAAATTTTACCTATGCATCATGTTAGCGAACCTCCCATATTATATTTTGGAACGCCAGTAGTATTAGTAAGCACATTAAATGCAGACCATACTTATAATCTTGCTCCTATGTCTTCCATTTTCTGGCTGGGATGGAGATGCGTGATCGGACTTTCCTCCTTTTCAAAAACAACAGAGAATATCATGCGGGAGAAACAATGTGTTTTAAATCTACCCTCCGTAAATCAGGTAGCAGCGGTCAACCTCCTTGCATTGACAACAGGATCCAATCCGGTGCCAGAGGGTAAGCTGCAAAAAGGGTATCGATATGAGCCTCGTAAATTTGAGATCAGCGGGTTAACATCTGTTGATTCTCTGGTCGTGAATGCTCCACGTGTGCAGGAATGCCCGGTGCAACTAGAAGCAGAACTAAAAAAAATAAATCCGCTGGCGGATGACAATCCCAGGCAAAAAGGTCGTTTGATAACTTTTGAGCTTCGCATTGTAAAAGTGCATCTGGACGATGGGATTTTGATGAAAGGTTACGAGCATCGGGTAGATCCTGATCTATGGCGGCCACTTATCATGAGCTTTCAGCAATTTTATGGATTGGGAAAAAAAGTCGAAAAATCAACATTGGGCACAGTCCCTGAACATACTTATCAGACGCCGGATCTGGAATATGCGAGAACATTGTAGCCTCGACAGATGCCAAAAAGCCATTGGAAATAAGAATTATAACCAAATGTGCTCAATTGAACTGCTTTTGATGGCAATGTTCCATATATGAAGACATTATTGTCCGGTTAATAACCATTCTAATCTTTGTGTCCGTTGACACAAAGCCCTGATCAAAATGAATTGCCCTGAAGTTCATCCAAAGAACTGATCACTGCACTATCTAAAGATTTTATCCGGACACTAGTATATGAAAATAAATTTCCCATTTTGTCTATCAGGTTAATAATTGCTCAAAAAAACCACCTATCTGTTTTTCTGTGTCAACAAAATGTATTTCCAAAATCCATTCTCTTTTATTACCATTTGCATCGGGTAAAAACATGTCGTTGTGATTTTCCGGGTGAACATATAACTGATAGTTCCCAGGTTCTAACCTTTCATGTGGAAATTCACCGATAAGATGCCCTGCAAGCTCTCCGCCAAAGATCCAACCATATTCTTTGGCTTTTTCTACTGTATGATGATATAATTCAGACGCTGGTAATTTTGTATGTTTATGAAACCATTCTTTTGTTTCATACCATGCCTTTTCAATATCACTTTTTAATTTATGTTTAATTGAATCATTGCCGATCACATAAGTTCTTCCCAAATCCGCTTCCCAATCCTCGATAATAGGTCCAAAATCAAAAAATAAAATATCATCTTCTTGGATTACTAAGTCTGGCGGGTTTTCATTGTAGGGCATTAAAGTATTGGCGCCGCTTCTGACAATTCTTTTGTGCCAATGTTTTTCTATACCAAACAGTGCAAAAGCCAAGTCAAAAACTTCAGCATTCAGCTGCTGTTCTGATTTTCCTGCTTTAATTAAATTGCGGTCTTCAACCGCTTTAAATAATTCAATGGCTACATTTTCCGCCTCAATTAATTTTAATTTTGTAGTACTCATTATTTAAGTTTAATGAGTACAAAATTTAAAATCTTTTTTAAGAAATTAATTGCCCTATGGCAATTAATGGTTTTTAATGATTTGCTTCCTGATCCTGCTTAGTGATGTTGGTGTAACGCCAATAAAAGAAGCAAGATATTTTTGAGGTATTGTTTCCAAATAATCCGGCTTATTTAATAAATCCAGATATCGTTTCTCCGCCGAATCTTTTTGAAGTGCTGTAAATCTGTTTATCAGGTTGAGGATTACATCTTCCCAAAAATTTCTCATCATCTCCTGCATTTTTGGTTGAAATTGATAGAGCTTATTTAATTCTGTCTTTGGGAGGTATAGAAGTTCGCTGTCTTCTATCGCCTGAAGAAAATAGTTTGAAGGATGCTCGCTTATAAAGCTATAAATTTCAATTGCGGATGACTGCTGAAAAGCAAACCAGACTGATACTTCAATCTCCTCTTTCAAATAATACAAACGTAAACAGCCTTTTTGAACAAATACAAGGTCTCTACAGGTGTCACCTTGTCTCAATAAATAATTATTCTTCTTAACCAGTTTGCTTTTAAACTTATTGGTAATGTCTTCCAATTCAACATCTGAAAGGGTAACATATTTACTTATAAATATTTTTAGGTTGGTGTTCATAGCAGTTAAGTAAGTAGCGTTTCATTTACAATGACAGCAACACATAAATTTACGCCGCCTTTCTTACAAATGGTTGTTTAAGAAAGCTTTTTACAGAAGGCAGAGATCTAATTTATATCGGTGCAATGCAGGCACTGATTGAATGCGTGAAAGTCAAATTCAATATTTTGCGCTGCGGCTATCCTTTACGATTAAAACCTGCTATCTTTAAAATATAGTTACATCATGAAAAATATTTTTTTACTGCTCTTACTTAATACGACAGTAACATCATTTTTACTAGGCCAGAATGTAGTGCCCGATGATAAGCTGAGAAAGGATATTTATTCATTAATTGATAAATATTCGCAGGCCAGGGAAAAAAGAGATACGCTCTTGCTTAAAAGTATTTTAACCAGTGATGTTGATCAATTGGTTTCGACAGGTGAATGGAGAAATGGTATAGATGCGTCTGTGAAGGGAATGTTGAATAGCTCGGCTAATAGCCCGGGTACAAGAACCCTCAACATTGAAAAAATACGACTTCTCGATCCTGGTAGTGCAATTGTTGATTGCAAATATGAAATACAGAATACAGACGGTACCACTCGGAAAATGTGGAGTACTTTTGTAGTTTTTTTTGAGCGGGGACTATGGAAAATCAGTGCTATCAGGAATATGCTGCCAACCGGGCAATAATACATTCCAAGGCGAATCGCCTAATCAATGTAGTACATCTGCTACGCACGCACAGAACTTACTGTTACGCACCATATTTTTATTTAAGGGAATGAAATGACTGTAGTTCCTGAAGAATGTTTCGTATTTGAAATTAGCTGTCTGACTTTTTCCCATTATTTTATCCCTGTGTTTGATTCTCCACATTTCTATTTCACCAATTAGCTTTTTTGATCTCATGCCGTAGAAGTAATGAGTATTCGATGATGTCTCCAGTTTTACCTGCCGGTGTTCTTTCATACTGGGGCCAACTGTTGAACTTTCTTTTTCAAATACGCTACTTCATAGATTTGCCGCATAAGAATTTTTTTTGGTTCGGAAAATAAACTGCTTATGTATTTCTTCTTCCGCATATCTTATGCTTTTACTTTTAAGATTTTTTGGAGAGGTGAAAATAAGACCCCCTTACAAAATAAGTCTCTTTTTTATACCCGAAATAGGTGATACTCCCTATTTTAAAATAGCCATACCTTATATTTTGTAAAACCGTAAATATGGAGCTTATAGAAAGAGACGAATTTTTAGTATTGCTACAAACAAAACTAGCAGATGTTGGAGGGGGTGAAGGACACTGCGTATTTGTAAGTGGTGAAGCCGGTATTGGTAAAACCTCTTTAGTAAAAGCTTTTTGTAAAGAGAAAAAAGGTGAATGTAATATTTATCAGGGAGCTTGTGACGCATTATTTACGCCTCGCCCGCTTGCACCTCTTTACGATATAATGGGGCAGGTAAATAGCCGGCTATGGCCCGATAGCCATACTATGGAAGAACGGTCAGAACTATTTTCCGGTTTTTTTCGGGAACTAAATGACAGAAAAGAAAGTTTTGTAATTGTATTTGAGGACATACATTGGGCGGATGAAGCCACACTCGATTTTATAAAATTTTTTGTGAGACGCATTTCATTATTGCCATGCCTGTTCATTGTTACCTACCGCGATGATGAGATACATTTGGGGCATCCTTTTAGAAATGTGTTAGGCCAGCTTCCCCCTGATTCTTTTACAAGACTGCAACTTACTCCTTTGTCCAGGCAGGTGGTAGAAAAAATGGCCCGCGAAAAAGGCTACAATGGTGAAGACGTTTACAATATTTCCGGGGGTAATCCTTTTTACGTTAATGAAATATTAGCCAGTTACAGCCCGGGCGTACCTGATAATATCAAGGATTCCATTTTATCCGTTTATAACCAGCAGGCTGAAGGAACAAAGTCAACATGGGAGATATTGTCCATACTTCCGAACGGGTTCAACATAAAATATCTTGAAAGAAAAGAACTGGTTTGTTCCGTGGCCATAAAGCAATCCCTGGACGCAAAGATCCTTATTCTGAAAGATGGCATACTATTCTTCAAGCATGAATTATACAGAAGAACTATTGAAGCATCCTTGTCGCCGTTGGCAAGGATTGGCTACAATAAAAAAATGCTGGACGTGTTCAAGGTAAGTTTTGAACAGAACCAGGAAATCGAAAAGATTATTCATCACGCAAAAAATGCAAATGAATATGAAATAGTAGTTCAATATGCACCTTTTGCTGCGAAGAAATCTGCATCCGTGGGTGCTCACATAGAAGCATCGAGGTTATATTTGTCGGCTATAGAATACTACCAGGGACGTGATAAAGATATATTGATTCAATTCTACGAAGGCTATGCGTATGAGTGTTATCTCACTAACCAGATCAAAGAGGCAATCAGTTATACTGAAAAATCATTAAGCCTTTGGAAGGAGAAAAATGATACCGAAAAAATCGGTAATTGTTTGCGGTTTTTATCACGCCTATGGTGGTTTGAAGGCAACAGGAAAAATGCTGAAAGTTTTGCCGAGCAAGCTATTGAAGTGTTGGATAGTCAGCCATCTTCCACTATAAAAGCAATGGCATACAGCAATATGTCCCAATTGAAGATGTTATCCGACCATGCAGGTGAATGTATATCCTGGGGAGACAAAGCTATTGCGATTGCAAAGGAAATGAGCGATGAAGAAACGCTTTGTCATGCGCTTACCAATGTAGGTTCCATATTAATGCTAAATCAGGCGTCTATGCAAAAAGGGATTGTGTTGTTGCAGGAAAGCCTGGATATTGCAATAAAAAATTCCTATCATGAGCAGGTGGCAAGAGCCTATGCAACTCTGGGTAGTAACGGGGTGATCGTGAAAGAGTATGTAATAGCGGAAAAAAAATTAACCGAGGGTATAAATTATTGTGAAGAACAGGATCTTGATTCCTTGAAATTATACATGTTATCCTGGAGAGCCCGGCTAAATCTCGAAACCGGCTATTGGAAGGAAGCATATAGCATTGCTGACAACCTTCTTAAAAGTGAAAATCAGCCAACTGTTGTTAGAATTGGCGCTCTCGCCGTGCTGGCAACGATAAAGATGCGCACTGGAGATACCGACGTACTTCCATTATTGCTTGAGGCGGAAACAATGGCTTTTGAGGCTATGGAGTTGCAAAGAATTATTCCTTCATTGGTGGCTTTACTGGAATATGAATGGCTGACGGGAAAAGCCATTATTAAAAAAGAAGCTCTCAATCGAACCAAAGAAATGATTAAGCTGTCAATCAACAATATTGAAGCAAGTGAATTTGCCTTCTGGTTGCTAAAAGCAAGAAAACAGCACTTGCCGCTCAGGGAAATTTATGAAGGGTATGATGTGAGCAGTGTAGCAAAGGCGCAGAAAGCAGCAGCCTTATGGGGGAGATCAGGTTGCCCTTACACGCAGGCCCTTGTTTTATTTATGGGAAGTGATGATGATAAAAGAAGGGCGATCACAACAATTCATAAGCTTGGCGCCAATATCCCGTACGAAAAAATGAAACTGGAAATGAGATCTTCCGGTATCAAAAGCATTCCCCGTGGCATCAGGAAAACAACCCAATCAAATCCCGCCCTTTTAACCGGTAGGGAACTGGACGTTATACCATTGCTTAAAGAAGGGCTCCAGAACAAAGAAATTGCTGCCAGGCTTTTTATATCTACGAAAACAGTTGATCACCATATCTCCTCCATACTCTTCAAACTCGATGTTAACTCACGCGTTAAAGCTGTAACGGAAGCGGTTCGTCAGGAAATTATAAAATAGGGAATCTTTTGTACATAAGTAGGGAATATTTCTGTTATCAAATAAGAACACCCGTTGCAATTTTGTGAAGATGTCATTGAAACTGTTTTGGGAACTGTCTGGTAAACACATTTTAATCGAGACATTTACAGGCGATCCACCAGCAAAAGGCAAATCGAAAAACAATGGAGGTAATGAAACAGTAAGAACAATCGATCATCAGCGCTCTTCATAAAAATCTAAACTATAATCATGTTGATACTTATTGCCGGCCCGTACAGAAGTGGCACCGACGACAACCCCAAATTAATGCAACAAAATCTAAACAGTCTTGAATCAGTTGCATTACCATTATTCAGAAAGGGACACATTCCTATCATTGGTGAATGGGTGGCCTTACCACTGATTCATCTTGCAGGCTCAACCAGGCCGGGTGACAAGGCGTGGAAAGAGATACAATATCCGGTTGCGCACAGACTTCTTGAAAAATGTGATGCAGTTCTTCGTCTTTCAGGGGTTTCGAAAGGAGCCGATGAAGATGTAAGAGTAGCAACAGAAAGAGGACTAAAAATTTATTACCGCCTGGAAGACGTGCCAAATGCTGAACAGTAACGATAAATTTCAATCATGTGCAGTCGCTTTGGGTTTATTTATAGGGAGAGCCAATAAATAAATGTAAAACATATTGGTAGTAAACTTTCGCCGGCCATTGAATGAAATGGACGGCGTTTTAATTTTATACCTAGGTATGCGACGGTAATTCCCGCACTTTAAAGAATGCATTGACTGGACAGTTTCTTCCGTGGAATTTTCTCACACCAGTTGCATCATCATCCGGAGGCCGCAATTGCTGGAAGAAAGCACGAATCAATTAATCAAAATGATACCATTCATCATGTGAAGTAATTCACGATAACAGAATTATCAAACCGCTATCCAGGAGATTATAAAATAGGGAATTGCTTATACTTAAATAGGGAATACCTCTGGCATCGGTTAAGAATGATGTTTGCAATTTTGCGATCACTATTCATCATTAAAAATATTTGCATGAAAAAAATTGTTATGGAAAGAAGCCGCTCAGGTGCAGGAAACCGTTTTCCTGAAATAATCAGGCTTTTTATTAAATCTCTGGCGAAGCACTAAACCCCTAAGTAAACCTATTATCGGACACGCCCTGACAATAAAAGAAACACAGATGCGGTATAAAATTGTCTCAGCAACAAAAAAGTAATAAAATGAAAAAATTGATTGGTGCTAATTTCAGCTTCAAAAATAATTTCACAGTTCAGCCTTTGGGTTATCATCTAAGTAGTGTGGTATCGTTGTTTTGCCCGGTGGTTTTACTTCTTACCATACTATTATCAGGTTGCAACAAACAGCAACCAGAAACACAGATAGAAGAACCCGCAGTTAAAGCGGAGAGTCCTATCCTGAATTCGGATGATGAATTTCTCAATGCTTATCAAAACAATACGCAAAGCTCGGATAGTAAGATCAGCGAACATCGTGGATTTTCGGTGATTACGTTTTTGGAACTTCTGCAGGCACGTGCAGCGACCGCCAAATATCGGAAATTCAGCAAGGCTATTGCGGATGGCTATCAGGATATAAGTGTAGTGGTGCCAAACATGGGATTTCATTATATGAAATCTGGAATTGTGGATGCAACATTTGAAATCGGAAAACCTGAGATTTTGGTTTATAATAAGAAACACGATGGAAGCTTTGAGTTGGTGGCTGTAGAATACGCAGTTCCTATTGATCTGACACCTGAAGTAGCGCCCAAAGGTTTTACCGGTTCGGCAGATGTGTGGGAACGCAACACTGGTTTTGATTTATGGCTCCTTCACGCCTGGGTTTGGCATTTCAATCCTGATGGAGTATTTCACGATACAAATCCGCAGGTCCATGTGCACTAAAAGGAATGATAATGTAATGCTGTTAGGCGAATTGAGAATGTTTAATCGGTGCACAAATGGCCGCCAGCAGCTAGCAACATTGCATTGCTATCTTAAAATCTGATTGCTGTTTGGCCCTGAGCAGTCTTTCTAATACTTTGATCCGTACCCTAATCAACCTGTGAATAAGTGCCAGGCAAAGAAAGTCCCGTCTTTCGATAAGATAAATATACATACAGTAAAAATTCTCTCGCCTGCTTCCTGTATTTCGAATTAACATAGAATGATATGAAACTGATAAAATTTATCAAACTTTTTTTTGTGAGAAAAAGGGAAAGACCCGATCCCATTTCGGATGCTTTTGTTAAGGGGGTTTAAAGAGGCATAAAAAGAAATGGGATACTAGAATGGCTAAGTATAAACCATAACAATTGAAGTTACTTCGCAACAGAAATATTATTTCATTTACGGGAACAGATAATTTAAAAAGAATTATGAATAAAAGAATTTACATTTTTCGTATTAGAAACGGATCAGATCATCAACATTATATTACAAAAATTGTGGTATTGCTGCTCATGCTATTTCCATTTGTGGCATTATCACAGAAAACCATTACCGGTAAAGTTTTTGATGCTGCAAATAATAAACCTTTAGCCCTGGCTTCCATCGTAGCTAAAGAGAATAAAGTGGGTTTGGCAACCGGCGACGATGGAACTTTTTCAATGAAAATTGATAGCACTGTAAAAGAAATTGTCGTCAGTTATGCAGGTTACTCCAGTCGTACTATAAAAGTTGGTGGCTCTGTGAGCACGTATCGAATTGGCTTAGAGCCTTTGCAGAATGAGACAGGAATTATAGTGATTGGTTCAAGAAACCTATCCAGAACAAAAGTGCGAACTCCGGTACCTGTTGACATAATACCCGTGACTTCTATAGCAAAAGAAGTGGGACAGGGAGATCTCAATCAGTTGTTGACTTTTTCCGCCCCGTCCTTCCAATCAAGCAGGCAAACGGTCGCTGATGGAACAGACCACCTGGATCCTGCACAATTAAGAGGCCTGGGTACCGACCAGGTATTGGTATTGGTAAATGGTAAAAGGCGGCACCAGTCGGCCTTGGTAAATGTAAACGGAACGGTTAACCGTGGACAGGTAGGAACTGATCTGAATGCCATTCCCGTTTCTGCCATTGAAAGAGTAGAAGTATTAAGGGATGGTGCTGCAGCGCAATATGGTTCGGATGCAATTGCGGGTGTGATTAATATTGTGCTAAAAGCGAACAACAATTCATTAAGCGGCAATGTATCGTATGGTGAAAGTGTTACCAGCTATAATAAGGATTATAGCTTGGGAAAACTTAGTAATACTTCAGTGAAAAATGTCAATGTATACGACGGAGGAGCTTTCCAGGCTGGTTTAAATTATGGCTTCAATCTGGGCAAAAAGGGATTTATCAATCTTACGGGTGAATATTCA
>JACMLY010000086.1 GCA_014379345.1 Chitinophagaceae bacterium
CAGATCCGCGAAGGCCAGGAGCAAAAAACCGATATGAGCCGCATGCGGGCTAATAAAGAGGAGATCGATGCAAGAGGTGATGATTATGGAGCAAATGAAAATGATTACTATGATCCAACGCCGGTGAAGCAGGAACCTGTTAGGGTAGGCCCGAAGGTTGGACGTAATGATCCTTGTCCCTGCGGAAGTGGCAAGAAGTTTAAGAATTGCCATGGAAGAGAGAATTAATGCGATTTGAAAATTAGCAAATTTGAAAATGATACCATTGAGCAGGCCTGATAAGCCCCCATATTAATTTGCAGGTAAAAAAAATAAAATACAAAATAGAAAGGCGGGTTCTTTGACCCGCCTTTCTATTTCTTCTAAATTCTGTATTGTTATTTATCCCACCACAATCTATCCGTCAATGAACTCACTGAAGGAATATTTTTACCATTTTTACTTCTTTCGCCGGTGGGGTATGCTAAGCGGCGAATAAAAGTAGTCAGGGCTGCATTTTGGGGTAGCGTAAAATTTTTATACATATAATCAAGCCGCCGCGCATCATTCCAGGCTTCGGGGTTCAGGTAAGTAGCCACATATTTTTCTTTAAAGATCAAAGCTTTTGTTAAGCTACCAGCGCCCACCGACGCTGCGGCGATGTATGCAGTTCGTTCTGCTCCTGCAGGTACCTGAAGCTTATCCATATTGGCATTGATACCCGCTAAATAAGCGGCATATGCTCTGGTAGGATTTGCAACCAATGCAGCCTCCGCCTCAATAAACTTTGTTTCTGCATAAGTGACAAGCAGAACCGGCGCCGCATCGCTGGTCCATGGCGAACTGGTGGCTACATAATTTTCATCTTTCACAGTATTATTGCCGGGAGGTCTGTTGCCCGCTCCATTAACGGTTCCGATAAATGGGACCGCGACTGTAATTGTTGGATCGGTGATTTTTCTAATGCGTGGATCAAACACGCCGTAACTGGTACCATTGAGATGATCTACAAGTTGTTCGGATAACCACCCGCTCAAAGTTAAACTGGCATTGTTCCTGGCAACCTGTGCCCATGGGTTTCTGGTCTGAAACGATGCCATCCCGGCGTCGTCTGCATTTGATTTGTACGAATTATCCAATGCCGACAATACTGAAGCAGCATTAAAACTTGCTGTTTTACTCACTTTGATCAACATTCTTGCTTTCAAAGCATATGCAGTTTTAATCCATTTTAATCTGTCGCCACCATGGATAAGATCGTTGCCCGCCACCAATTTTAGTGTAGCGTCGGACCTGGTAAGCTGAACAATCGCCGAATCAAGCAAATCGAGACTGGTCTTATAAAGATCCTCTTGCGTATCATATAACGGCGTAAGTGTAGTGGGATTAAATGCGTCGGAAAAAGGTGCATTCCCCCACATATCTGTCACTAAATTCAGGTGATATGATAATAAAACATTTGCAACCCCCAGGTATTCGCTCGATCCCTGTTCCAAAGCAAGGGTCTTAAGATCGGCGATATCTGCCATCGCATAATACAAGGCATCCCAGGTACTGGTGTAGTCAACTTCCTGATAAATATCCGAAGCTGCCGCTGCCGATGGATTGGCGAGGTACTGTACATATGTGGACGTAATTCCTCCCACATTGTAATTATTAATACCCGCTTTATGCGTTGCTGTGCTCAACAAAGATGACAATGATGGGGTAGTGACCTGATTAGGATTATCATTGAGATCAAAATAATCTTTCTCACAGCTCTGCAACCCTACAACTACGGCAGAAAGAAGAATGAATAAAAATCTATATTTTTTGTTCATATTTCGTTTTTTTAAAATCCAACATTGATGGTAAATAAAAAGGACCTGGCCGCCGGGTACGTAAATCCGGAAGCACCATCCACGTTACTGCCACTATCAGCGGAGACCGATTCAGGATCTAAACCATAATAGTCGGTACGAAGTAATAAATTATTTCCTGTTACAGATATCGTTGCATTTCTGATAAAGTTTTTAGGCAGCCAGGTTCTCGGCAAAGAATAAGAAAGACTGGCAGATCGCAGGCGTATCCAGGAAGCATCCTGAACAAATGGTTCAGAAATAGCCCGGTAATTTGTACGATAATACCCTTCTCCATAGTTAACTCCATCCGGTCCGATAGCTTGTCCTAACCATACCCGCTTGGTGTTGCGAGTGCCATCCGCCAATACACCATCAAATACTTTAAAATCTCTGCGATTAATTGTATAATCTGCAATACCAAAGGCGGCAAAGAAATTATCAAGACGGTTAAATCTTTCCATTCCCCATCTGGCATCTATTAACGTAGACAGTGTAAATCCTTTGTAAGAAAAATTATTACTGAGTCCCCCTACCCAATCTGGTTGGGAGTTACCTAATAATTTCTGGCTGGACACCGGAGCTAATACGGGGAATCCATTTGCGCCGATCACCATTGGTCTGGATTTATCCGTTCTGACGGGATCTTCCTTGTCGCTACCATAATACCGAAGGTAATGTGTACCATAAATATTGCCATAAGTCTCACCAGGTATCAGTTTCATAGTAACAGGCGAATTTAAATATCCACCGCTTGGTCCGCCATAAGATATTTCAGTAAGACCATCTCTGATACTCAATATCTTGTTTTTATTTGCCGAAAAGTTTAAAGATGCATCCCATGAGAAATTAGCCGTCTTAATAGGAGTGCCTTTAAGTATCAGCTCTATTCCCTTATTACGCATACTGCCGGAATTTACGGCAGCACGAACGTAACCTGTCGCAGAGGATACATTTACATTGATGATCTGATCTTTACTTACTGAGTGATAATAAGTCACGTCGAACCCTAGACGATTATTGAGGAAACTCATTTCGAGACCTCCTTCAATGGTGTTTGTAAACTCAGGACGTAGATCGGGATCTCCTAAATTAGAGCCTCTGGTAAAGCCTGTAGTACCGGATGGCAAACCACCGGTTGATGGATTACCAACATAAGCAGCATAGCCTGTTGATGTGCTATAAGGCAATGCATCCTTACCGATCTTAGCATAAGAAACCCTGGCCTTTCCGTAAGTAATAAATTCCGGAAGATCGATATTTTCAGAAAACAAATAGCTTAAACTGACTGAAGGGTAGAAGAAAGAATTATTAGGTTTACGAAGTGAAGATGTAATGTCATTTCTTCCTGTGATAGATAAAAACAGGAAGGTTTTATAATCGAATGTCGCTTCACCAAAAAGACCCATCAGCCTGTATTGACTTCCACCGTCTTCGGAAGTTAGAACGGCGGCATTTCTCAAATTAAACCAGTCAAATACATTTAGACGCGATCCTAAAACGCCTCTCGACGTAGACTTTCTGTCGAGTAATTCATGGCCCAGTCGTAAAGTTCCCGTTATATCCTTACCAAGTTTAGAATTAAGGGTTGCTATAAAAGTTGAATTGATAGCCCTGTAATTGACATTGTATTCTCCTACAAATCCCTCTGAATTATCGTACGATCTTTCGCCGGTGATCCCTCTCAGGCCGGGAGCCGTGCGAAAGCGGTTATCAGAATAAGTATCACCTCCAATGCGGTAGCTGAAATTGAGCCACTTGAAAGGGGTGTACCCTAATGAAATACCGCCAACAAAGCGATTTACATTGTCCTTGAGCCGGTTAGTGGCTGCTCCGTAAATTGGATTATTGGTACCCCTCCAAAGTTGTGTTTCGTCGGGATTCAAATAGTCATTAACATCCCATCTTCCAGAAAAATATGCCAGGCTTTCTCCAAACCGGTCAGCGTCATATCTGTAACCGCCTGAATTAGTAAAGCTCATATTAACGGAGGCTTTTATCTTAGCGCTTATTGTAACATCTGTATTTAAGCGTGCCGAGATATTTTTATAGTCCGTAAAAGGCAACATCCCTTCCTGGTCAAAATAGGATACCGAGGAAAAGAACTTCACTACTTCGGAACCCCCTGAAATATTTATTGAATTGCGCATCTGCTTACCTGTTTGATACGCCTGTTTGTAATTATCATAGATGATATCGGGATGCGTGGGATCGATCACCTTCGCCTCATCCACTGATGGTCCCCATGCAGGGCCCAAACCAATGGGGGTATATACTCCAACAATCCCTGCTGTATAGAGCCGTTGTATCTCCGGGGTTTTGTTGATCTTGTCGAAACCGTACATGCTGGCCAGATTCACACGGAGGCCATCACCTTTACCTTTTTTGGTAGTAATAACCACCACACCATTTGCTCCACGCAAGCCGTAAAGGGCGGTAGCGGCACCTCCTTTAAGAATATTGATGGTTTCAATATCTTCCGGATTAATATCCGATGCGCGGTTACCCACAGACCTTACATTGTATGGACTGGTTGAAGAGGCTCCGGCACCCAGGGTGGAGGTGCTGTTATCTAATATGATCCCATCGATTACGAATAGGGGGTCATTCGATTGAGTTACATCAATTGAATTAATTCCCCTGATACGGATCGTGGCACCCTGACCGGGACCGCCGCCAATACTCGAGATTGTAGCGCCTGCAACTTTACCCTGCAATGCATTTATTAAATTGGATTGCTGATTACGCGTGAGGTCTTCCGCATCGACTTTCTGGGAAGCATAACCTAACGCTTTTTTCTCCCTCGAAATGCCCATGGCAGTTACCACTACTTCTGAAAGATTTCCCGCGGTCGACAACTCAACATCATAAGTTGGACCGCTGCCAATTGATACTTCGCGACTTTGGTAATTCACCGAGGAAACAATAAGGGAGGCTTTATTGCCTGTTACGTTAATGCTGAATACCCCATTTTCGTTGGCGGTTACTGCATTGTTCGTTCCTTTTTGCTGAACGGTGGCCCGGGGAACAGGCTCTCCTTTGTCATTTTTCACCATGCCCGTAATAGTACGACCCTGGGAAAAAACAAATAATGGCATGGAGATAAGGAGATAGATCCATGCGTAGAACATTAATTTCCGCATAAGCAACTTTTTAAAGTTTTGGTATAATATTTCACAGCGGGCAAAGAAATCGGCAAAATACTGTATAATTTATGCAAAAAACGGCATTAAAAATGATAGAATACGGTGATTTAATTTTTCATGCCGCTAACAGCTCTACATGCTAGTCAACTTAAAGTTGCAAAAAGCTGCAACATTCATCATTTTTTGAGCAGGAAATAAAAAACAGCATTGAGAAATGCCAGGCTCTTATGAAATGCATGGAATTTTTCGCTGATCGACTGGTAGCCGATCTTTAAGTCCGGTTATTAAAGTCGCAAAAATGACACTGCGGTTTAATTATCAGTGATAGTATCCGGCTATTTGTGATGGGCCATTACTTAAAACCCTTTCAACCCATACTTTCGATTATATCTTTCATTCAACAATTTATGTTTATCCATCAGGTCAATTTTGCGGCCCTGGATAAAAGCATCCGTAACAATGCTGGTTCGCATATCTAATATATCTCCTTCGCTGATAATAATATTCGCATCCTTGCCCGGTTCAATACTCCCTGTTTTATCTGCAACCCCCATGATCTTTGCCGCACTCAGTGTGATGGCCTGTAACGCCTGTTCTTTTGTTAAGCCGTACGCAACGGCTGTGCCGGCATTGAACGGCAGGTTACGACCTCGGTTCTGCGGGTCATCATCCGTAATGGAAAACAATACACCGGCTTTTTGTAACATCGCAGCAGTTTTGTAAGGTTGATCAATATCGTCATCCTGCAGGGTGGGCAAATTATGCGATTGCCCAAGGATCACCGAAACATTGTTCTGCTTTATCAGATCTGCTATCTGCCAGCTATCGCTTCCACCTACGATTACCACATCGAAACCAAACTCTTTAACAAAATCGAGCGCCAGCAGCATCTGCTTTACTGTATTTGCATGGATATACAATTTTTGCTTTTTATCATACAATCCCTTCACCGCAGAAAATTTCAAATTTGTTTCATCGTGAGAAGCTTCGCCTAAATACGCTTTTGCCTCGCTGAAAAAACTTTTAATCCGGTCGATCTTTTCCAGTCCTTCCTTAATGGGATCTGCAGGTGGTTGCTGCGCATTGCCTCCTCCGCCTCCACCCCCAAATCCAAAACGCGGCCTTGGCATTAATGAGGGCATATAGAAATGGATTCCTGCATCAGTTTTATAGGCCGCATCTTCCCATGTCCATGCATCAAGCTGAACTACTGAAGACGACCCGGCTACCAGACTGCCCTGGGGTACTATATTCGCTAACAGGATGCCATTCGAGCGAAGCGTATTGATCACTCTTGAATCTGTGTTGTATGCAACAATGGATCTGACATTTGGATTGAGTTCTCCAATTTCCTGTGCATCATTGGTTGCACGCACGGCGGAAATCTCGATCAAACCCAAATTACTGATCGGTAAAATCAATCCGGGATACACATGCTTCCCCTGTGCATTGATAATTGTCGCGCCTGCAGGAGCAGTAACATTCTTCCCCACTGATACAATTTTGCCATCTGTTATAACAACTGTACCATTTTCTATTGTTTCTCCATTTCCCGTGTGTATGGTGGCGTTATTGATAACTGTTGTTCCTGTTTGTTTTGGAGCAGGATAGATAGTTTCCTGGGCATTCAGCATCGACAGAAAAAAAACAAAGAATATGCTGGCAGAAATTATTTTCATTTTCATATATTCTAAAATGAGATTTTTAATCATGTGAATTAAAATAATTGTCAGTGTTATTATTCAACATCGACAGTCAATAACCCGTGACTGTGACCATGATCACCACAGGTGTGCATGATCTGATAACTGGGCTGAGCCGGTTGCACGGGGCTGCCACTACGTTTCTCACTGTTCATTTTTTTAATTATCCGGTTTCGTTCAACATCTACTATTTTTTGAAGCTGTTCATCTTTTACTCTGTCGAAATACACAATTCCGTCAACAATTGTGTACAAGGATTTTGCGTAAATGCTTAATGGATGCTCACTCCATAACACAACATCACCATCCTTACCTGTTTTCAGGCTTCCCACGCGATCATCCACAAATAACATTTTTGCCGGGTTAAGCGTAACCATTTTCAGCGCCTCTTCTTCAGTAATACCACCATATTTTATGATCTTACCAGCTTCCTGGTTTAACCGGCGGGCCATTTCTGCATCATCGGAGTTTATTGCCACGTTCAGGCCTGCCCGATGCATGATGGCGGCATTATATGGAATGGCGTCCTGTACTTCCATTTTGTATGCCCACCAGTCAGAAAAAGTGGAAGCATTTGATCCATGTGCTTTCATTTTATCGGCCACCTTATACCCTTCCAGGATATGCGTAAACGTGTTGTACTTATAACCCATCTGCTCTGCAATTTTAATTGCACCTGTGATCTCGCTTTGTACATAGGAGTGGCAGGTGATATGCCGCTTATTATTTAATATCTCAACCAGTGCTTCCAATTCCAGGTCTCTTCTGGGTGTCACGATTCCTTTCTTTGTTTTGTTCGCTTCATAATCTTTCCAAACCTTTTCATAATCCTTTGCACGTGTGAACGCATCAATCAATACCTGCTCCACACCCATGCGTGTATCGGGATAACGGTTATTATTAGAAGAATTACCCATCGCACTCGTTGAGCGTTTTACATTTTCACCCAACGCAAATTTTATAAAGCCCGGCCAGTTTTTAAATTTCAACGCTTCGTCATTAGCGCCCCATCTCAGCTTGATCAACTGTGTCTGGCCACCAATTACATTTGCAGAACCGTGTAGTATATGCGACGTTGTGACGCCCCCGCTCAATTGCCTGTAAATATTAACATCATCAGGATTTAAATTATCAGCAATCCTCACTTCGGAGGTTACACTTTGTCCGCCTTCATTGATGGAAGAAGCGGCAATATGAGAATGCTCATCAATCACGCCAGGCGTAACATGTTTTCCGCTGCCGTCGATTACCCTCGCACCGGCTTCGGAAAGGTTTTTACCGATGCCGGCAATCTTTCCGTTCTTTATCAATATATCGGCATTTTGAAGAATACCTTCTTTTTCATTGGTCCATACGGTTGCATTTTTAATAAGTATTGTTTCCTGTTTTGGAGATTGTGTGTCTTCCCAGCCAAACGGTTGGAAAGGATATATTACTTTACCAATCGGGCCGGGCGTTTTCCTGCGTGATCCGCTGTCGGAACTTAGTTTGGCTGGTTGATCAAATGTAGCAGTCCAGGTTAACCGATTACCGGAAGTGTCTTCTCCATAGCCGCTCCACATATCGTTAGTGATCATGCCGGTCAGGCGATAGTCGCCACTTCGTTCGGGTGCAAAATTGATGCGCACCTGGCGACCATCATAATAGAACCTCGACGTAACGGTATCTTTCCCGATAATGCTTGCCGCATTATTGCTCTTAAAATCCAATGTGTAATTTACCGGACCTGAAGAAGTATTCAGCACCAGTTTATAAGACCCGCGCCTTTCTTTCCAGCCATCCTCCTTCACATAGTACTTTGAACCCTGAACCCAGTTTTGATAAATTGTAGTACGCTCGTTAAATATGGGGCCTGAAGTAATTAAAAAATTGGCCCATTTTCCCGCGTCAAGACTTCCCACCTGGTCAAACACACCTAGCACAGTTGCCGGTGTTTTTGTCAACGCTCGTAAGGCTGCTTTTTCTGTGAGCCCGTAGTTAAATGCCTGCCTGAGGTTGGTGAAGAATGATTTAATATCACGAAGATCAGAGGTGGTCAAACAAAACGGAATGCCTGTTTTTTCGAAAGCATCCGGATTGGTAGCTGCCATTTCCCAATGTTTCAGATCAGCCAATGAAACAAAACGGGCATCGTTCGGATCTTCCACGTCCATTGCCTGGGGATAGTTCAAGGAAACAATAAACGTGGCTTTGGTTGCCGCTATTTCTTTAATTCGCTGGTATTCATTTCCTCCAGCCTTGATGATATATTGTACACCAAATTCGTCACCGATACGGTCGGCACGGAGATCATTCCATTTATCATTTGCTTCAAAGATCTGCGGCAAATTTTGACTTTCATTCCAGGCCTGCAAACTCAGGTTCAATCCTTCTTTTGAGGGCTTATTCTTATACCATGCCCCGTCAATATAGGATTGACGTAGCAGGGCGATCATACCCATCATGGAACTGGGATAACCCTGCGTGGAGTTTCCTTTATTAAAAGAATAATGGGCCGAAGCTTTTTCTTTTAGGATGACCAGGTTTTCCTTCTCATTTGATAAGGTGACAAGTGTACCCGTACCGCGTGCGATACCATCTCGTACATGCGATAGCACAGTACCGAAACCGGCATCACGCAAAGCCTTTGCCTTGGTGTCATCCACCGCAAACACCTTGTATGCATCTGCTTCACTTTTAATTGCCTGATTCCACCCGTACGCGCCCCTGGTATTTGTTGACAATTGTGATTGCTGCCCCGGCGTAAATCCACCCTGACGTTGTTGTGTGCTGGTGCCATAATCTGCATACAGATCAATGAAAGAAGGATAGATGAATTTGCCTGTACAGTCTATCTCCACGGCACCTGCGGGAACCTTCAGATTATTACCTGCCGCAATTATTTTTCCGTCTCTGATGATCAGCACAGCATTTTTCAAGGTGTTCTCTTCATCTTTTATGATGGTGGCGTTCGTGAACGCGTAATGTCCGTGACGCGGATCAGCCACACCATTTTCAGGAAAAGTAACCTGGGCCACTGAATTGACCGGACAAATGCAGATCATCGAAATAAATAACAAACCCGCAACAATGAATGACTGGAATATTCTCATGATGATCGTTTTAATAGCTGCAGTTGGATCGATCGTGAGAAGCGAGACGTGAAAACGTGAAAGAAAAAGTAACAATTTCACGACTTACTTCTCAAGTTTCACAATTGATTCCGACAAAACAGCATTGATGCAGCAATAGTAATGAAAATGTAAATTAGGGAAATGAGTTAATTTAGACGTTCAAAATTCAAGCTTAATAAACTGTATTGATGAATATTGCATCGTTTATTGATCACACAATCCTCAAACCGACCACCACGAACCAGGAAGTAAAAGATCTTTGCCGTGAAGCAATCGAATATGGATTCGCAGCGGTATGCATACCCCCGCCATTGGTCAAAAACGCAAAAATCTATTTAAAAGGGTCGGATGTAAAAATAGCTACCGTCATTGGTTTTCCTTTTGGCTATTCAACGGCGAAAGCAAAAATTTTTGAAACCCAACAGGCGATCGAAGATGGGGCCCACGAAATGGATTTTGTTATCAACCTGATCGCTCTGCGCAGCCATGCGTGGACCTATCTCGAATCAGAGGTAAAATATATTGTTCAGGCAGTCCATAAAAATGAATGTCTGCTGAAGGTCATTATTGAAAGCGGCATTTTAACTAATGAGGAAATTGTTCAATGCTGTGAAATCTATGCTAAGGCCGAGGTGGATTTTGTAAAAACCTCAACCGGATATGCGGAAAAAGGAGCTAGTTTGGAAGCGGTGCAACTGATGCGCGAGATATTGCCGTCTTCGGTCAGGATCAAGGCTTCGGGCGGAATCAGAAATTACACCTTTGCAAGACAGTTGATCGAAGCCGGGGCCGATAGATTGGGATGTAGTGCCAGTGTGGCTATTGTGAACGAACAATTGAATCAAAGCAATGAAGGGTTATAATAATCTGGCCTTCAATTTGCATCTAATTTTGTAAATGCATAGAATGAAATCCTGGATCCTTTTAGTATTCGTTGTTTCTATCGGCGTTGTATCTTTTGCCCAAACGGATAGTGTCAGCATTGTTGTTCATAAAGATCCGAGGATCGATATGCTGGTGAAAAAACAAATCGAGATCAACGAGATCACAACCCGTAACAGTCGCCGCTCCGCACCAGGTTATCGCATCCAGGTGATCAGTACGAATAACCGGAACAAGGCACTGGAGGCAAAAACAAAAATATACCAGCGCTTTCCAGAATTAAAGACCTACCTGATGTATCAGTCTCCTTTCTTCAGATTGAAAGTCGGCAATTTCCTCGACCGCCAGGAAGCAGAGAGTTATCTACAGGACATTTTACAATTATTTCCAACAGGCGTATATGTTGTAAGAGATACGGTTGAAGTTAAACCGGAGAAAAGTACTGAAATGAATTAAGTACGAGGTACGAAATACGAGGTGTAAATAAATAAAGTCTGAATTTCTATAGTTAATTTTTGTTTAGTAACTTCTTATTTCTGACTTCTGACTTCGTACTTCAAACTTCTGACTTTAGATCGTATTTTTGACTATGTCAATCCTGAAAGAAAAGATTCAATCAATTTCACAATCTTATTTACCTGAATTCATCGAAATACGGCGTTACCTCCATGCGCATCCTGAATTAAGCTATGTGGAGTTTGGAACTTCGGCATATATCCGGGAACAATTAATGCGAATAGGAATTCCTTTCGTGGTAATGGCAAAAACAGGTGTGATTGGACTGATAGAAGGAAAAAATCCGCAAAAAAAAGTGATAGCATTGCGGGGTGATATTGATGCCCTGCCGATCACTGAGGCCAATGATGTTTCTTATAGATCAACCGTAGATGGTGTGATGCATGCCTGCGGACACGATGTACACACTACCTGTCTGCTTGGCGCCGCAAAAATTCTGCACGAATTAAAAGATGAATGGGAAGGGACCATCAAACTGATCTTTCAGCCGGGGGAAGAGCGCAATCCGGGCGGTGCAAGTATCTTAATTAAGGAAGGGGTTTTAGAGAATCCAAAGCCACAAGCTATTTTCGGTTTACATGTTCATCCACAACTTGAAGTGGGGAAATTGAGTTTTCGTGGCGGACAAGTAATGGCAAGTGCCGATGAGATTTTTATGACCATCAAAGGAAAAGGAGGACATGCAGCTGCTCCCCATCTTACAACAGACACCGTACTGATTGCTTCGCATGTTATTGTAGGCTTACAACAGATCATCAGCCGCAACAACAATCCTTTATCACCCTCAGTACTTTCTATTTGTTCGATACAGGGTGGCCATACCACAAATGTCATTCCTCATGAAGTGAAACTGATGGGAACATTCAGGGCAGTAGACGAAGCCTGGAGAACGAAAGCACATGATCTGATTCGAAACATGGCCGGGGCTATTGTACATGGCATGGGGGGCGAATTGGATATTACGATTGATATCGGTTATCCAAGTGTATATAACCATGAAGATTTGAATGCGGCAGCAAGATCACGGGCGGAAGAATATATGGGAGTAGAAAATGTTGAAACCACGGAAATGAGGATGGGCGCAGAAGATTTTGGCTTTTACTCCCAAAAAATTCCCGGATGCTTTTACCGGCTGGGTGTTGGTAACCTTACCAAAGGCATCGGTTCAGGTGTACATACACCAACATTCAATATCGATGAAAATGCCATCGCTATTGGAATGGGAATGATGGCATGGCTCGGCGCCAGTATCGACTTCAAAGGCTAGAATGTTATCTTGTAAATTTCTTAACAATTTGCTTTTTTACCCTGGCATTGATTTGGGATCAGAGAGAAAAAGATTCCATGCAAAAAAAATCCTGCATTTTCGTGATCGCTGCAATGTTTGTTTCTATGATATCCTTCTCGCAAACAATTAAAGAAAATATTGAAAAAGTATCAAAAGATCCAAAGACAGCAGAAAATGCTGCGAAAGCCGATGTGTATATAACAGGTAAAAGAAAAATAATCAGCAATACAACAATTGTTCAGGCATCTCACATTTCGACATGGGTTGCCAAAAAACCCAGAAAGAAAAAATAGTGTCGTAAACAATAAACTGTTCTTGTCATCCCGAGACACGAGGCATCTTAGAGTCTTATTGTCTAAAAGGTTGTCATGCTAAATAAAACAAATTCAAAATTGAACATCTATATCTTCCACTTTAGGATCATTAGTCAAGGATTTCCAAAACGATTTTGTATGTTTTTTATATTTAAAGTCCCTGAGATGCCTCGTACCTCGGCATGACAGATGGATCAATACTTCCTTTAAAGGATCGATTTAATATAGTATTGCTTTCAATCACCTCGGCATTCTTATACGTGCGGGCCGCAATGCCGGGCACCTCGCCTGCTACACTAAATGACCCCGAATTGATGTATTTTAAAATACTGGCAAGAGCTGCTTCATCCCTATCACCCCAATCCTTGTTCAACCCATCTCCTACCTGTTTATCCAATGGAATACCGTTATAATAGTTTCCTTCTCCATTTTTATTGGTAGTGCGGAATGAAACCGGGAATATATACCAGTCGCTTACCGGAATAGGGAAATATCCAACCGGCTTACCGTAGGTATTGGAAGGCCCCACCAGCTTCACATCCATATATGGCTTCAGATTATTGATCAATAGTTCACTGGCAGATGCTGTGTTGTTGCTCACGATAAAAAATACACGGCTTATATTCAATGAACCTACTTTGTTGAAATTGGTATTGCTGTTGAATTGTTTGTTGTTGTTATTGAATTCCTGTTTCATCATCAGGTTACCATTCCCCGCAGCCGGCACAAGATAATTGGCCAGCTTGCTCTGAACGGTCACATAGCCTCCGCCGTTATATCGAAGATCGACGATGACATCAGTGACGGCTTCCTGGCTAAACCTGTTGAAAATTCTTTGAAACTCATTATAGATCCTGGCCGTATCACCCAGGAAGGAATTGAAGACCAGGTATCCGGTTTTTTTACCCGCACCTGAATAGACGGTATCAAGAAAAATCGGATTTTCCTGATAAGTGGCAGCATTCAATTGAATATCCGCAGTGCTTCCATCGGGTTTTTGAAAGGTAAATAAAGTAGAGCTGTTGCTGAACACCTGCTGCACGATAAAATCCGTATTTCCATTAGTGATATTTGCATTGCCATTCAGTTTGGTAATACGCCAGCCGCGGCGGATACCTGCTTTAGCGGCCGGTGATTGTCTCTCTACCGATTTAACCCTGAGATCTCCATCTGCATAAAAGAAAACGCTTAAACCGAAGTCTTGCGTAACACCCGCACTGATATCGTCCCACTCTGTTTGCTTAACTGCAAAACTCCATCGATCTACCGGCTGTGAAAATCCGGGCTCCTGACTGTACGCACGGATGGCCGTCATGATCTTATCCGGATCCGCATAGGTTTCCGGATTAAAACCGGAAGGGATCTGGGTATTCCAGAGATAAACGTCCTGCGAATAAAGCAGGACAGAGTCTTTCATTTTATCTTCAATACCCGCCGGGGGATCAGTGATATTTTCAACGCCTTTTTCTTTTTTACAGGAGGTAAGGATCAGCACGCTTGCGAGTAAGGAGAATGCCAGCGTGGATTTCTTTGTAATCATCATTTTCTTGATCATCATTTGATTGAAGTGGTTTTATATATGTACGGCGGGGTTCATGCAAACTATTTTCCAGATTTCTATTTTTTGTAGGATTTAACAATTCCGTTCATAAAGCGTCAGGCCAATATAGTAACTGACCCATATGAAATAAAGGCTTAGAGTTAGAAAATATACAATCAATCTTGATGACGGATACTGGCAGGCTACTATAGTGGCCTGACGCATTTAAAATATAAGCTTGCCGTTAGGAAATACAGCATCCACCTTCAAAACCGGATACCGTCAGGCCACTATAGTGGCCTGATACATAAAATGAAGACTAGAGTTAGGAAATACAGCACCAACCTTCATGACCGGTCCTGATTGGACACTATAGTAACACAGCAAATAAAAGCCAGAGTAAGGAAATACAGCATTCATCTTCACGACCGGATCCCGTCAGGCAACTATAGTGGCCTGACGCATAAAATAAAGGATAGAATTAAATAATATAGCACCAACCTTCATGAACGGGTGCTGTCAGGCCACTATAGTGGCCTGACATATGGTGGCGGGATTTTCATGGGCTTAACTGGTTAACACAACAACGCGCCTGCACAACCTGATCCTCACCAGCTTCATTCAACATCCCCTTTGAATCCCTTTCCCCTGTTAGAAAACGATTTTCGTAAATTGCCCCGGATTGGGATGGCAAAAGATGAATCAGGCAACCAGCGTTTACCAAATAAGAACTATGCAAAAAGATTTAAGACGTGAACAGGCACTGGAATATCATTCTAAAGGAAGACCGGGAAAAATTGAAGTAGTACCTACCAAAGATGCCAAAACACAAAGGGATCTCTCACTCGCTTACTCTCCAGGGGTAGCCGAGCCCTGCAAGGAAATTTATAACAATATTGAAAATGTTTATAAATACACCGCCAAAGGAAACCTGGTGGCGGTGATCAGTAATGGTACGGCCGTATTGGGATTGGGCGATATTGGTCCTGAAGCCTCTAAACCGGTCATGGAAGGCAAAGGCGTACTTTTTAAAATTTTTGCCGATATCGATGTATTCGATATTGAGATTAATGAAAAAGATCCTGAAAAATTCGTTCAGATCGTCAAATCCCTGGAACCTACTTTCGGTGGCATTAACCTGGAAGATATTAAAGCGCCTGAGTGTTTTTACATAGAACAAAAATTAAGAGAACAGCTTCGCATTCCGGTCATGCACGATGACCAGCATGGAACCGCCATCATCAGTGGCGCCGCTTTACTAAATGCCTTGGAATTGCAGAGAAAAAAGATCGATAAAGTGCGGTTTGTGATCAACGGTGCCGGCGCTGCAGCCATGGCTTGTGCCAAATTGTATGTTGCGCTTGGCGCCAAGTATGCCAATTTTATTTTGTTCGATAAGGATGGAATATTGCATCAAAACCGCGCAGGACTTGATGAAGAAAAACAGAAATTCGCTGTCAATGTTAAAGGTCCCGAGATTACCCTTGGTCAGGCCATGAAAGATGCGGATGTGTTTGTAGGATTGAGTGTAGGTAATGTGGTAACACCCGAAATGATCAAAAGCATGGGTAGGAAACCAATTGTTTTCGCCATGGCTAACCCCGATCCCGAAATAAGTTACGAAGCTGCTACTGCCGTACGTGATGACATTATTATGGCTACCGGCCGCAGTGATTATCCAAACCAGGTAAACAATGTACTTGGCTTCCCGTTTATTTTCCGGGGCGCCCTGGATGTTCGTGCCACCCAGATCAATGAAGCCATGAAACTGGCCGCCGTACACGCATTGGCAGAATTGGCAAAAACTTCGGTTCCGGACATTGTTAACGTTGCTTATAATGAAAACAATATAACTTTTGGCGCTTCCTACATAATACCAAAACCACTCGATCCAAGGTTATTATCAACCATAGCGCCGGCTGTGGCTAAAGCCGCCATCGAAAGCGGCGTAGCTCAAACCACCATCACCAACTGGAGTTCTTACGCCATTGAACTGAACAAACGTCTTGGCCTCGATAACCAGATCATTCGTGTTCTTGGTAGTAAAGCCAGAAAAGATCCCAAGCGGCTGGTTTTTGCTGAAGCGGATAATCAAAAGATCTTAAAAACGGCGCAGATCATATTTGATGAAGGGATCGCCCAACCGATATTACTCGGTAATGAAAAAAAGATCCGTGATATTGCAGAGGCCAATAGTATCGATATTGATGAATTACAGATCATCGATACGCAAAGTGATATGTATGAAGAGAAGCGAAAACAATTCGGAGAGTTATTTTTTGAAAAACGGCAACGGAAAGGATACAATAAGTACGAGTCGCTTAAAATAATGAAAGACCGCAATCATTTCGGATGCATGATGGTAGAAACCGGTGAAGCAGATGCGATGATCTCAGGTCTTACTAAAAATTATCCAGATACGATCAGGCCTGCTATCCAGATCATAGGAATGGAAGATGGTGTTAAAAAGATTGCGGGCATGTACCTTCTCCTCACAAAAAAAGGACCCCTGTTCCTGGCCGATACTACGGTAAACTTTAATCCAACCGCGCAGGAACTGGCGGATATCACCCTGCTGGTTGCCAAGGAAGTGAGGAACTTCAACCTCACGCCGCGGATTGCTATGCTCAGCTATTCTAATTTCGGCAGCAGTGATTCACCTGAAGCCAAATTAGTAGCACAAGCCAGGGATATCGTAAAACAAAAAAGCCCTTCTTTAATTGTAGATGGAGAAATGCAGGCAAGTCTTGCTTTCAACAGGGAAATGCTGAGCGAGAACTACCCGTTTAGCGAACTGGCGGAACAGGATGTGAACACATTGATATTTCCCAATCTCGCCGCCGGTAATGTGGCATATAATTTACTAAAGGAAGTGGGTGGTGCGGATGCTATCGGGCCCATTTTGCTGGGATTAAAAAAGCCTGTGCACGTTTTACAACTGGGAAGCTCTGTTCGTAGCATCGTTAATATGGCATTGATAGCCGTTGTTGATGCACAATTAAAATCGAAACAAATTGCTGAATCAGGGTCAAAAAAAACCTCCTGGCTTAAAAGATCGAAAAAGGAATAATACATGATTTGTGATCAAAATATAAATCAGAAATACCGAATATTGTATATTGAACTTAAATCATTAAAAAGTGAATGAAGCCTTCTGGCAATGTCGTTAAGTGTAAAAATTATCTTGCCACGAAGACACAAAGGCACAAAGAAAGCAGAGAAATCAAGCCAAAACTTAGTGTCTTCGTGACTTTGTGGCAATCTGTCCTTCTTAACTTAAAGACATTGTGGTCGGAATGACCATGAACATTCACTTTTATAAAAATAAATATGCATTTCTTTACTGAGCTGGGTCGTTATTTAATGTTGATCAAAGGAATGTTTTCTAAGCCGGAGAACGGTAGAATGTATTGGAAAGAATTTATGCATCAATGTTCCGAGATTGGGCTTGGTTCAATGGGTATTGTTGTCATCATCTCTTTTTTTATGGGTGCGGTATCCGCTCTTCAAACTGCCTATCAGTTAACAAGCCCCGTTATTCCCAAATCAACCATTGCGCAGATCGTACGCGATACCGTGATTCTTGAATTTGCGCCTACACTTGTTTGTATTGTATTGGCAGGTGTGGTAGGAAGTAAGATAGCGAGTGAGTTGGGGAACATGCGGGTAAGTGAGCAAATAGATGCATTAGAGATCATGGGTATCAATACTAAAACTTATCTCGTATTACCTAAAATATTAGCCGCGTTGCTCACGATTCCTGCATTGGTAATTATCTCTATGGGATTAGGTATCATGGGCGGCCGGGTGGCAGGAACCATGTCTGGCATTTTACCGGCTAATTTGTTTGATAATGGATTGCTTGAAAACTTTGTTCCATATAATGTGGTTTTTGCCATGAGCAAAGCATACACGTTTGCGTTCCTGATATCAAGCATTCCCGCGTACTATGGTTATTATGTACAGGGAGGGTCACTGGAAATCGGCAGATCCAGTACCAAGGCCGTTGTAGTTAGTTGCGTGGCCATCCTGTTTGCCGATTATATACTAGCAGCACTATTGTTAAATGATTGAAGTAAAACATATAAAGAAGACGTTTGGCGACAAGACCATCATCGATGACGTGAGTGTGAAGATGGATAGTGGCAAATGCAATCTTATTATCGGCTCCAGTGGAAGCGGAAAAACGGTTTTCATGAAATGCCTGGTTGGATTATTTGTTCCCGATGCCGGTGAAATATTGTACCATGGCCAGGATTTCATACAAATGAACGGACCTGAAAAAAAAGAGATTCGCAAACAGATCGGAATGCTTTTCCAGGGATCCGCGCTATTTGATAGTTTAACGGTTGAAAAAAATGTAATGTTCCCGCTGAACATGTTCACAACAGATTCATACCGTCAAAAATTAAAACGTGTTAATGAAGTGCTCGACCGGGTTAACCTGGAAGGCGCTAATAAAAAATTTCCGGCAGAGCTGAGTGGTGGTATGAAAAAAAGGGTCGGTATTGCCAGAGCCATCGTATTGAATCCCCAATATTTATTTTGTGATGAGCCCAACTCCGGGCTCGATCCATTAACATCACTGGTTATCGATCGCCTCATCAAGGAAATCACCCTGGAATATAAGATCACTACTGTTGTCAATACCCACGACATGAATAGCGTGATGGAGATCGGTGATCATATTATTTACATGCACCAGGGCCTCAAAGAATGGGAAGGCACCAACAAGGAAATCATTTTTAGCAAGAACGACAAGTTGAATGAATTCATCTTTGCCTCTGAATTTTTAAAGGATGCTAAAGACATGCGTATGCTTGAGATGAGCGGCAAGATCGATAATGACCGTAATATGGATGATATTATGAATAACGACGCCCCATTCGATGTCTCCCAATAACTGGCAATGATTTCAATCGGGCACTTTGGTCATCCGGGAAAAATATAGCGTACCCTGTTTAACAACAAGTCTCGAATTGCAAATGTCAATAACCGGCAATCGGTTCATAAATCGAAAACCCCTATTTTTGCCCAACTTTTTTCAATTTACCCGCTTATGAGCATTTTAGTCAATAAGAGTTCTAAGATTTTGGTGCAGGGTTTTACCGGAACTGAAGGAACTTTTCATGCTACGCAGATGATCGAGTACGGCACCAATGTGGTAGGTGGGGTAACTCCTACCAAAGGTGGAACGATTCATTTAGACAGGCCCGTTTTTAATACCGTTGCCGAAGCCGTAAAAGCTACCGGTGCCAACGTATCCATTATTTTTGTGCCTCCTCCTTTTGCGGCAGATGCCATTATGGAAGCGGCCGATTCAGGAATTGAACTGGTTGTATGTATCACTGAAGGAATTCCTGTACAGGATATGATCAAAGCCAAAAATTTCTTACTGGGCAAAAAAACAAGGTTAATAGGCCCCAACTGCCCCGGCATTATAACTGCCGGTGAGTGCAAAGTGGGTATCATGCCGGGCTTTGTATTCAAAGCTGGAAAGATCGGCGTCATCTCAAAATCAGGAACGCTCACCTATGAAGCGTCCGACCAGATAGCAAAAGCCGGCCTGGGAGTTTCTACTGCAATTGGAATTGGTGGCGATCCGATCATTGGTACCACCACACGGGAAGCCCTTGAAATGTTCATGAATGATGATAACACTGATGCTGTTGTAATGATCGGTGAAATTGGCGGTGGAATGGAAGCCGAAGCCGCACGCTGGTATAAAGAAAATGCAAAGAAACCGGTAGTGGGTTTCATTGCAGGACAAACAGCACCTCCCGGCCGCCGAATGGGCCACGCCGGAGCAATCATCGGCGGCGCAGACGATACTGCTGAAGCAAAAATGAAGATCATGACCGAGTGTGGTATTCATGTTGTACAAAGCCCGGCAGATATTGGAGGGACAATGGCTAAAACACTAAGTAGTGCGAAGTAGAGGCGGGAATTAACGCTAATAAAATACAAAAAAGCCTCCGTTATGGAGGCTTTTTTATGACTATGGAAAAGGGCCCTTGTTCGAATTAACCAGCACCCTCATCAGCGAAAATTCGCGTTAAAACCTTCTGATAAAATCTGCCAGCTGCTCCTTACTGCTGCTATAAGTAAGCGCATCATACACCACAAAATAATTTTTCTGATCGATTGTATTGCGGTATGCAAACTTCGCTAATTCCAGTTTATTATTCTCGAAAGAAAATAACTGCATCATATATTTTACCTGCTCGGCGCTGAAATAATTCCGCTCAGCCATTTGTTTTGCAAGCACCAATCTTGAGTTTTCAGAATATTCCCTTCTGAGTATTTGCACCATGGATGTAAATGATTGTTCACTGACAGGTCTGCGATTGTACTCATTCTGGTCGTTGTAACGGCCATCGCGTCCATCGTAACGGTCATTCCTGTCGTTGTTACGGCCATCGTTTTTATAATCATCCCAATCATCATTGCGCCTGTTTGAGCGAATGGCTCTTTCATCAACCAGGGCTCTTCCATAACGATCGATGGTGATACCCGTGAAGTAGCCAGGCCTTACATACACTGTAGAAGAATAGATCAACTGTGTGTTGTTGCCCTTTCCCCAGATGCTTCTTCGCTGGTCCTTCCTGGAACTATATACCCTAACAGTATGAGATCCTGGCTGAAGGTTATTCAGTACAATGGAATTTTCCTGACCCTCATACCTGTTGTTGTCCACCATGATCTGGATGTTTCGATGACCGACAACCGTAATGCTTAATTTACTTTGCGCAGGAATCGCAAACGAAGCCAACGAAATAAAAATGGCCATGAATAGTGTAGAGATAGTTTTCATTTTTTTAATATTTAATTTTAAGAGATTGCATGGAATGTGTCCGTGCAGAATTGATATATGGATAGCAGAAAATCGTAGAGGTAAAATTTCCCGTGGCTAATAATTCGTTAAAACCCCTCTCCTTTCATGAAATGAGTTAATGAGTATTTACTTTATGTATGCAAAAAGCATCTTTCATGCATCTGATAACCGTCCTTGTTAATGAAAACAGATTGCCACAAAGACACAAAGTTTGCATTGACTTCTTATCCCTTTGAGCCTTTGTGTCTTCTTGCCAACCTAAATTCCTTAACTTAATGACATTACCGTAAGTGATAAAACAAGAATTAACTTTAAAAGCAATTGAATAATCATGTTCCTGAAAAAACTGTATCTACTGATCTTTTTGTGCTTAACAATTTCTTTATTGATGGCGCAGATTAAACCCAATGACTACAAAAATTCCTGGAAAAAAATCGATTCACTCGTGAACAAGAAAGGACTGACTCAGTCGGCCCTTGCCGAGGTCGATAAAATATATGCATTGGCAAAAAAAGAAAAGAACGATGCGCAGATCATTAAGGCATTGTTGTACAGGATGAACCTTCAGCAGGTCAGGGAAGAAGATGCCCTCCAAAAAAATATCCGGGAGTTAGAAAAAGAAATAGCAACTGCAACAGACCCTTCAAAGTCTTTAATGAACAGTATTGTAGCGGAAAGTTATTGGAGTTATTTTCAGCAATACCGCTGGCAATTGTATAATAGAACACAAACTGTCAATTTTAAAAATGACGATATCACCACCTGGGGTATCGCCGACTTCCATCAAAAAATTTCAGAACTCTATCTTGCTTCTCTTAGAAATGAAAAATTATTACAACAAACAAAACTTGAAACCTTTGATGCCATTATTATTAAAGGAAATGCCCGACATCTCCGGCCAACATTGTATGATCTGCTGGCCCATCGTGCCCTGAATTATTTTAAGAATGACGAGCGCAACCTGAATAAGCCGGCATATGCCTTTGAAATAAACGATGCAGCCGCATTTGCAGAAGCCTCCGTATTTGCCGGTCATCGGTTTATTACAAAAGACACCCAATCGCTTCACTTTAAAGCGCTGCAATTATACCAGAGGTTAATAGAATTTCATTTAACGGATAGCAAGCCTGATGCGCTGCTCGACGCGGACATTGACCGGATCGAATTTGTACATGCTCATGGGGTAATGGCTGATAAAGAAGAGTTGTACCGGAAATCGCTGGAAAATATTACGTCAAAATACAATGCTGTTCCGGCAGCTGCCCAAGCCTGGTATCTGATAGCACAGATCCATGCCAATAAGGCGCAACAATATGATGCCTCAAAGGATACAATGTATCGCTTTGAATGGTTTGCGGCGAAAAAGATTTGCGATGGTTCGACTTCGCTCACCACTGCCTCCGAGGGTAGAGCTAACTGCCAGAATCTGCTGAATGAGATACTCCGGAAAGAAATGAGCTTTCAAACGGAGAAGGTAAATATTCCCGGCGAGCCTTTTAGAATATTGGTCAACTATAGAAATTTTTCTCAAATGCATTTTCGCATTGTGAAAATGGATAAGGCGATGAAAGAAAAACTTGGGAACAATTCCTGGGAAGACGACTACTGGAAAAAAATATTGCAATTTCCTTCAATAAAAAATTTCCTTCAGGCATTGCCCGATACAAAAGATCACCAGAAACATTCGGTGGAAATAAAAGCAGATGGCTTACCGGTTGGTGAATATGCTTTATTAGCCAGCATAAATAATGATTTTACTCTTTCAAAAAATAATCTGGCCGTGCAATTCTTTCATGTCTCCAATATAGCATTTATCAATAACGGAACGGATTATTTCGCATTGCACCGCGGAACCGGGCAACCACTTTTCAAGGCTTCAGTACAGATATGGCACCGCAATTATGATTATACAAAACAAAAATATATTGATCGCAGGGGAGCAAGCCTTACAGCCGATAAAAACGGATTCTTTAAGATACAGACTGTAGAAAACAGTACGCGGAATAGCGACAATAGCCTGCGACTTGAACTCACCCATAACAAAGACCATTTGTTTCTGGACGACTATACCTATCATTATTTCCCCGGAGAGCCCATCCCTTCTCTTAAAGAAACAAAGAATGCGTTCCTGTTTACCGACCGTTCGATTTACAGACCTGGACAGACAGTATATTTTAAAGGTATCGTGGTAAACAGGCATCAAAAAGAAACAGAAAGCAGTATTGTACCCAATTGGCAAACCAGATTAATACTGTACGATGTGAATGGGCAGAAAATAGATTCGATAGCCGTTACTACGAATGAATTTGGTTCTTATTCCGGTAAATTCAGTCTGCCGGCTAATTTGTTAAACGGGGCCTTCATACTAAGGGATGAAAAAACGGCAGATGATATTCCTTTCTCTGTCGAAGAATATAAGCGGCCGAAATTTTTTGTCGAGATAAAAAAACCTTCAGGCACTTATAAAGTGAATGACGAAATCTCTGTTACCGGAAATGCAAAAGCCTATGCAGGCAATAATATCAATGAGGCATTGGTAAAATACAGGGTGATCAGGAAGATCATGATCCCTTTCTGGCGCCATGGTTATGGCAAATACATCTGGCCGCCACGCTCCCAGGATCAAATGGAGATCGCCAATGGTGAAGTGAGCACGGATGCTAATGGAGAATTTATAATAAAGTTCAAAGCAATACCTGATAATACTCTCAGCAAAAAAGACCAGCCTGTCTTTTATTATGAAGTCACTGCGGATGTATCTGATCTCAATGGAGAAACAAGAAGCAGTGCAACAACCGTTGCTGTAGCTTACCAGGCCTTACAGATCAAAATAGACATGCCTGATAAGATGCATACCGACAGTATGCGTACAATTAAAATTGCAACCACCAATCTGAATGATATTTTTGAAAAAGCCAGCGTAACGGTAAGCATCTATTCTTTAAAAACCCCCGACCGGATATTCCGCCAGCGTTACTGGCAACGCCCCGATCAGTTTGTAATGACAAGAGAAGAATATTATAAACTGTTCCCCTATGATATTTATAGCGATGAAGATGATGTAAGTAAATGGCAAAAGGCGGAAAAAGTTTTTGAGAAAACAGATACCACAACAAATACTTCGCAATTCGCGCTGAGCGATAGCCGAAGTGTTGGCAGTTTGCAGTTAAAAGCCGGCTGGTATATTATTGAGGCGGCTACGAAAGACAAGAATGACGAAGAAGTAAAAGCAATCCGTTATGTTCAGTTGTACAATAATACAGTTATTTCACCCGCAGCATTCGGGAGTATTGAAAGCGATAAAGCTTTGGGAGAACCCGGAGAAAAGATTTCTTACGGATTGAGTACAAACCTCGACAACGTATTTATTATCCATGACCTGGTCAGAGACACCGCAAAACAAAGAATCTTTATTCAGTTTAATCAAACCAATCAGTTCAATCAGCAGTTAGCAGTTGTGGAGAAGGACCGTGGCGGCATTCACCTGAACATGGCGTTTGTAAAGCACAACCGGGTGTATGCAGACAATATGCACCTGGATATTCCTTTTACCAATAAGCAGTTGAATATTTCATTTGAAACCTACAGGGATAAAACCCTTCCGGGCAGTGATGAAAAATGGAAAGTAAAGATCAGTGGATATAAAACAGACCAGGTAGCTGCAGAATTACTGACAACCATGTATGACGCTTCACTGGATCAATTCAAACCACATAGCTGGCTGGCTCCATCACTATGGCGCAAAAATATTTCAGCAGGTAACTGGATTGGTCAAAATAATTTCAGTGCCGGTCAGTCGCAGGAAAAAAATAGTGGGGATGATAATTATGCAAGTTTTGATAAACGCTATGACGAACTTGCATTTAGCAGATCAGTATCGAGGGGTGAAATGATCAGGGTCCGTGGAGCAGCACCTAGCATGGACGCCAATAAACCACAAGAGTTTTCTAAAGCCTTACAAGGGCGACTTCCAGGGGTAAATATTGAAGAAAAAGAATCGTCTGCAAATCAGGCAGCTGATACCGCAGTACCTCCATCTCCTTTACGACCCAGTGAACCTCCTGCTTCATCTGTTCAAATCAGAAAAAATTTCAACGAAACTGCCTTCTTCTTGCCTGACCTGAAAACCGATGCGGCAGGCAATATAGAATTCTCATTCACAATGCCCGAAGCCTTGACACAATGGAAATGGATGTTGCTGGCACATTCAAAAGATCTTTCATTCGGACTGAGTGAAAAAACGATCATCACACAAAAAGAACTGATGGTACAACCAAATCCTCCCCGTTTTATGCGTGAAGGAGACCGAATGGATTTCAGCGGCAAGGTCGTTAACCTCTCTTCAAAAGAATTGACGGGACAGGTAGAATTACAACTGATAGATCCATCAACCAATCAACCAATAGATGGCTGGTTCCGCAATATGTTCCCAAACCAATATTTTACAGCCGCTGCCGGACAAAGTGTTCCCGTAAACTTTTCGATAGAAATACCCTTTCAATACAATCGTCCTGTCACTTATCGCATGATCGCCAGCTCAGGCGCATTGAAAGATGGTGAAGAAATGATGTTACCTGTGGTCAGTAACCAGATGCTCGTTACTGAAAGCGTGCTATTGCCCATGAGAGGCAACAACAGCAAACAATTCAAGTTTGAGAAATTGCTGAAGAGTGGAAACAGCGAAACCTTATCGCATCATGCACTTACTGTTGAATTCACGGGCAACCCCGCCTGGTACGCAGTGCAGGCGCTGCCTTACCTGATGGAATATCCCTACGAATGTTCAGAACAAAATTTCAATAAGTTTTATGCAAATGCATTGGCATTTAAAATTGCCAATTCATCACCCCGCATCAAACAAATATTTGAAAGCTGGAAAAATAACATTTCCCCCTTTTCCAAAGGGGGCAAGGGGGATTCCTCCACCCTATTTAGCAACCTGCAAAAAAACCAGGAATTAAAATCCCTCTTACTCCAGGAAACGCCCTGGGTACTCGAAGCACAGAATGAAGCCCAGCAGAAAAAAAATATCGCTTTGTTATTCGATATGGTTCGCATGAGTACCGAACTTGAATCATCCCTGAACAAATTACAGGAAATGCAAACTGCAAATGGCGGCTTCGTATGGTTCAAAGGCGGGCCGGATGACCGATACATTACACAATATATTATAACGGGTATCGGCCATTTACAAAAATTAAATGCCATTCCTGAAAAATCAAAAACAAAAATCAATGCCATTATTAAATTGGCTCTCGTATATCTCGATAAAAAACTAAAAGAAGATTACGACTATCTTATCAAACACAAAGTAAACCTTGCAAGCAGCAATATTGGGTATGTACAGATCCAGTTTTTATATATGCGGAGTTTCTTTATAAACA
>JACMLY010000087.1 GCA_014379345.1 Chitinophagaceae bacterium
TAACCCTGCAGCAGTACACGTATATTGTGTCAAAAGTGGTTAACAAATCCATTCATCAAAAAAATAATTATATCACCATAAATCGCGGTAGCAGGCATGGCATAAAAAAAGGAATGGGTGTAATCAGCTCCAAAGGAATTGTGGGCATCGTGTTAAACGTTTCTCGAAATTTCTCAACCGTTCAGTCGTTATTACATGGCGATACCCGCATCAGTGCCAGTGTGAATAAGAATATAGGTTCACTGGTTTGGGGCGAAGGAAATTTCGATTCGCGATTAGCCATTTTGAAAGATATCCCCAATCATGTCATCGTTAGAAAAGGCGATCTGGTAACCACTTCGGGCTATTCATTGTTTCCTTCCGGATTAGAAATCGGTCGTGTTACGCAAACCGGAATCAAAGGAGGCGACAGCTTCCTGGATATTCAAATCCAGTTATCTACAGATTTTTCCACGCTGCAATACGTTTATGTAGTGAATAATTTACTTTCAGTAGAACAAAACCAACTGGAATCTCAAAACAAAACCGAATAATGGGAAGGGTCATTCTGGTAAATTTACTCCGATTTATATTGCTCATTTGCCTGCAGGTTTTTCTGCTTAAAAACATGGGCTACTACAACCTGGCGGTACCTTTTGTATACATTTTATTCATTTTACTCCTTCCCTTTAAAATACCCAACGGACTTTTATTTCTGCTGGCATTTTTAACCGGCCTTACTGTTGATGTTTTTTATGACACGCTTGGTTTAAATGCTGCGGCCTGTACAGTACTTGCCTTTGTTCGCATATTTTTTATAAAGGTAACCGTCCAGCGGGATGGTTTCGATAATGAACCCGATCCCAGTTTAGGCATTATGGGTTTTAGATGGTTTATTTTTTATGCAATCATCCTAAGCTTTTTCCATCACCTGGTACTTTTCACATTTGAAGCATTCAGTTTTAATGAATTTGGATATACACTATTGCGGGTAATTTTCAGTTCAGTATTTACAGTGGTTCTAATACTGCTTGCCGAATTCATGTTTTTCCGTAAGAAAATGCGCTAATGAATAAATTCTTTGCCAGAAGGTTTGTTATCCAGGGTATTTTTATTGCTACCGCGATTGTATTACTTACCCGAATCTTTTATATCCAGGTTGTTAGTGATCAGTATATTTTATCAGCTAATAACAATGTGCTGCGTAAAATTCTGATCTATCCTGCCCGCGGTATAATCCTGGATCGTAAAGAAAAAATTCTGGTTCAGAATGAACCTGTGTATGACCTGATGGTGATCCCACGGGAAGTAAAACCATTTGACACCTTGCTGTTTTGCAGCCTTATCGGGATCGATAAAGCAGGTTTTGATAAGCGATTTAAAAAGGCAAACAACTATTCTCCTTATAAAGCTTCCATTTTCGAGAAGCAGTTATCCGCTCAAACCTATGCTAAATTCCAGGAATTGCTGTTTGAATACCCCGGTTTTTTTGTTCAGAACCGTACTGTAAGACGGTATCCCGATAGTACTGCGGCGCAATTTCTGGGTTATATTGGTGAAGTATCCGAAAAAGCGATCGAAAAATCTGAAGGATTTTACCGCCAGGGAGATTACATCGGCATTAGCGGAGTTGAAAAATCATACGAAGATTTATTAAGAGGACAACGTGGAGTTCAAAACCTGATGGTTGATGCGTTGAACCGGCCAAAAGGACATTTCGCGGATGGCAAATATGATACGATAGCCGTTTCGGGAGAGCGTTTAATTTCTTCTTTAGACAAGGAACTGCAAAAACTCGGCGAACGCCTGATGCAAAATAAAATTGGAAGTATTGTAGCTATTGAACCTTCAACAGGCGAAATACTCTCGTTTGTAAGCAGTCCGGGTTACGATCCAAACATGATGGTTGGCCGGCAACGGGGTAATAATTACATGAAGCTTTTAAATGAGCCTTCAAAGCCAATGTTCATCCGGCCCATACAGGCAGAGTATCCGCCGGGTTCGATATTTAAAGTGATTAATGCATTGGTGGCTCAACAGTTTGGGCTCATCAATGAAAACACCGTTTTCTATTGTCCGGGTGGGTATAGTTATGGCCGGGGCGCTTTTATGCGCTGCACTCACGTTCACGGTTCGGTTGATCTGGAGCGATCCATCCAGGAATCATGCAATACCTTTTACGGATATACCTACAATCGGATGATCGACCATGCCGGTATGCGCCCGGTTAACGCCTATAAAAAATGGAGGGAAGCGGTGGCAAAATTTGGAATCGGCGACCGGCTGGGAATTGATCTTCCCAATGAACGGAAAGGATTGCTACCAACAGATGAGTTGTATACTAAGCGCTGGAGAAGTGATAAATGGGGCTCAAGTTTTAATATCTCGCTGTCTATCGGGCAGGGCGAATTGGGAATTACTCCGTTACAAATGGCCAATGTAATGGCTATTGTAGCCAATCGTGGATTTTATTATAAACCGCACCTGGTTAAAGCAATCGGCGAAAAGAAGGTGATCAAAAAAGAATATACCAAACGGAATAGTGCAGGCATTACATTTTTACACTTTGATCCGGTAATTGAAGGAATGAGCCAGGTGGTGAATTCACCCGGCGGAACAGCTGCCTATTCACTAATTCCGGGTATTGAAATGTGCGGTAAAACCGGAACGGTTCAAAACCCGCATGGGGAAGATCATTCGGTATTTGTTGCATTTGCCCCAAGGGAGAATCCCAAAATTGCGATCGCCGTAGTGGTAGAAAATGCAGGTTTCGGGTCAACCTGGTCGGCACCAATAGCAAGCTTAATGGTCGAACAGTATATTAAAAATTCCATTTCGAGGCCTAAAATTTACGTTGACCGTTTATTACAGGCTAACTTACTTCCCGGGTATAGTTCAAAAGCAAAAAAGCCGAAAGTTCCTTCCGGACAAAAGCCCGACTCGAGCAAAAAAGATACAGTACGTACAAAAGCAGCACCTAAAACCAGTACCGGTAAATGAACAATCAGCGAAGCCCCTTTTTTAATGTAGACTGGATCGTTGTTCTAATTTTCCTGGCGCTATGTATCATCGGCTGGTTTAATATCCATGCGGCTGTTTACAATCCTGAAAAGCCGAGCATATTTAACCTGGATACCAATTACGGCAAGCAGCTAATTTTCATTCTATCCGCTTTAGTTTTAGGGGCAGTTATTTTGCTGATGGACAGCAAATTTTTCAATACCTTCTCCCCTGTCTTTTACGGCATCACCCTGCTTCTGCTGGTATTGGTATTGGTAATAGGGCGTAATGTGGGCGGAAACCAGGCTTGGATCCCGATAGGAAGTTTCAGGCTGCAACCTTCCGAATTTGCAAAATTTGCTACCTGCTTGTTGTTAGCCCGGTATTTAAGCACAAACAATGTCAGGGTTGACGACTTAAAGACAAAAAGTATATCTGCAGCAATATTACTATTACCCATGGGATTGATTATGCTGCAACCCGACACAGGTTCTGCACTAACTTTTTTCTCTCTTATTTTTGTTCTCTACCGCGAAGGCTTATCAGGATATTTCCTGATTATCGGGGCCCTATTCATCGTTCTATTTGTACTAACTCTCCTCTTCAGTAAATTATTTGTGATCGCCGGATTGGTTATAGTCGCTGCAATGCTGATCTATAATTACAAACGCAAAAGGGCATTTGTAACCACCGTTATTTACGGATTCGTTATTTCTGTGGTCTTCATTTTCAGTGTTGATTTTGCGTATAAAAACGTATTGCAAACTCACCAGAGAAACCGCATTGATGTTTTATTAGGAACCGTGCAGGATTTGCGGGGCGAAGGATATAACGTAAACCAATCGAAGATAGCTATCGGATCCGGAGGATTATGGGGGCGTGGATATTTACAAGGTACTCAAACAAAATATGACTTTGTGCCCGAGCAAAGCACCGACTTTATTTTCTGTACCATCGGCGAAGAATGGGGTTTTGTAGGCAGTTTTGTAGTGATCGGACTTTACCTTTTTCTGCTTCTGCGAATCATTAATATCGCCGAAAGGCAACGATCTCCCTTTTCCAGAATCTATGGCTATGGGGTTGCATCCATACTATTCTTTCACTTTTTCATCAACATCGGCATGACCGTGGGCTTAGTTCCCGTTATCGGCATTCCGCTGCCGTTTATTAGTTATGGTGGTTCTTCTTTATGGAGTTTTACTATTCTATTGTTTATTCTGCTGAAGCTGGATTCGAATAGGATGGGGATTATTTGAAACTGAGCTATCAGCTGTGAGCTATGAGAAAACAGAAATCAGATATCGGAGAATAGAAATCAGCCACCCGAAAACAGGTTTTAGATTAGTGAACTGCTAACTGCCAACTCCCAACTGCTAACTCCCAACTCCCAACTAACTAAACCTCCTGTTCAGTACTTCATAAAATTTATCGGTGCTGCTTTGTTTATCTGCCCAGTTATTTTTGCGGGCATAATTTTGCTGAAGGAATTTGTCTGCTTCTTCAAAATTAGTAAAGCGGTTAACAAGCTCAATAGCTTCGCTATAGGCTAAGCTGTACCCGTTGAAGAGGTCTTTCACAAACAATAATTTATCATTTAAATTGATCAGGCTTTTCAGATCATGGCCGTAATTGTTTCTGAATTGTGTTGCAACAGTTTCGTGAGGATTTCTGGCTGACAGAAGATCATTGATAGTAGGAACTTTATGATTTTCATCAGCAAATCCAGAATCCAATTGTTCTTTAATAGAATGAGGTTTTGCCGACTCATAGGCCCCGTTTGATTCGGCGGTATGGGTGACAGGCTGATGGTTTTCTACAGGAATTTCCTTTTTAACTTCAACAGGCGTCTCAATTTTAGGGTCAGGCTTCCTTTCCAGGATGAAGGGAATTTCCTCTTCCAATAACTCCGGTTCCAAATCTGCAGATTCCGACAAATTAGTCAAATCACTATTTTCTTCAGCATCAGAACTGAACCAATTTTTCGATTTTTCTTGGTGCGTATTTCCAGATTCAAGTTTAAAACTCGAATCAGACACCAGAGCGGGAGCTTCAATTTCAGAAATAATTTCCTTTTCTACCTGTTGAAACTCTGTCGGAAGTTGAATGGTTACACTTTCATTAGGCAGATGAGTGGTTGAGGATCTTTCTGACAGCAGAGAAGGACTCTCCTGCGTTGAATTGATTTTGTTAAGAATAGCAATATGCTCTGAAAGGAAATGTGAGTTGGCACTAAAAAGCTCAAGCTCCAACTCATTCAGCTTCTCCGGATTTTCGGAAAGAAATTGATATTGTTCTGTAATCTCGGAAATTATATATCCAATTTTCTTAAATAATATTTGCTTGTTCATCATAAAAAATAACGGAAA
>JACMLY010000088.1 GCA_014379345.1 Chitinophagaceae bacterium
ATAAAAAATAGCATGAAAAAGCAAAAAACCTGCTCTGAGAGCAGGTTTTAACCAAATTAAAGCGGACCGGACGGGACTCGAACCCGCGACCTCCGCCGTGACAGGGCGGCATTCTAACCAACTGAACTACCGATCCAGCTCCTAAATCCCTACAAAGTAGTTATTTTTGGAGGGCAAAGATAGGTGAAAAACATTTCGAAACAATAGTTTTTAGGATTTGCTTAGAAAAATTCTTAGACAAATTTCTGCTCTAGCCTGGCATTCCTGCTTGTTTATCAAATCAGGCTTTTTTACAATGATTATGGTTAATTCTTCTGCGTTTAAATCATGAACCTTACGGCTTGATTTCTTTCAACTTTCCCTCCGGCGCCTGCTTCTTCAATTCATCATTAGCAACCACTGAGTGTCGACCCGGCGATTCCTTTGACGGTTTACCTCTGAATCATTGGAGTATTTGGACCGGGTTTCACCTTCCCATTTAATTAATGCGACGCCGCTTTAAGTCCTACTATTGAACCAATCAGTGTCAACAGGAAAAATATCCGCCAGAAATTAGCAGGATCCTTAAACAGAAAGATACCCACGATAGCCGTTCCTGCAGCACCAATTCCAGTCCAGACGGCGTACGCCGTCCCGATTGGGAGTGTTTGTGTTGCCTTCATTAGTAACAGCATGCTTATCGTTAACGAAACAAGAAAGCTGCCATACCACCAATAAGCTGCAACTCCTTCAGCTTCTTTCGCTTTGCCAAGACATGAAGCAAAAGCCACTTCGAATAACCCGGCAATAATTAATATGAGCCAGTTCATATCGTATCATTTTGTTGGCAAAGATGATTCACCGGCTGCTATTAACGCGATTAAATTTTTCGCAGGAGGAATAATTGCAAGTGCAATTATTGCGGTAACGCTACTGAAAACTCCGGGAGCTATTGTTGTAAATCCAAAGCCGCAGGAAAAACTTCCAGTCTATGTATTAATGATTTCAGCGCCACATTTTTTTTCCTGCGAAAATGATCCTGTTTACTCCATAGAACCAATACCTCAAAAAATTATTCCTTATCAGATGGCTTTCAACGAAGCGTTCCCTTATGAAAAGTTTGCCAGGAATGCCAGAATTCCTGGTATGCCTGAACTCTCCTGAGTTTTTCCCCTTTATTTACGCCATCAATACTTTCGCCGCTAAGATTCCAGGTTGATCCATCGCTATCAGTTAGCTGATCGACTCCTGATTTTTGAAAGTTCAGCACTTTACCTTTAATCGTTCTATCGAAAACATGAAATGAAGCAGTATCGTTTTCAAGGGTTAATACTACCGGCAGCCCGGGTATTGAATCTGAAATCATGCGTTTGTTCACCAATTCATTCCAGTCATATGCTTTCGAAACCTTTTCATGACTGATCCCTATAATCCATGACTTTGGTTTCCATGAAGCAGAATCTCTTTTAGTGAGACTGCTTTTTCCATTGCCGCGATCGTACTTCGCCATCTGCTCATATTCTTTTGCAAAGGCATTGTCTGGTTGCATCACCAGTGATTTGGGATATTGTGTTAACCAGGAATTTAATGATGTTTGTACTGATGGTAATTCTTTTAATGCTGTGCCTTTCAAAGGTCCTGCAATGGAAACCCCCGTTGCCTGTTGCCACCAGCTTTTTGTTGTTTCATCTTCAAACATAGCATTGAAATGATCCATGCCTACTAATCTGAATGTTTCTATTTTTCCATTAATTGCGGGACTGAAAGCGCGACCGCTCCGGCAAACCGTGCAATATGTTATCATAACCGGAGTATTACCAATGGAATCCCTTACCTGGTGATGATAGCCAATCAATTGAATAGGATATGCTTTTGCTTCGCCATTGATTGCAACACCAATAATAAGTTTATCTCCATTGATCTTATTTGTGCTACCACTACTGAATTTCTTTTGTTCTGGTTGATGAAACATTTTATCGGCTTCAAAACGAAAATTCACAAAAAAGAAAATCACACCATATGTAACAAGGAAAAGTGCAACTACTACTTTCGCCCAGGTTCGGCCATTTCTATAGATACTGATTGCAGGAAAAATAACCAGGAGTAAGGCAATTATCCTTAGCCAGGTAATGTTCCTCCCCAGCCAGTAAGCAATTGAGATTGTGTCTGATTGCTGGCTGCCGGGAAATGGCATGATAAAATAAACACGGAGAATTTCGATGGCAAACAAAAGTATCAGCCCCGTTACAAGCAGTAAAGGTTTCATCAGGGTTATTTTGTAATGATTAACATAGTGAACGATAGGACAAATATTGCATTGAGATTTTGTAAAGCATCTCGAATATACATTTTTCTTGTTTTGACTGTTAACCGTATTTTAGAAATAGCAAACCGTGTTTCAGAAATATCAAACCGCTACAACTTCGGCATTACAGCAGATCAATTTCAGCAGCAAAAAAGGTGCGTTCGAAAAATCATGATTAAGTTTGCTGCATTAATCATGAAAAAACATTTCCATGGAGCAAAATTATGATGACCAGATCAGGCATATCTATAACCGTTTCAATGCAAGGGACATTGATGCAATACTGATACATTTGGATAAGGATGTACATTGGCCGAACGGATGGGAAGGAGGCTTTATAAATGGACATGATGAAGTGAGAGACTACTGGACGAGGCAATGGAATGAAATAGAACCATTTGTTGAACCCGTAGCAATTAGTCTGAAAGAAAATGGAAAGGTGGTAGTAGAGGTTTACCAGGTTGCAAAGGACAAAGCAGGGAAATTATTATTTGAAGGCAACTTAAAACATATTTATTCATATAAGGATGGATTAATCAAAGGCATGGAAATTGATGATAATTAATCTGGAAGTTGTTTTTTAAGATGATGGTTCTTTTTTGCATCATGCCAACTTGAATAGAATTGCCCGCAACCAGATTAAATAGTATATTTAATATGCCTTTTCTTTATTGAAGCCTGCCCGATGATTGCTTGCTCCGCACTCCATTAGTCATAAATTAAATTTATTACAATGAAGTCCTCATCCTTTCTCCCTGCATATTTGCTGGGCATCCTGCTTTTTTGCATTATTTCCTGCGGTGATCAAACAGAAGCAAAAGATAATACTACCGCCGATTCTGCTCTTCCTGATTCTTCGGCTAGTCCCGCACTAACCACTCCCACATCCACTTTTGTAACCACTCCCGAAACAATGATGTTCGTAATTCAGAAAGTTGCTGATTACGACAAATGGCTGACTGTGTATGATGATCATGACTCTGTCCGGTTAGCTAATGGAGTACATAACTACGTGATTGGTTATAGTACCACGGACCGGACGAGAATCTTTGTAGCATTGAAATCGGAACAGGTAGAAAAGGCTAAAGCTTTCGGCAAATCAGCTGATCTGAAACAAGCCATGCAAAAAGGCGGTGTTAAAGGCACGCCCAAAGTAAATGTGTATAATATTACTTTCCAGGACACGGGTAAAATTACTACAAACCTCAGATCCCAGACAACTTTCACAGTGAAGGATTGGGATACTTTTCAAAGATCCTACGATAGTGCCCGCCAGGAAAGAGTTGACAATGGAATAATGGATCGCGCTTATGGCCATGATGCTGATAATAATAAAAAAGTAAGTGTGGTTGTAGCTGTCGTCGATACCACTAAAGCTTATGCTTTCTGGAAATCGGATCATATGAAAGAACTAAGAAAGAGAGCCGGGGTGGTGGGTGAACCTGAGCGTTTTAATTTCCGAATTGTAAAGCGGTACTAGTTAAGAGTGCACTCTTCGATTGCCTTGAACCAGACGAAACTGAATCTTTGATCTATTTAATTGCTGATCCGTTTATTTACCTGCAGCAAGGAAATGGTTGATCAGATTGACTACGAATGAAATTTGGTTACTGTTTTGGTCTATCGCGCAGATCTCACCAATATAATCTCCATGTCCGGATGGCAGAATTACCAGGCGGGCGTTTGCAATTGTTTTAGACAACAGGAGCGCATGATCCGCAAGCACAACCTCGGCGTCACCGTTGATAACGAGGGCAGGTGCCCGTATATCTTTGATAGTCGAGGCTGGGATATCTTTGAATGCAATCATACGTGCTACATCCCTATGGAACATTTTTGTAAAACCGACTTCGTCCTGGTTTACTTGCAGATATGCTTCTTTTAATAGTGCCGGCATTTGTTCAATCTTAGGTTGTTGCATGCCGTCAAAAAATCCATTTTGCATACCTGCACGTTGAAAGAGGGTGGAAGCAAGTATTATTCTGTTTACGACCTCAGGATGCCTTATTGCAATCTGAAGAGTTGTTGTGCCTCCATTACTGAACCCCATAAAGTC
>JACMLY010000089.1 GCA_014379345.1 Chitinophagaceae bacterium
ACGATTATGGAACGCTTCCATTAATTTAAGCAGTACAGACTGCTGAGTATCCATATACTTACCAAAATCTGGTGAATCCACGATATATACCACTTCAAAGTTGATGCTTGAATTGCCAAGACCTGAAAGATGGGCCCTGTCAAAGGTTGTTAACTCATGCGAGGAAACAATATCTCTTACGATGGTGGGTATTTGTTTCAGCAGATCCGTATGGGTCGAGTAAACTACCTGGATAGTGAATACTGCCCGTCTTTTCTGCAACCTCTTATAATTGCGAATTGTTGATTTTGTAAGATCAGTATTTGACATAACCAGTTGTTCACCGTCAAGGCTCCTGAGCCTGGTAGTTTTAATTCCTATTTGTTCAACAACTCCTGATGCTGTTGGGGTTGTAACAAAATCACCAATTTCAAATGGCTTGTCAAAGAAGATCACGAAATAACTAAACAGGTCAACCAATACTGTCTGCGCGGCGAGTGCAATGGCAATACCGCCTACACCGAGACCGGCAATAAAGGTCCGCACATCATACCCGAGATTTCCGAGTAACACGATGAACCCGGTGATCCATACCACGCCTTTTACGACCCCCAGCAGACCTGTTAATTGCCGGATACGCTCAGCCGTTTCATTTCTCCGGCGCATAAAGCCGGTTACTGAAAGTTGTATTGCATGGTTGATGAGCCTTATCAGGAAATAGATAGTAATCACTGCCATTGCTACAGTTAGTATTTTCTGCAGGCGGCGGGCCAGAATAAGCTGGCTTATTATCTGGTAGTTGATAAAAAGATATGCATAGGGTAAAATGTATTTTGTGATCACACTTAGTAACACATCATCGTACCTTGTATTTGATTTTGATATCCAACGGCTGAGATGTGTAATTACAAATCCGCTTATGATTCGAATTATAACCCAGCTAACAAATATGCCCGCTAACGCGATGAGGTAAGATTGTACTGTATTGCCCCAGTATACTTTATCCAGAATTGAATCCATGATAAAAAAATTTATTAACTGTACCGGGTTATTTTATTTTCTATGGATTACCAGTTTTCCTTCCTGGTAAAATGGCAATACGTTTGCCACATCATCTGTTAAGCAGTAACGAATATCTTTTTCAAGATCGTAGCCAATGAGTCGGAGATAGTGTGAGGCTTCTTTTTGTTTCATGTATTCAAAGAGATCCGGTTTTGCCACATCATAAATACTCCCGGCAATTTTTGAAGAATCGCAATTGATGGCGAAATGATCTTTCACTCTGGTAATTACAGCACCGGCAAAAAGCATGTCTTCAATATTTACACGATCCTTCCAGGCAGCGCAGCCAAGTACAACATTTTGATGACGGCTCAGCAGGAATTCACACACCGCGCTAAGATTTGGGAAGGAGCCTGTTACGATCTGGCCCGCCCCACGTTCCAGCGCCATATGAAGAAGCTTGGTGCCATTGGTAGTGGTTAGCACCAGGGTTTTATTTCCGATGAATTCCTTTGAATATTCAAAAGGAGAGTTGCCATATTGGAGCCCTTCGGCAATCATGCCATCCCGCTCTCCGGCCGTAATGCAGGCTATTTTCCTGCCAAACTCCATGCATTTCGCAACGCTGTCAACCGGAATCACGGCCTTCGCTCCATTAAACAATGCAGTAGCAATAGTTGAGGTTGCCCTTAATACATCAATAATAACAACAACAGTATTGTTCAGATCATATAAATGAAGAAGTGCCGGCGAGAAACAGGTATATAGTGTGGGTCTTGAGTTATCTTGAGTCATAAATTTAATGTAACGCTATCCCAGGGTTAACGACAAACAAATGCTAACGTTATTCTATAAACGCAGCGGGGTTTTTCAAAGGCATGCAGCAGATTGATAAGAAAAAGAATCTACTTATGCAGGAGATCCTTCCATTTATTGGATTCCGCAAAGTTCCTGATAAATTCATTACGGC
>JACMLY010000090.1 GCA_014379345.1 Chitinophagaceae bacterium
CAGGGTAATAGCCAATCCTTACTACGATAAAGCCAATGGGTTTAGACGATTTTTATTGGGCCGCCACTACAGAAAGGAATGGGCCACTCCCGTTGATGTGGAAGTGTTGAACTTTGACACCACCGCTGGTGGTTTAACACCCGATAAATTGGGTGGTGGCATGCAAACCAAATCCCTGAGATTAAAAGGAGCTAATGGAAAAGAGTATGTGATAAGAAGTGTGAACAAAGATCCCAGTAAGGCATTGCCTCCGGAATTCAGGGGCACATTTGCGAATGATGTTTTGCAGGATCAGATATCCTCTTCTCATCCGTATGCACCTCTTGTTGTTTCCGAACTGGCACGAGCGTCGGAGATCTATTATATCACCCCCCGTGTTGTTTATGTGCCGAATTCCCCCCGATTGGGCGAATTTCAAAAAGAGCTTGGCAATACACTCTGTTTGTTTGAAGAACGGCCTGTCGGAGACCAGGAAGATAATCCCGATTATGATTTTTCAGGAAAGGTAGTGACCAGCGAAAAAATGCTGGAGAAGGTTTTCGGCGACAATGATCACAGAATGGATGAGAAATTTTTTCTAAAGAATAGGCTGTTCGATATGGTTATTGGCGACTGGGATCGCCACGAAGATCAATGGTTATGGGCAACATTTAAAACAGAAAATGATCAAACCATCTATAAGCCTATTCCCAGAGACCGTGATCAGGCATTTCCAAAACTTGATGGGTTAATACCACAGATAGCGGCACGTAAATGGGCTGTACGCAAAACCCAGAGCTTTGAACACACGATCCGGGACATCAACGGATTTAATATGAATGGTATTCAGCTGGATAGAAATTTTACGGTGGGGCTTAGTCTTGACGATTGGATGACTATGGTGGATAGCATACAATTGGCGCTTACTGATACCGAAATTGAAGAGGCATTCAAAAAACTGCCTTCGTCGATTTATGAGGTATCTGCAAAAAAATTGATCAGCAGGGTAAAGGCCAGGAGAAATGATCTTAAAACATACGCAGCTACCTATTATAAGTTTATCAACAAGGAAGTGAATATCGTAGGAACAGATGATACCGAATTTTTTGAAGTAGACAGGTTGAATGGAGATTCTACAAGAGTTGTGGTGTATAAGATCAATAAGAAGGGCGAGAAGGATAATATTTTATTGAACAGAACTTTTTACACATCAGAAACAAAAGAGATAAGATTGTACGGTCTTGGCGATGCGGATCAATTCTCGGTAAATGGCGAGGTTGAAGGGGGTATCCTGGTTCGTATTATTGGAGGCAGCGGACTTGATCGTTATACCGATAGTTCGTCAGTTCAGGGAAAGTCGAATGCAACGCGTATTTATGATTCTACCGGTAACGCGTTCAATACCGGCAATGAAACAAAGAAAGTTTACACCAGGGACACGCTGCTGGTACAATATAATCGCAGGGGATTTAAATACAATAAACTGGTTCCGAAATTCACTCCTGGATATAATATTGACGATGGTATTTATATAGGAGGCGGTTTTACTTTGACCAAACAAAAATTTGGAAAGGAGCCATATGGATTTACAGAAACGCTCGCCGGCAATTACGCATTGGCAACAGGAGCTTTTAATTTCTGGTACGACAGGATATTTAAACGCGTGTTTGGAAAATGGGATCTTCACCTGGCTGCCGAGATCAATGCGCCAAATTATGTATTTAATTATTTCGGCCTCGGCAATGAAACGGTATTGATCCAGAAAAACAGGAGCTTTAACCGGGTGCGTTCGAACCAGTACACTGGATTATTAGGTGTTACCAGAACTTTTAATAAAAAGTTTAATTGGGAATTCAGTGCAGGTTATCAGAACATCCGGGTTGAAAAAACAGCCAATCGTTTTGTGAGTGACTCCCGGTCAAAAATTGATTCAACCTTGTTTTCGGCAAACCAATATGGTTTTTTACAGTTGGGTTACAGGATCGATAATACTGATAACATCTTATATCCCAGAAGGGGAATAAGATTGAATGCTTCTGCTGGTGTAAATCAGAATTTGGAAGATGGTGAGCAGAATTTTCCCTACGCTCATTTAAATATATCGGGATATGCAACTGCCGGGAATTTCACCTTTGCCTTACGATCGGGGGTGTCTACTAATTTCAGCAATGAGTATGAATTTTACCAGGCGAATACATTGGGAGGAACAACCAATCTAAGAGGGTATCGAAGAACAAGATTTTCAGGCAGAACAAGTGTTTATGAAAACGCAGAGATCAGGTGGAGGCTGGGTACCACGAATTTGTATATCGTCAAGGGTAATATAGGTCTTCTGGGTTTTGCAGATGGAGGAAGAGTGTGGATACCGACTGAAAGTTCAGACAAATGGCATTGGGGATATGGGGGAGGATTTTGGATACTGCCGTATAACAAATTAGCCTTTACTGTCACGTATGGAATTTCAGAAGAGGATCAATTGGTCAATGTACGTGCCGGATTTTTATTTTAATCTTGCCACGAATTACTACGGATTTAATTCGTGTTTATTCGTGAAATTCGTGGCAAAAAAAGCGCTTAAGACGGCTGGCATCTATTCATGACTTAGCAATGAACCAATATTTATTGAATCAAGGTATGGTTCTAATTGGTTTGTATCACTAAAGCTTTTTGTTTTCACCATCTTCCCCTGGAAATACTGGTAAAACACCTCCACATAAAAACCTTCGATCTGGTAAAGCAAAATTTTGTAGTGACCCTCTTGCCGGGATCCAACCAATACTCCGGCGCTCCAGAGTAATTCAATTTGTCGCACTTCATCCAGACAATTAAATTGATACATGTTCATAGCTATCGAGTGTTTGCTTACTTCAACTAGTATCAACAAAATTGCTACCTGTTTTTTTCAGGATGATCTGCACGCATTTTTTTTTGTATTGTAGAAGTCATTCTACAATATCTTGAGATTTAGCTGGATGAGACTGATGATTCGGGGCTCGATTCTCCGATGGTAAGGATAACTTATCATTTTTTATATGAAAACCCTCCGAATATGTTCCTGCTTTCTTTTATTAGCTCGCAATCATGATCCCCAAAGCTTCACAATTGCATCGGTGAGATAGATCATTTCCTGGTATGAACTGGGTTTTGTAAGAAAACAGTTAGCGCCTAATTCGTAAGATATGATCCTGTCCTTATCAAGGGATGATGTACTGAATACGACTACTGGTATATGATGCATTTTGGAATCCTTTTTTATTTCCTGCAAAGCTTCCCTGCCATCCTTGCCAGGCATATTCAGGTCAAGCAGAATCAGTGAGGGAAATTCTGAGTCGGGCACTGTTTTTAGAAATTCAAGTAACAGGTCGGCGTTCTCCAGCAAAACGAAATTCTTATCAGGATTATTTTCAAGAAATGCATCCTTAATAAGGCTCCTGTCATCTGAATCGTCATCAACAATTACAATGGGGTTTTTTGAGTTTGTGGTCATATGGGAATAATAATAGTAAAAATAGCTCCTTTGTCTGGCTCACTTCGTGCAATAATAGTTCCACCATGGTTCTCAGTAATTCTCCGGCAAATAGCAAGTCCAATTCCTGTTCCTTCGTATTGACTTCTGCTATGAAGTCTTTGAAAAATCGTAAAAATCTTTTCTGCAAACTGCTTATCAAACCCAATTCCATTGTCTTCAAAATTGATCTGGAGATAACGACTGGCTTTGGTAAGATTATACAAATTTACATTGGCAGGAGTTAGATACTTATGTGACACCGTTATACGTGGCACCACACCGGGTCGGATGAATTTTAATGAATTGCTCAACAGGTTCTGAAATAATTGCCTGAACTGTGATGGAACAATATATGCCTCAGGCAGGTGATCGGATTCTATGATAGCCTGGTTTTCCTCAATTTTATAGTCCAGGGTCTGAACCGTGTCGTCGAGGATACTCTTAAGACTGAATAATTCGAATTCTTTATTACCGGTGATCATTGAAACTGACAAAAGATCATTGATCATCTGCTGCATCCGTTTCGAAGAAGATATTATTTTTTCGAGGTAGTTCTTTCCTTCATTATCCAGTGAACCTAGGTTTGTTGTAAACAGCCGATCTCCAAAAGTGGAAATTTTTCTTAAAGGTTCTTTCAGATCATGGCTGGCAACATAGGCATATTCTTCCAGGCTCTTATTGGATTGCTGAAGTTCAATTGTCTGGTGAAACAATTTCTCTTCGATCTCCCGGCGCTCTGTAATGTCAAGAGCAGCTCCCAGCACTTCCGAAATTTTTCCATCAACCGTTCTCTTAAATACAATTTCTCTTATCAGCAACCATCGCCATTCCCCGTTTTTGTGCTTCATTCTGCATTCAAACTGGAACAGTGATTTTGGATGTTCAGGATCATTGTATTCATGTAGCCTGTCTTTCATTTTAGTAGCATCCGATGGATGGTACAATTCGGGAATCGCCTGGCTTCCTAAGGCAATGATCTCATCAGGAATGTATCCGAGTGCCGAATCAATTTCTTTGTTGATATAGATAACACTTCCGCTTTTAACATCAAAAAGGTATAGTATGGTTGGGGAAGCATCGGCAATATGTTTGATAAAATACTCCTGTTCCAGAATTTTCTCTTCAGCTTCCATCCTGTCAGTAATATCTATGGAAATATTTAAAACATGTTCAACTTTGCCTTCCGGGTTTCTATCGAATATTGTTCCGAATGTATGGAACCACCTGTAATAATTATTCCGGTGGCGCATACGGTATTTGAATTCTACAATGGTATTATTTTCTTCGTCTACAAGCGTGTTGGCAATCTCTAATGCTTTTTGATTTTTTTCCCTCATCGGCCCTATGTCATCAGGGTGCACGAGATCTGCAAAAAAGGAAACACCTGAGTCCATTACCTGTTCCGGTTTGTACCCTAATAATTGTTCGAGTCCTTTGCTCACAAAACGATACTTTCCGGTATTTACATTATACGATGCTATTATAGAGGGAGTGGCATCTGCAATTTTCTGGATGAAATTCTGGTTTTCTCTCAACTGTTGTTCAATGAATTGTTGTTCAGTTACATCCTGCGTGGTGCCGAATATGCCAATTATATTTTTCTTTTCATCTGCTAACACTTCGCCTTTTACGTGCAATGTCCTCACAGTTCCATCCTTCCATTGATTAAGGTGATACAACTCAAAAGGTTGAGGATCTTTAGCAGTCTGTTCAAAAAATTTCTCAATGGCCTTCCTGTCATCCGGGTGGATCAACTGAAAAAATTCTTCAACAGTTAACCCGGTGCTTTTCGGCTCCAGGCCGTAGATCCTGTACAACTCATCGGACCATGTCATTTTTTTATCGGTAAAATGATATGTCCAATTTCCGATATGAGCTATGGCCTGAGCCTGTTTATACAGTGCATCGCTGCGTTGCAAATTTTGGATCAGTGTCTGGCGTTCCGTTTCGTCCTGGGCAGTTCCTACCAGCTTGTATGGCTGCCCGTTTTTATCCAGTAATGCCTCTCCTTTCGAATGAATGGTTTTTATCGTGCCGTTTTCCAATACGATCCTGTGGTAAAAGTCATACGATTGATGTGTTTGCATGCAGGCCTGGATCGTGGTAGTTACACTTTCAAGGTCATCGGGATGAATAAAGGATAAGTACCTTCCGTATTCCATGGTTTCAGTCTGAGGGGTCAAACCATAAATGCGGTACAATTCATCGGTCCATTCGATCTTGTTTTGATTTACATCCCAGCTCCAGTTGCCCAGATGAGCAATCGACTGGGCTTGTTTATAAAGTTGTTCATTGTATTTAAGATTTCTGATAAGGGTTTGTTTTTCCGTTACATCCTGAACGGTGCCAACGAGTTTATACGCTTTTCCATTTTCTTTATGCACCAAAACCTCACCACGTGCATGAAGGATTTTCATTTTACCATCCGCAGCATGAATGCGGTAATAAAAATCAAAAGGTAAAAAACTTTCTATGGCCTCGCGGATATTGGCTTGCACATGTTCCCGATCATCAGGATGATGAAAGGCGGCAACCTGGTCGTTGGTGATTTCGCCCATAACAGGGTCCAATCCGTATATCCTGTAGAGTTCTTCTGTCCAGATGAGTTTTTTTATCACCAGGTCCCAGGTGTAATTCCCTATATGTGTAAGCGCTTCTGCCTGTTTCGATAATTCTTCGCTGCGCTGAAGCCGCTCAAATATTTTATTCCTTTCCGTAACATCCATAATGGTCCCGTTCATTCTTGCGGCCTTTCCATCCCGGAACAATACTTTTCCGCGCGACCAGAGGATTTTTTCTTTGCCCTTGTTCTGATAACGGAATTCACAATCATAGATACCGGTTTCTGTAAAAGCTTTTTGCAACGCATCTTCAACACGTTTTTGATCATCAATATGTACGTAGTCCGTAAATTTCTCCAGTCTCTCACCCTTGTTCAATTCTAATATTTTCTCAAGTTCAGGTGTTTGCCTTGAAGTATTGGCGATGATATCCCATTCGTAGCTTCCGATCTCGGCCAACTCCTGTGCTTCCAGCAATTGTTCTTCCCGGTATTGCAATTGAGTGGCTGTTTCTTTTTCATCATTCACATCCAATGCAATGCCGATAATCTGAGAGGCGACACCTTTTTCGTTCCGCTTAAATACGGTTTCATATGTTCGAAGCCAACGATATGTATTCTTATGATTTTTGAGCCGGTACTCGATCGATCTGACTTCGCCATCCTGGGCTGTTGAAAAATCCTTCATGTAGTCATTCAAATTATGAAGGTCATCAGGGTGAATGATCTGAGATACGACCGAAGTGCCCATTCGCTGCATTTCTTCACGACTGTATCCAAATAATTCCTCTAGTTTTTTATTGCTGTAAATTTCTTTCTGTTCTAACAGATCAAAAACATATATAATGCCAGGCGAAGTATCTGTTATCTTTTCGTTGAAGTGCAATTGCTCCCGGATATCATTCTTGAGCAATTGCATATAGGTATTTGTTGAAACGGTTTCTGACACAAGAATAAACCTGTCTATTTCTTTTATTAATTCTACACTTTCAGCAACAGATATTGTATAACGGGGGATAAAATGTAAAAGAACCTGCTTTCGCACATAATTGATAAGCGTGATATCCTCTGCCACGATCTCATCCTTATTGATAACAGGAAGCTGATTCGATAGCCATTTTTTTAAGGCCGACTCAACCTGCTCCCTGGCTTTATTTTTCGCGAGGTAATTTAAAAATTCGACGGATGTGGCCTTTGCAATTTCGAGAATTCGTTCTTCGGGCAGGGATTCAAAGAATTTTAATAGTGGAAGATTTATTTCGCGTGACAAACGTATTTGTTCATTCACATAGGCGTCAAGGTGATTATTCAACAGAAAGCCGGCGAATTCAGGTAAATATTTGAGATCTGTAATCTCGAGATGGTTTTTGACCGCAGTCTGCACGATAAATTTATTTATTTCGAAATTTAAAATTTTTATGGGACAATTTCGGCCTAAGAATATTTTTGTAGGCCGTGCGATGGCATAATTTTTATGTTTTAGTATGGCATAACGTAATCATTAAAACCAGCCACCATGGAAAAAGATAAGAATAAACCAACCGAATATCCTAAACTAAACGAGAACGATAAAAGATGGAAACAGCAGGATGAGTTTGATTCGGCAGAATCCCTAAAACAGGCCGAAGATGAAAATAAAAAAGCTTCGTCGGATAGTTCATCAGACAAGGATGATACGATAAAGGTTTAAGGTTTAAAGTTTAAGGTTTAAGGTTGGATTAGATAACTTGTAGAAAAAACTTTAAACTTTAAACTTTAAACTGTAAACTTCCAAAAGCCGTGGTTGGTGTTTTCACCAACAACAGCGGCGTAATAGGCTTTATGGAAGTTGCGATTGCGTTCTATTCGAGATTTGCTTTCTCCCCCGCTGTTGTTGTTGAAAACACCAACAACGGTCTGAAGGTTTAAGGTTTAAAGTTGGATTAGATAACTTAGAGCCTTTGTTGGTGTTTTCACCAACATCAGCGGCGTAATATGCTTTATGGAAGTCGCGATTGCGTTCTATTCGAGATTTGCTTTCTCCCCCGCTGTTGTTGGTGAAAACACCAACAACGGTCTGAAGGTTTAAACTTTAAACTTTAAACCTTAAAAACTCTAAAGTCAAACCAATTTATCATCCAGCACCCCTACCCCGGCGTTCATTACTTGTGTTTGATATTGCCCGAGTGCTTTTTCTAAACAATCCATCGCCTTATTCAACGAATCTGTATTTAATACATAAGCGAACCGAACCTCGTTAGATCCCAATCCCTTTGTTCCGTAAAAACCGGTTGCCGGGGCAAGCATCACTGTTTGCTGATTATAACTAAACGACTCGAGTAACCATTGGCAAAACCTGTCGGCGTCGTCTATTGGTAAACGGGCTATTGCATAAAAAGCTCCACCCGGATTGGGGCAAAAGACGCCCGGCATTGCGTTCAGCCTTTTCACAAGCGTATCACGACGTTTTAAATATTCCAATTTTGTTCCATCAAAATAATCATCGGGAAGATCTACGGCAGCTTCTCCTAAAATCTGTGCGAATGATGGAGGACTCAGTCGCGCCTGTGCAAATTTCAAGACCGTATCCAGAACTTTCCTGTTCTTCGTTACCAAAGCGCCTATCCGTCCTCCACATGCGCTATACCTTTTCGAAATGGTATCCATCAATACCACATGCTCATCGACTCCTTTCAAATGCATGGCGCTGATATGCTCACCTTCATAACAAAACTCACGGTAAGCCTCATCGGCGAATAAATAAAGATTGTGTTTGATGATAATCTGCTTCAGCGTTTCCATTTCCTGTCTGCTATACAGATAACCAGTAGGATTGTTTGGATTGCAGATAACGATGGCTTTTGTTTTCGGCGTAATTACTTTTTCAAATTCTTCAATAGGGGGTAACGCAAATCCGGTTTCAATAACAGAAGTAATAGGTTTTACGATAATGTCGGCCGCGACCGCAAATCCGTTGTAATTAGCATAAAAAGGTTCGGGTATGATCACCTCATCGCCCGCATCCAGGCAACTCATGAAGCCAAACAGGATTGCTTCTGAACCTCCTGTCGTGACGATGATCTGCGTGTGATCGATTTGTATGCCTGTTTTTTTATAATATTCAACCAGTTTACGCCGGTAGCTCTCGTGGCCGGCGCTATGGCTGTATTCCAAAACTTTGAAATCTGCATGTCGAACCGCATCCATGATCTGTTTCGGCGTTTCGATATCGGGTTGTCCTATATTTAAATGATACACTTTGATGCCCTTTTTCTTTGCAGCCTCGGCAAATGGAACCAATTTCCTGATAGGCGAGGAGGGCATTTGCTGGCCACGATGGGAAATACTAAGCATGAGAATATTGTTTAGCGGCTAAAAGAACACAAGATAAAGAAACTAATCTTGCCACTAATTGCACGAATTACCACGAATTAATTCGTGCAATCTGTGGCAAAAAAAATCCTTCACAGTCAAAGACTATGAAGGATAGATATGAATAAAATGAATTTATTTATTTCCGCCTGTCTTAGACGTTTTAGAACCTTTTTCTTTCTCAAATTTTGCATAGTCGTCAGCAGTAAGCACGTCACCGGTGATCCTGATCTCAAGTGGAGCATCAATGCCCGCTACTTTCACGGTAATTGTTTTATTAAATGGCCCGGCTGCGGCTGCATTAAAACCCGCAGTGATCTTGTCTGCTTTTCCCGCCGCTACAGGTGCCTGGGGGAAAACAGGAGTTGTACATCCGCAGGATGGAGTAGCCGATTCTATTATTACAGGCTTATCACTGGTATTTGAAAAAACAAAATCATGATTTACCGGAGCATTTTGTTTGATCTTACCAAAATTGTAAGTCAGTTCTTTGAATTTTACAACATCTTCCGCTTTTTTCTGCTGGGTAGCGTTTTGTGCAAATAATGCAGCTGAAACAAAAACAGCTGTAACTGCTAACATAATTTTCTTCATATTCTATTGATTTGTTTGTTTAAGTAAAGAGATAGATGAATTAACGGGCGCCGAAGTTGCCGGACCTTTATAGACATTTCCGGAAATAATCAGCGTGGCAGTTTGGGTGCTGTTGTATTGGATTGCAATGCTTTTCGAGAATGGACCCTCATTCGCCGCATTGTATCCCACTTTGATCGTTGCGGTAGCCCCGGGCTGAATCGGCTCATGACTCCATTCGGGCGTTGTGCAGCCGCAGGAGGCCTGCACATTATCTAATTTTAAAGGCTCTTTTCCGCTATTAATAATTTGGAATGTATGTGTTACGGGACGGTTCAACTGAATTTTGCCAAAGTCGTACTTTGTTTCTTTTAACACAAGCGTCTCCATAACGGGAGCGCTAGCCGGAACAGCGGTTTGGGCTGATGTGGCAGCAAAAAAACAGGCGGATAATAACAACGTAAAAAGTCTTTTCATAAAGGTTCTTTCGGGAACAATAAAATTACATCTAAAACGGTCGAATTGTCAATAAATTTTCCAAATAGATTTAAAATTTAACAACCATGTCCCAATCCCTCCCTGAAACCTATAAGGTCTTGCAGATCACCTACCAACATGAGTTCCTGCCTGAAATCTATAACGTCTTGTGAGATCACTCACCAACAGAAGCAAACTCCCACAGACCTTGTAGGTTTTTAATAAAGGAAAAAAAAAGACTTATGCACTTGATTTTCACAGGTTAAAATCAAAGCTTTGTGAATTTTCCCGGAGGGGGAATTTTTTTATAAAATTCCTGTAGGTTTGCCACATGGAAAACGTTTCAAATACGGATTCTCTTGCTTATGAAAAACTTTCCTTCGACCGGTTTCGGGATGAGGTCCTCAAGGACTACAGAGTGGCTTGCGAAAGTAGAGAAGCGAGCCTCTTAGGTCGTAAAGAAGTACTTACCGGCAAAGCTAAATTTGGCATCTTCGGCGATGGCAAGGAAGTGGTACAAATAGCAGTTGCCAAATTTTTTCAACCGGGCGATTTTTTATCCGGCTATTACCGCGATCAGACGCTCGCTTTTGCAAGCGGCCAGGCCACCATGGAAGAATTTTTCTCACAATTATATGCCGATCCGGATACAGCTAATGAGCCGCATAGTTCCGGACGCCAGATGAACTCACATTTCGCCACCGAAATGGTCGACAAAAACGGCGAATGGCTCGATATAGCGAATCGAAAGAACATAGCAGCAGGTATGGCACCCACTGCTGCCCAGATGCCAAGATCTCTTGGTTTTGCCCTGGCTTCAAAATTATTCAGGCATTCCCCTGTTTTGCAGCACCTGACTCACCTGAGTAATAACGGAAACGAAGTTTGCTTTTGTACCATTGGTGATGCTTCTACATCAGAAGGTCATTTTTGGGAAACGATCAATGCAGCAGGGGTGTTGCAGGTGCCGCTGGCCATTTTTGTATGGGATGATGGGTACGGCATTTCAGTGCCTAAGGAATATCAAACCATTAAAGGCTCTATTTCTGAAGCTTTAAAAGGCATGCAGATCAAGGAAGAAAGTAATGGTGTGGAAATCTATAAATTAAAAGCCTGGGATTATGCCGGCATGTGCGAGGTATTTGAGACCGCCATTCAAAAAATACGCGATACCCATACACCCGCGCTGTTTCACATAGAAGAAGTAACACAACCCCAGGGTCATTCAACATCCGGAAGCCACGAGCGGTATAAATCTACCGAACGACTGGAGTGGGAACGGGAATGGGATGCAAATAAAAAAATGCGTGAATGGATATTGTCGAATGCTCTTGCGAGTGAAGAAGAGCTCGATGAAATAGAAGTGCAATCAAAAAGTTTTGTGCGTCATAGCAGGCAGACTGCATGGGAAAAATTCAGTGCGCCTATTAAAGAACAGGTGGCCAGGTCGATTGAATTAATAAACGAATTAATTAATGGTGGGATCGGTGAAAGCCAGAAGATAGGAAAAATTGCTTTTGCGCTCCATTCAAATCGCGAACCACAACGCAAAGACGTTTTAAAAGCATTGCACAGTGTTCTTCTATTGACCGGCGAATCGGTGCAGTCGCAAAAAATGCATGATTATTATAAGACGCTATTGAAGGAGGGATATGATTATTACGGGTCTCATTTGTATGATGAAAGTCCTAAAAAATCTTTGCTTACTTCCGCTACACAATTGGAGTTTGCGAATGACGCCCCCCTATTAAACGGATTTGAGATACTCAACAAATATTTTGATGAATTATTCCGTAGCAATTCAAGGGTAATTGCCTTTGGAGAAGATGTGGGAAAAATAGGCGATGTGAACCAGGGATTCGCCGGCCTGCAATTGAAACATGGCGAGCATCGCATATTTGATACCGGAATACGCGAGCTGACAATTGTAGGGCAGGCGATCGGGCTCGCTGTCCGGGGCCTTCGTCCGATTGCAGAAATTCAATACCTCGACTATATACTCTATGGACTGCAACCGCTCAGCGATGATGCCGCTTCTTTGCATTGGCGTACAAAAGGCAGACAAAGTTCGCCATTGATCATCCGCACGCGCGGTCACCGGCTCGAAGGTATCTGGCATAGCGGATCGCCAATGGGTTTAATGGTGCACTCATTAAGAGGTTTTCATATTTGCGTACCACGCAATATGGTACAGGCAGCCGGTATGTACAATACTTTGTTGTCTGGAAATGATCCCGCTATTGTAGTCGAAAGTTTAAATGGATACCGGCTGAAAGAAAAGCTTCCGGCAAACCTGATATCCTATCGCGTACCATTAGGGGTACCGGAGATCATCAGGGAAGGATCCGATGTAACCATTGTTTCCTATGGCTCTGTATTGCGGATCATTCAGGAAGCTGCAGAAATATTGGAAGAGATGGACATACAGTGTGAAACAATAGATATACAAACACTACTTCCTTTCGATACGAATCACAGCATTCTTGAATCCCTTAAAAAAACCAACCGGATCGTATTTGTGGACGAGGATGTTCCGGGTGGCGCGGCTGGCTATATGTTTACTAAAGTAATGGAAGAACAGGGGGGGTACCGATGGCTGGATGTTGCTCCACGAACCATCACAGGAAAGGCGCACCGCCCCAGCTATGGCAGCGATGGCGATTATTTCAGCAAGCCCAATACGGAAGAAATTGTAGATGTCATCCGGCAAATGATGGCAGAATAATGCAGCGCCAATTAACACGGATGCATTCATGAAGACGATTCCTATCCCGGTAATTAAATTTTTCGTTCATAGTTTTACCCGAAATTATTTGCATGAAGTATGCGCTTTACCAGGTTGATGCTTTTACCGATCGGCTTTTCGGTGGTAACCCTGCTGCTGTAATTCCATTATCGCAATGGATCGACGATTCGCTGATGCAGCAGTTAGCCATGGAAAACAATCTTAGCGAAACGGTTTTTTTTGTCGCCTCCGGGAGACCAGACGCTGATTATGAAATAAGATGGTTCACTCCTGTACTGGAAATTAATCTTTGTGGTCATGCAACGTTGGCATCGGCATTTATTCTTTTCAATAAATTAGGATATTCGAAAGAGAGTATCCGGTTCTCTTGTAAAAGTGGAATACTGACCGTTACAAGAAAAAATGATATTATTAAAATGGATTTCCCGTCCTGGAAACCCGAGCCTGTTACCCAGGATTATTCCGGTCTAATAACAGCATTAGGAAATGTTTCAGTTAAAGGAGTTTATAAACATCGCGACGTTTTGATTGAGCTTGCTGATGAGGAATCAGTCAGAAATTGCGAGCCGGATTTTACCATGCTGAAAAAGATCGGTGAGAAGGTAATTATCACATCCAAAGGCAATGAGGTTGATTTTGTATCGAGATTCTTCGCCCCCATTGCCGGCATAGATGAGGATCCCGTTACCGGGTCTGCCCACTCCCAGTTGATCCCTTTCTGGTCAGAAAAATCCGGAAAGACAACGCTGCATGCAAAACAGTTATCTCAACGGGGCGGAGAGTTGTGGTGCGAATACCTGGGAGACCGTGTGATGATGGGTGGCAAATGTGTATTTTATATGAAAGGAGAAATTGAACTGTCGTAAAATTTATATAGTGCTAAACACTTCCGAAAAAAGATTTATTCGTTACTGGCAGGAACAACGGACCGGTGGCCGGTGGTCATATTACACATTGTATATTGTCATCGGAACTTTTATCGCAACTATTATTTTTTCTACTTTTTTATTTCTGTTTTTCCAGATCGTTTTTGGCTCCATCAGTTTTTGGATGGCATTATTAACAGCATTTTTAATCAGCTCCTTAGCTACAGTGCTGACATGGTCTTCTAATGAAAAAAAGTTCAAAAAAATTATTCGCCGCGAAATAGAAGAAGGAGCGGGGGGGGTGAGTGGTGAATAAATGTTCGATGTTCAATTTTAAATTCAATTTTGAATATGCAGTATCGCCAATGGAATGGTGAATGGTGAGTGGTGAATCATATACTATTCCATTGGCGATATTCCACATAAATTGAATTAAACATTAAATTGAACATTGAGTGTTGAGCATTGAGTTTTGAACATTTGAACGAACATTTATTCACTGACCACTGACCACTCACCAAATTAATCCAGGAACCTGGCTTTTGTTTCCGGCGTAGGGATCATGCATGATTCTTTTTTACCAAACCATCTATAACGGTTGCGGGCAATCAGGTTGTACACCGCGTCACGTACAAATGGCGGGAAGATCCAGAATATTTGTGTCCATTTCCAATACCAGGGGAGGTTCTTTAAAACATTCAATACTGCCGATGATCGCAACCGGGCCTTCTGCCCGTGTATCAATACAAAGGAATCGAAATCGTGTGCAGGAAGATGGTATTGAAGAAGTAATTGACGGCCTCGTGCGGACTGAAGCGGTGCAAAAACAAATTTTTTTTGTTTGTCTTGCCTAATGATAAAATTGACCATCGAATTGCAATAATTGCAAACGCCATCAAAGAGTATTATGGGCTTATCGATGGGATCCATCATTTAATTGTTTCAGATACGTCCGCCTAAAATCCAGTCTGACCGTCCCGGTCTGACTGGATTTTTCAGTCGCTGGAAGTCTGATCAGACCGGGACGGTCAGACCAGACCGATTATTTCAAATTATAAAACACTTTCTGAACATCTTCATCCTGTTCAAGCTTATCAACCAGTTTCAACACTTCCTGCGCGTGGTCTTCGGGAAGTTCCACAGTGGTCACAGGTATCCATTCCAGCTCAGCACTGATGGGAGTAACTTTTCTTTCTTCCATCGCTTTTTGCAGATTTCCAAAATCATTAAAGGCGCAACGGGCAACCAAAACCTCTTCTCCGTTTTCACCGGTTCCCTCGCCCAATTCTTCCAGGCCATGGTCAATCAGTTCCAGTTCAAGTTCCCCGGCATTAAGACCTTCGGGCTTCATTTTAAAAACGCCCATTTTTTTGAATTGAAAGCTTACGCTGCCGCTATTACCAAGTGTGCCATTTCCTTTATTAAAATGTGATTTTACATTGGCCACAGTTCTTACATGGTTATCTGTGGCAGTTTCTACCAGGATCGCCACACCGTGTGGTCCATACCCTTCATACAAGATCTCATCGTAGTTCGCCATGTCTTTTCCCTGTGCTCTTTTAATCGCAGCTTCCACTCGATCCTTTGGCATGTTCACACTTTTAGCGTTTTGCATACAACGCCGCAGTGCAGGGTTCGTAGACGGATCAGGACCTCCGGTCTTCACCGCAATGGCAATTTCCTTTCCGATCCGGCTAAACTGCTTTGCCATTCGGTCCCACCGGGCAAACATGGTTGACTTGCGAACTTCAAAAATTCTACCCATACTTGTTTTGTGTTGTTATCGATTATTGTGTTTCAGTTCGACCGTCGACCGAAAAAACAGACTGCGAAAATAACCCAACTTGAATTATGTTCTTATCGCTATTTATATTTCGGTGGAGGGTGGACGGTCGTCAGTCGACGTCTCATATCTCCGAAATCCTGGCCTGGTAAAATAAAACAGGCTGATGCGATTGCTTTTGCGCCATCCAGAACTGATTGAGTTCTTCGATGCTTAACTCCAGGGAGGAAATAGCGACTTCGAATTCTTTCTCATTGATCTTCAACTGCAGGAATGGTTTCTTATCGAAATAATCACAAATCAGTTCAGTGAACTGGAGGCAATCGCTGTAATCGGGAATGTCCGCTATAATAAAAAATGTAAATGCATAAATCGACTTGTCTGGCGGTGCACCATGCGAAAAATTTTTAGTCACCGGCTGATGGCCAAAACGGAGTAGTTCCAACCTCAGGTGTTTGGTTTTCCAGGCGCTGTCCGGAAGGATCCTGGTATTTTTTAGCTTGACCTTTTTCTCTTCGAAGTGAATAAAAATGTTTTCACCGATGATATTGAATATTTCTGGGAGCATTCTTTTGTGTTTATTTTCTCAAGTTACGTGAAAGCATAAAAAAACCGCCCCTGATTTTGGGGCGGCAAAATGTTTTTCAATTAAATCTAATTTACGGCATCCGCTCTTCCAACCTTTCTACCAAAGACAACCAGGTGAATGACGGCAAATATCACCGAGATATACAGCAGTGTTCTGTCGTTTTCAAAACCAACTACATATTGATGAAGCAATCCCACAACAATGAGTAAAAGAGACAAACCCAATCCGGTGTACCTGGCTACTCTCATTCCTTTTCTATTGGTGGTGCCGTTACCGAGGTGACTGTGCTTAGCGCCATAGACCAGGTAAATGTCCATGCCGATCAGCATCCATACCAGCAATCGTATCCAGGTATCCATGGGAAGAAAAACCATCATGAACAGGCAGACGATAATGCCCAGAATAGGTACTAAGGGAACGAGCGGTGTTTTAAACGACCTTGGTAAGTCTGGCATTTTCACACGCATCACCCACACGCCAATACAAACCAGGATAAAAGCAAAAAGGGTTCCGATACTTGTCATCTCCCCTACCACCCTGGCCGGAACGAACGCTGCGAAGACGCTTACAAACAGCATGAATAATAAATTATTCTTCGCGGGGGTCTGCGTTTTTGGGTTAACGCTTGAGAAAATTTTGGGGATCAATCCATCCTTACTCATACTAAAGAATACCCGGCTTTGTCCCATCAGCATCACCAGGATCACCGATGCGTAACCGGCGAGGATGGCTACAAGAATGGCCCGGTTTAGCCAGGGATAATCTGGTTGTATTGCACCGCTTGCATCTGCTCGTCCCATATGATCAATAGCAACAGCAACAGGTGCGATCCCGTCTTTACCGGCGAAAGCTGTATAGCTGATCACTCCGGTCATTACATGGGCAAATAATATATATAGTATAGTACAAACAAGAAGCGAACCCAGGATCCCGATCGGCATATCGCGCTTTGGATTTTTTGCTTCCTGCGCGGCCGTACTGACCGCATCAAATCCGATGTAAGCAAAAAATACAATTGCCGCGGCCCGAACGATACCTCCCCAGCCATGATCAAAAAAGCCTTCGTGTCCGGGTTGATCCGCGGGAATTAAATAGGGATTATAATTGTCATTGTTGATATAGTGCCATCCAAGGACAATGAATACCACTACAACAGTAATTTTTAAGGCTACGATAATTCCATTGACTACTGCGCTTTCTCTTGTTCCTTTTATCAATAATAAACTCATTATTACGATGATGAAAACAGCAGGAAGGTTTATAATTCCTCCGTCCCAGGGGCCGACCGTTAGAGCCTGCGGAAGGTGAACATCAAAACCTTCCAGAAACCGGACAAGGTAACGGCTCCAGCTGATTCCAACTGTAGCGGCGCCAACGGCATATTCAAGTACAAGATCCCAACCGATGATCCATGCCAGAAACTCACCCATTGTAGCATAAGAGTAAGTATAAGCACTCCCGGCAACAGGGATCATAGACGCAAATTCCGCATAGCATAACCCCGCGAAAAGGCAACCCAAAGCGGCTACTACAAATGAAATAGTGATAGCGGGTCCGGCATGATTGGCTGCTGCCATCCCGGTGATCGAGAAGAGTCCGGCGCCAATAATGGCTCCTATCCCCAATGCTATCAAACCTCCGGCTCCAAGCGTTTTTTTGAGGGTATGGGATCCCGTTTCCTTTGCCTCGTTCAATAAAACATCCATCGGTTTTCTGACGAACAAACTCATATCAGGTAGTGTTAGTTTGATAAATATGTTAGGGCGAAAAATATACGATTCGGAAAGATAACGATTTATTAAAATAACAGAAATCAAAAAGTTAAGTCGGAATTATGCGGAGTAGCATGCATCAAAGCCTGTACTATAATTCCTATTAAACATTATATTGCACACTTATCACAATACTGGTGCATGAAAAAAGGAAACCGGCTCACCATATTTATTCTGATCGCCATGTTGGCTGGTATCATCACAGGTTATATTGTTCACAGGAACGCCTCACCGGAGACCATCCAGAAATTCTCAACCAATATAAAATTGCTCACCACTATTTTCCTCCGGCTGGTGATGATGATCATTGCTCCCCTGGTATTTTCGACATTAGTGGTTGGGATCGCAAAGCTCGGTGATCTAAAAACGGTAGGCAGGGTAGGAGGCAAGGCACTTCTTTGGTTTGTGACGGCATCTCTTGTGTCTTTATTGCTCGGAATGTTACTCGTCAATTTTTTTCAACCCGGTGCGGCTATCGACCTTAGCAATGCAGATACTGCCGGGGCAAAAGACCTGATCGGTAAAACACAGGAATTCTCTATACTGAAGTTTGTAGAACACGTTTTTCCGAAGAGTGTGATCGAGGCAATGGCTACCAATGAAATTTTGCAAATCGTTGTTTTCAGCATATTCTTTGGTGTGGCGGCTACGTCTATCGGCGATTACGCCAAACCCCTGGTGAAGGCACTCGAAGCTGTTTCGCATGTGATCCTGAAAATGGTAGGCTACGTAATGAATTTTGCTCCGCTTGGTGTATTTGGTGCTATCGCTGCCGTCATCGCTACCAAAGGATTGGAGGTCTTTAAATTTTATGGCCTATACCTTTTCTATTTCCTGATTGGAATTGCTTTATTATGGGCAATCTTACTGGGTGTCGGTTTTTTGATACTAAAGAATCGCGTGCCGGCACTTTTGCGAAGAATTGCGCAACCATTGCTGGTAGCATTTAGCACCACGAGTAGTGAGGCCGTATTTCCGAAGTTAACCGAAGAGCTTGAAAGATTTGGATGCCGCGATAAGATCGTGGCTTTTATTTTGCCGCTGGGTTACTCATTTAACCTCGATGGCAGTATGATGTACATGACCTTTGCCAGTCTTGCTATTGCACAGGCTTATGGCATCCATATCGACATTGGCACCCAGCTAACAATGTTATTGGTACTTATGCTTACCAGTAAAGGAATTGCGGGTGTGCCAAGAGCTTCGCTGGTGGTAGTAACCGCTACCTGTGCCATGTTCGGAATTCCACCGGAAGGAATTGCATTGATCCTTCCAATCGATCATTTCTGCGATATGTTTCGCACAATGACCAATGTTTTGGGAAACTCATTGGCAACCACCGTGGTCAGCAAATGGGAGGGAGAATTGGAAAGCTGAGGAAAATGTCAGATGTACGAAGTTAGAAGCACGAAGTTAGAAGTACGATGTACGAAGTTTGATGTGAGATGTATGTGGGAACATGTTGTTTGTGGCGGATGTTAGAGTTCAATGAAATATTAATTCACCATTCACTACTCACCACTCACCTTTGAGCCTGTCGAAAGACATGAAAAACAAAAAATTATGCTTGACCTGATATTGATGGATTTTCACTGGAGCCAGTTATTGCAACCACAATTTTATATTGATAATGGAGGATTATGGTTGGTGCTGTTTATCATTTTTGCTGAAACAGGATTGTTTGCAGGTTTCTTCTTACCGGGTGATTCTCTATTATTTGTTTCGGGTATTTTTAGTACGCAGCTTGCAGCAACTATTTATGATACCGGAAGTGATTTTACAAACCTTTTGATGATAATCGCTTTAACATCCGTTGCGGGAATTTTTGGAAACGCTGTTGGCTTCTGGACCGGTCGATGGATAGGCCCGGCCATGTACACCTGGAAAGACAGATTCTTATTCAAGCAGCGATACCTTCACCAGGCAAAGGAATTTTACGATAAGCATGGGGGGGGAGCCATTGTGTTTGCCCGCTTTCTGCCCATCATTCGCACGTTTGCACCCATCGTTGCGGGCATTGTATACATGGACCGGAAAAAATTCGGATTTTTTAATATTGTTGGCTCCATAGCCTGGACTGCCTCTATGTTGATAGCAGGGCATTACCTGCAAAAGCTATTTCTTGAAAAGTTCAATTATGATTTGAAAGAACATCTTGAAATCATCGTATTGGGAATTGTGCTGGTGACAACAGCCCCGGTTTTGATCAAATTATTTTTTGGCAAGAAAAAAGATCCCGCAGAACCTCTTAATTCTTCTGAGTAATGAACACAAAACAACAAGGCGTTTTTTCGATCACGGTTATTGTTGCTGCTCTTGGTTATTTTGTCGATATATATGATTTGTTGTTATTCACGATCGTACGGGAACCCAGCCTCGAAGGGATTGGTGTTGACCGTACAAATGCGAAAGCCATGATCGCTGCCAGTACCAGGATCATCAACTGGCAGATGCTCGGGTTGTTGATCGGAGGCATTCTGTGGGGAATTATGGGCGATAAGAAAGGACGATTGAGTGTGTTGTTCGGATCGATCTTATTATATTCTATTGCAAACTTTCTAACCGGTTATGTAAGTTCTGTTGAACAATATGCCACCGCAAGATTTGTGGCGGGAATTGGCCTTGCCGGAGAATTAGGAGCGGGCATTACACTGGTCAGTGAACTCCTTCCAAAAAATAAGAGAGGAATTGGAACTTCTCTGGTTGCAGGTATTGGCCTCTTTGGCGCCGTGGCGGCTTACTTTACCTATCAGGCAACGGAAGATTGGCGTTTGTGCTATAAGATTGGTGGAGCACTCGGTATCGGTCTTTTATTACTCCGCATTGGAGTGGCAGAAAGCGGCATGTTCAAAAATATCCGCGACCAGAGAGTGTCGAAAGGCAACCTGACGATGTTTTTCACCAACGCAAAACGGTTTCGTAAATATATATTTGCCATTCTCATCGGGCTTCCAACCTGGTATGTGATCGGCGTTCTTGTGAACCTTAGCAACAGGTTTGCGCAATCCATGTATGGTGATAATGCATTGGTCAGTGGAAAGGCGATCATGTTCGCATATGTTGGAATTGCTGTTGGTGATATATCGAGCGGACTGGTGAGCCAATGGTTCAAAAGCCGCAAAAAGGCATTATATCTTTTCTATGCAATGACGATCATTTCGGTATCACTGTTTTTTAGCCCGTTGAACAGTAATGATACAACCATGTATATCATTTGTGCCGCGATGGGATTCAGTACAGGTTTCTGGGCCATTTTCGTAACCATGGGTGCAGAACAATTCGGCACTAACCTGCGTGCAACGGCAGCCACAACAATCCCGAATATGGTGCGTGGATCTTTACCCCTGATCAATCTTTTATTCATTAATATATTCCAGACATCCTGGGGATGGGGAATCGTTAAAAGCGGCATTGTAGTGGGAGTTCTTGTTATGGTGATCACCCTGGTAGCCGCCTATTTCACAGAGGAAACATTCTCGAAAGACTTAGACTATTTAGAGCGATAGCAATGTCATCAGTAAATTAGCGTCTATTCGTCTCAATTAGCGTACTTAGCGTTATGAAGTTTCTTATCATCCGTTTTTCGTCTATCGGCGATATCGTGCTTACTACCCCGGTAGTAAGGTGCCTGAAAAAGCAAATTCCCGAGGGGCAGATACATTATACTACCAAATACACTTTCCGAAGCCTTATTGAATCGAATCCATATATCGATAAGGTGCATTATTACAACAACGATCTTGACGCCTTAATTGAGGAATTGAAGCAGGAAAACTTCGACTATATAATAGACCTTCATCACAACCTACGAACACTAAAAGTAAAAAGAGCCTTAGGTAAAAAGGCGTTTTCTTTTAATAAGCTGAATATCGAGAAATGGATCTATACCAATTTCAAATGGAATGTCATGCCGGATGTTCATATTGTCGACCGGTATCTGGACACTTTGAAATCCTTTGGTGTAAAAAATGATGGTGAAGGGCTCGACTATTTTATTCCTGAAAAACACAAAGTGAAAGAAACGGATATCCCGGCATCGCATCACGCGGGTTATATTGGAGTGGTTATTGGCGCTGCACTCAATACCAAAAAAATGCCCATGGAGAAATTGCAACACATATGCAGGCTCATAGATCACCCCATCATATTGCTGGGTGGAAAGGAGGATGCAGAGAATGGCAAGCTGATAGCTGCCAACGATCCCGTAAAAATATATAATGCCTGCGGAAAGTTCGCGATCAATGAATCAGCCGACCTCGTCCGAAGAGCAAAATTGATCATCACACACGATACCGGCTTGATGCATATTGCTGCTGCTTTCAGGAAAAAAATTATTTCCATCTGGGGTAATACCGTGCCTGCATTTGGAATGTCTGCTTATTTTGGAAATACAATACCATCAGATATACAATTCGGCGTAGCGCCGTTGTACTGCAGACCCTGTTCCAAGATCGGGTATAAAAAATGTCCTCATGATCATTTTAAGTGTATGCGAAAGCAGGATGAAATTCAGATCGCGGAAAAAGCAAAACAACAATTAGGTAAATAGTAAACACCTATCGGTCTCACGTCCCCGTCTGACCACCCCCGCAATCGTCACGTTCCCCGGTCTGACGGTCCCTGTCTGACCGCCCCCGCAATCGTCACGTTCCCCGGTCTGACGGTCCCCGTCTGACCACCTCCGCAATCGTCACGTTCCCGGTCTGACGGTCCCCGTCTGACCACCCCCGCAATCGTCACGTTCCCGGTCTGACGGTCCCCGTCTGACCGCCTCCGCAATCGTCACATTCCCCTCGTCAGACGGAGACCGTCAGACGGGGGAATGATCATCCCTGGCAATCGCTTTGGTAACTTCTTGGAGTTTTTTTGTAATTAATTTTTTTTCCGCTTCTGAACTGGTAAGGCGAAATGCTTCAAGCAGATATTCTGTAGCATTTTCGGTATCATTAAGCCGTTTGTAAAAATCTCCCAGTACTGCGCTATAGATATACTGCGATCCAAGAAGCTGGTCAATTTTGTGGATCGACAGTATCGTTTCGATAGCCGTTTGTATTTTTCCCATCTCTGCCAATACCACGGCGCGGTTCAACTCAACCATGGGCGATGGTTTTATTTTTAACAATAGGTCGTACAACTGGAGCAGCCTTTGCCAGTTGGTATCTTCAAAATTTTTGGTGGAGGAGTGCTCCGCGGCAAGGGCAGACTCAATATGATATATTGAAATTATATTTCCGTGCGTAGAAAGATTTAAATAATGGGAGCCCATTTTTATAAGATCTTCATTCCATTTGGTGCGGTCTTGTTGTGCCAATAAAATGATTGAATTGTTTTCATCAAGCCGGCTGTTAAAACGTGCAGCGTGAAAACACATTAGTGATAGTAATGCAGGTGATGAAGGAGAGGTTACAGATGGATGTTCTACTAAGAGCTTACACAATCGCATTGCCTCGGCACAAAGGTCATATTGAATCAGTTCATCTGCTTTTGTTGAATTATAGCCTTCATTGAACAGCAGGTACAAAACCGCATGAACCATTTCCAGCCGTCTGTTCAGGTCTTTACCGGCAGGTATCTCAAAGTCAAGCTTTTCTTCCTTGATAAATTGTTTTGCCCGGTATAATCTTTTTTGGATGGTTTCTTCATTTGTCAATAACGCTTTGGCGATCTCGCGCGAGCCAAATCCGGAAATGGTTTTCAGCGTTAATGCAACCTGGTCTTCTTCTTTTAACAAAGGATGGCAGCAAGTAAAAACCAGCCGTAGCTGACTGTCGGAAATTTCTGCTTCATGAAAGAACTGATCGATGGTAGATTCAGTTTCCATCTCAAGAAGATGCGCAACTTCCCGTGAATATTGCCTGAAATTCTGTTGGCGCCTGATAAGGTCAAGGGCTTTATTTTTAGCCACTTTCATCAGCCATGCAGATGGGTTTTCCGGTAACTCAAATTTCCAAACCTGTGTTGCCTTCAAAAAAGCTTCCTGCACCACATCTTCAGCCATTTCAAGGTTATGAACGCCGAAGATACGCGTCAGCACGGCAATCATCTTTCCCGATTCATGACGGAAAAGATGATCGACGACATGCTGTGATGAATCCTTATTCATGGTGGCGAGTGGTGAGTTGTCAGTGGTGAGTAGTGAAGGATAAGTGGTGATGGGTGAATAGCAGTATGGAGCAATTATAGATCATTTATCATCTATCGTTTGCCACTACAACTCACCACTCACTCCTCACATTCCATCAAACTTCGCTACTTCCCGCACTTCTACGGCTCCGTTGAAAATAAAATCAGGATATCCATTTTTTGCAATTTCAACAGCCGCATCCAATGAAGCGGCTTTCACTACAAAATAACCTCCTACCAATTCTTTGCTTTCCGCATAGGGCCCGTCTGTGATCAATGCTTTTTTCCCGGCGATCGTTTTGCCGGCAGGAGTTAATGCTTCGCCCCCCACATAAATATCTTTCTTTTTTAATTCGTCTACCCAAACAAACCATTTCTGCATATGATTCTGCATTTCATCAGGAGAAAGGCCGGAAGCATCGCTTCCACCACGAAAAATGAGCATAAAGTCTTGCATAATTTCTAATTTAAGGATTTAAAAATATTATTCGGCTATTGACGAACGGATACAAAGCTTCCGGACAAATTTTGAACTTTTTTTTGAGCTGCGTTTACTTTTTCGAGTATTGCCACAAAGGCACTAAGGCACAAAGATTGGATTTCAACTTCCATTTTTTGTGCCTTAGTGCCTTCGTGGCAAATAGCTTTTGAGACAGCCTCTTTAAAATAGAAGGCCTTGATTGCTACTGAATCAATATTTTTTGTGTAAGGATCTTTTCGTTACCGATCAATCGCACCAGGTAATTACCGGGTTTTAAAGATGGGATTGAATAACGAAGATTGCCTGTTCTGGCGCTGATGTTCTGCCGCCATACTTCTTTTCCCTCAAGACTAACCATTTGCACGGTATGATAGGAACCCTGTATAAATAAATTCAGCATATTGTTTCTAATAACAGAGGGCGTTACAAAACCTGCCTGAGTGGAATTTGATGGTGCGATCTGAATGATCTTTGAGTACTCAAATTTTCCATCGAGGTCCAGTATTCTCAGCCTGTAGTATATTTTTATATTTCCGGAGATGTTATGAGTGAAACGGTAGCTATTACTATTCTTTGCAGTAACGATCCCAACCCTGTTAAAGTCAGTTCCATTTGTGCTGGATTCGATTTCATATTGCTGAACATTTATCTCATTCTGTGTTTCCCAGATCAGTTGAGTGCTGCCGTTACCAGATGATCCGGCAAAGGATATAAGATTTACAGGTACAATATTAGTAGGCGCTACAACCTGGAATAGCCTGCCATTCAGGGTTGTTGCGAATAGTTCGCCACTGGCATTTTCACCAAAAGAGGTAATAGAATCGCGAAGGTTTCTGTACATAATTGTATCCCCGGCGGTGCCATTGGGTGGAAGCAACCAAACGTTTGCGGTGACATAGTCTGCAAAAATGTAGTACCCCAGCAACGCAGGATACGCACTTCCCCGGTAAACATATCCCCCGGTAATAGAGAACCCACCATTAGCCGTGGTGTGATCATAGTCCAGAACAGGGGTCACATATGTTCCGCCGCAAGGCAGTCGGGGTGAGGGATCGGCATACACACGAGTGCCTTCCATGCAATCCCAGCCGTAATTGAGATTGGGGGGAGTGATGCCACCTGGAGTCACGGCATTTACCCTATTTACTTCTTCCCATTGGTTCTGACCTACATCCGCAATCCACATATTTCCATTTGCACGATCAAAACTCCAACGGAAAGGATTGCGTAATCCGATTGCCCAGATCAACTCGCTTGTCGGAGTGCCTAAATATGGATTATCGGGTGGTATGGTATAATAGGGAGCGATATCATTTGTGGTCGGGTTGATGCGCAACATTTTGCCTAATAATGAACCAATGTCCTGGGCATTATCCGGTGGGTCCCCTGCACCTCCGCCATCGCCCGTTGCGAAATATAAATAGTTATCTGTTCCAAAAGCGAGATGACCGCCATTGTGATTTGAATTATCCGTATGCGGTATTGTGAGCAAGATTTTCCCCGTTGCAGGATCTGCCGTGTTTGCATTGGCCGGGTCTGTCTTAAATCGTTCCAATACAATATTGCCAGTGTTCACAGCCGTATAATAAACATAGAAAAATCCATTAGAAGAATATTGCGGATGAAAAGCAAGACTTAACAAACCTCTTTCTCCGCAACAGGAAATTCTTCCGGCAAGATTTATGAACGGCGTGGTCACCAGCGTTCCGCCATTATAGATACGAATGGCGCCGGTTTGCTCAACGATAAAAAGCCTGGTGGTTCCGTCGTTGGCAATATCAACGGGCGAACTAAGTCCTGCATTGACCAGGTCGGTAAATCCGAGATTGATCTGAGAAAAAGAGTGTAAAACGGTCGTTACAAAAAACGAGAGAGTGATGGTTATCTTAAACAGATAACCGGGTAACTGGTAAAATTTTGGCATAAAAAATAGATTTGGATATCGATTCTTACACAAAAAAAATGCCCGCAAAAAAAGGTGCTTAAGAAAGCACCTTTTGCCGAAAAATATTTTCCTGAACTATAAAGTTTTTAATACATCATTCATGCTTCTTACTGCTTCTGCACTTTTACTAAACAGCGCCTGTTCTTCTGCACTCAGATCGAAGCTTACAATTTTTTCCCAGCCCGATTTTCCGATAACAACGGGAACACCCAGGCAGATATCATTCTGACCGTATTCGTTTTCAAGCGCCACACAGCACGTAAATAATTTCTTTTCGTCCCTTACAATGCTTTCTACCATTGCCGCTCCCGCAGCACCGGGGGCATACCATGCCGAAGTACCGATCAGTTTTGTGAGCGTTGCGCCCCCAACCATCGTATCGTTCACAATTTGTTTTTGCTGTTCATCGCTCAGGAACTTGCTCACAGGTAAGCTGTTCCAGGTTGCCAATCGGATCAATGGGATCATAGTAGTGTCCCCGTGACCTCCCACAACAACGGCATTCAGGTCGGCAGGACTACATCCCAGATGCTGGCTGAGTTGGTATTTAAATCTGGCACTGTCCAGTGCACCGCCCATTCCGATAATACGATGCTTAGCCAGGCCCGTTGATTTCAATGCCAGGTAAGTCATTGTATCCATCGGATTGCTGATAATAATCAGGATGGCATTGGGAGAATATTTCAAAATGTTTTCACAAACACCTTTCACAATGCCTGCATTGGTGCCGATCAGCTCTTCCCGCGTCATCCCGGGTTTGCGCGGCAACCCTGACGTAATTACCACAACATCGGAACCTGCCGTTTTGGAATAATCATTGGTACTGCCGCTGATCCGGGTATCAAAACCCAGCAAGGCAGCTGTTTGCATCATGTCCTGGGCCTTTCCTTCTGCCAGACCTTCTTTAATATCCAGTAGCACCAACTCTTCACAAAGTTCTTTACGGGCAATATTATCGGCACAGGTTGCTCCAACAGCACCGGCACCTACTACAGTAACTTTCATTAATTACAGTTTATGTTAGGTAATTATTTGGCGCTGCAAAGGTAGGGGAGGGAAGTTGAAGTACGAAGTTAGATGTGAGATGTACGATTTAGATGTGGGATTTAGTAACGGAGCTGTTTCATAAAATAAAGTATCCAGTATCCAGTATCTAGTATCTAGTATCCAGTATCCAGTATCTTCATCGAAACGCCTCCACTAATTTATCTACGGTGACGTTTCCTTCGAAGGTCGTAATAAGATTTCCTTTCTTATCGTATAGGGCGAGGTAGGGAAGATTTCGTATCCTGTAGAAAGGTTGTATAAAGTATTTAGTATCTCTACCTACCTGAATATTTGGGTAATCCTGCAGGTTGTATTTCTTTTCGAAGGCTGCCATTTCTTCCATCGGTTTGTATGTAGTCAGAATGATCTGAATTTTTTTCAAATCATCCATTCTTTTTATCATGTCTTCTATCTGGTGCTGGCAATGATGACAATCGGGAAAAAAATACATGATAATAACGGGTTGATTTTTATGCAAATCTTCTTTCGTTATCAGACCACTGTCTGATTTCAATAAGGATATTGGCGGTACTACCGGAAAACGTTTGAATGGTGCGGACGTATCCTGCTGTGCGATACCCTGCTCAAAAGCGATACACAATACGATCAGAAAAATCAGGTTTTTCAAATTAAAAAGTTTGATCAAAAATAAATGGAAATCAGGAGCAGGTTATGCATATAACTTCTCTTTAATAAAATAAAATAAAATTTGGCTATCTACGAAACTTCCGTAGATTTACGAAAATTTCGTAGAGATGGATAAGCTGACACCGCAGGAAGAAGATGCCATGCGCGCCGTTTGGAAAACGGGCGAGGGCAATGTGAAATTGTTCCTCGAAAATATGGACGATCCGAAACCGCCTTATACCACCCTGGCTTCGACCATTAAAAATCTTGAAAAAAAAGGTCTGCTTGTAAGCCAGCTCGTAGGCAATGCTTACGTGTATACACCCGCTATTTCGGAGGGCGACTACAAAAAATTTTTTATGAGTGGGGTCGTAAAAAATTATTTCGACAACTCTTACAAGGAGCTGGTGAATTTCTTTGTACAACAAAAAAAACTCAGTCCTAAAGAACTGAAAGATATTATTGATTTGATCGAAGCAAAGAAGTAGAAGTTGGAATTCAGGATCCTGGATCCTGGATACCGGATAAAGAGATGTGACATTATATAATAATTGGTAATCGTAAACTTTTCAGCATGCCGGTTTTCATTCAATATTTGATAAAGTTATCCATCTGCCTGTCGCTGGTCTGGATATTTTATCAATTGATACTTCGGAGATTGACATTTTACAATTGGAATCGCTGGTTCCTGCTCGGATATTCCCTACTTTCCTTTATCATTCCTTTCATCGATATTTCACCAGCCCTTGAGAAGGTTGCATTGGTCGACAACAGGATAATTCAATCTATACCGGTAATGCAACTGTTTGCCACCGCAAACGAAAACTTTTCAATGGATCAATGGGATTGGGCTTTTATTTTTTTTATTACAGGTTGCATCATTCTATCGCTCAGATTGACTATACAGCATTTATCCTTTCTTCGGCTTCGTCGTACGGCTAAACTGCTTTTCGAAACACCGGTGAAATTATACCAGGTCGACCGCGAAATAATTCCTTTCTCATTTGGAGATGCTATTTTTATCAATCAGCATCACCATACTGGCGAAGATCTGAAGGAGATCATCAGGCATGAATTTGTGCATGTCAGGCAAAAACATTCAGTAGATATGTTACTCGCCGAATGGATTTGTATTCTGAACTGGTACAATCCATTTTCCTGGCTCATTCGCAACGCCATTCGCCAAAATCTCGAATTCATTGCAGATAGCAAGGTTATTCAAAACGGAATCGATAAAAAGCACTACCAATACCTGTTATTAAAAGTGATGGGTGTTCCGCAATATAACATAGCCACCAATTTCAATTTCACTTCACTCAAAAAACGTATAGCCATGATGAATAAAATAAGAAGTGCCAGGGTAAATCTGGTTAAATTTCTGTTTATCCTGCCAATAATAGCATTGGTGTTATTATCATTCAGAAACAGGCTGACACACAATGCAAAACCAGCACCAATCGCCCGCAAGTCACAGATTCAGGATACAATACCCCGTCGCCCCGGTGTGCCGGCGAAAGCCCCATTTCCAAAGAACGTATCTGGCTTTTCTTCTATTAACAACGAGGTGACTGTAACATTAAAAGACGGAACGAAAGAAAAATACAATCTTAATAAACCCGAAGAAAAAGCTGCATTCGAAACAAAATATGGCTCATTGCCAGCGCCTCCTGAGCCACCATCTTCGGTTCTCGCTCCGCCACCTCCATCACCTGCAGGATCAAGTTTGCCGGAAAATGTTTCCGGTATTCATATCAATGATCAAAAGGCCACAATAAAACTGAAGAATGGAAAAATAGAGACGTACGATCTTAGAAAGTCCGAAGAAAAAGAAGCTTTCGAAAAGAAATACGGGGATCTTAAGCCTCCGGCTCCTGTTGCGCCTGCCATTTCACTTTCACCTGTAACCGCATCAGCCGTAACTATTACAAAAGTTGAACCCGTGGTTTCAGTCGATGTTGTTGCCCCTGTGATTTCGATACCTTCTGTAACGGCTTCGGTGTCCGCTGATCTTATAGACGTAGAACCCGTGTTGCAACCCATATCGCCTGTTGAAGAAATTGAAGAGATCCTGGAGATCAGCAACCGTACGACAAGCGAACAATTGACGCTCATAAAAAAGCAATTATTCATGAAAGGATATAAGCTTGAGATCGGTAACGTTCATTTCAAAGACGGCTCATTGCAATCCATTGAAGGAACGATTGCTGATGAGAACAGCAAGTCGCGATTTGTTGCCGACGATTTCAGCAAACTGATCATTTTAAAAACTAAATACAAGAGCAATAAATCAGGATTTATGATCCGTGTTGTCAGCGGTACTATCAGGTTGTAATCATTAAATAGAATCGTATGAGCAGCTTATTGATTATTTTGTCAAATTATCCGGTACACTGATGATCCTGTATCTGTTCTATTGGACAGTGTTAAAAGCGTCTCACGTTTTATACCTCGAACAGGTGGTATTTGCTTTGTTATTCAATGGCCGTCTTTTTAATTCCGCTCATTGACATCAAACTGTGCTTGAACAATCGCAATTATCAAAACATAGATTTATTCAATGGTTGCCGGTACATACTATCCGCATCAGTCAGCATTTCCGTTTTTCTTCAATTCCCGATTCCTCTTTTGCCTTGAAACTATTTTCCTGTAGCTTTGCCGCCTCAATACACATCGTACATCTTAAATCGCACATTTTTATGGCAACTACAGCAGACATCAGCAGGGGAATGATCATTAAATTAGATGGCAGTTTATACTCTGTGGTGGAATTTGGTGAAAATAAAACAGCGCGTGCTGCCGCAAAGGTTTGGGCTAAACTGAAAGGTGTAGACAATGCCCGGAGCATCGAAAAAACCTGGAATTCAGGGGATTCTATTCATCCCGTGCGGGTGGAGCGTAAGAATTATCAGTTTCTGTATAAAGATGACAGTGGATACAATTTTATGGATGTGGAAACATTCGAGCAATTCGCGCTCCAGGAGGCAATGATAGATGCACCGCAGTTTTTGAAAGACGGGCAGGAAGTGACGATGCTTATCAACACTGAGACAGAGCAACCCATGAGTGTTGAGTTACCCGATAAAATTGTTTTGCTTGTTACCTATTCTGAACCGGGTCTTCGCGGAGATACTGCCACCCGCACACTAAAACCTGCTACTGTGGAAACCGGGGCCACGGTAAACGTTCCCTTATTCGTGAATGAAGGTGAATTCATACGGGTCAATACTAAAACAGGTGAATATGTTGAGCGCGTGAAGTGACCACTGTTATGCTCGTGATTTTTAGGATTGTTGTGATACTCTCCGATCCGAAGTAATTAAGATATTTTATTTGCCAGAAAGATGCAGACCCGAATTTGTTCGGTTTTTTACTTTTGGTTTCCCAATAATTCTCCTAATCCTCTTAATCCCATAATCATAGTTCGTTTTTCTGTTATGGGTCAAATACCCCTAAATCATATTTAATCGCATAAATCGTGGTTTGGTTTTCCTTATCTTAGCCGCCTGTTTCACCAAAAACTAATTCTCATTAAAAACTCTTTTGACATGGATTTTAAACAAATACAGGAGTTGATCAAGATGATCAACAAATCCAATATTGGTGAAGTAACGATTGAAGAAAAGGGATTTAAAGTAACGATCAAACAAAAAGAGGAACCGGTCCAGCATGTATTTGCCGCGCCGGTGCATCAACCTGTATCGATGTCGCAGGCACAACCGGCGCAGGCTGCATCTACTTTATCGGCAGCTGCTTCAGAAAAACTCAAGGCAACTGAGTCCGCAGCCGATAATTATATCACCATCAAAAGCCCAATGATCGGTACGTTTTACCGAAGCCAGTCTCCCGGGAAACCTGCTTTTATTGAAGTAGGGGATGAGATCACTCCGGGTAAGGTAGTATGCATTATCGAAGCCATGAAACTCTTCAATGAAATAGAAAGTGAAATGAAAGGCAGGATCATTAAAGTATTGGCAGAAGACGCTTCCCCTGTAGAGTACGACCAGCCTTTGTTTTTGGTAGAACCCGCGTAATTAGGCAATGTGCTAATATGCTGATGTGCTAATGATGATATTATTTCTTTATGAGCTTAATAATTATGCACATGCAAAAGAAACTGATAGAGAATAATGCAATTTTAAAATTAACTTTTGATTTTTCATTGATGTTGATGAATTATTGTGAATTACCGGATCAAAGCAAAAAATATATTATTCGCAAACAGGTTCTACGGTCAGGTACTTCGATAGGCGCTAGTGCAATGGAAGCGCAGAATGCCGAAAGCAAATCAGATTTCATACACAAAATAAAAATTGCGGCCAAAGAAGCTGATGAAACTCACTATTGGCTTTTACTCTGTGAGTATGCAGGGCATTATCCGGATTGCAAGAATTTATTTTTGAAACTGGAAGAAATACAAAAAGTATTAAATAAAATTTTGGGGACAGCTAAAAGAAAAAATCCTATTAGTTATTTGCTTAGTTTTTTTATTTTCTAACTCCGCCGATATGTATAGCATTAGCACATTAGCATATCAGCACATTAGCTAATTAAAAGAATGTTCAAAAAAATATTAATTGCCAACAGGGGGGAGATCGCGTTACGGGTTATCCGTACCTGCAGGGAGATGGGTATTAAAACGATCGCTGTTTATTCTACCGCAGACAAAGACAGTTTACACGTTAAATTCGCGGATGAGGCTGTTTGTATTGGCAAACCATCCAGTACCGATTCTTATCTCAACATTCCGCATATCATGGCGGCGGCTGAGATCACAAATGCCGATGCAATTCATCCGGGTTATGGATTTCTTGCCGAGAATGCAAAGTTTGCGGAGATCTGCGGAGAACACAATATAAAATTCATTGGGCCTACACCTGATCAAATCCGGGGAATGGGTGATAAGATAACCGCTAAGGAAACCATGATCAAAGCCGGCGTTCCTGTGGTTCCCGGAGGAGAAGGATTATTAAAAAGTGTTGAAGAAGCCAAAGGAGTTGCAAAGGAAGTAGGGTATCCCATCATATTGAAGGCCACAGCCGGTGGCGGAGGAAAAGGAATGAGAGTAGTATGGGAAGAAAATGAAATAGAGCGCGCCTATAACACTGCAAAGGCCGAAGCAGGCGCCTCATTCAAAAACGATGGCATTTACATGGAAAAATTTGTTGAAGAACCAAGACATATTGAGATCCAGATTGCTGGTGACCGTTATGGCAAGGTCTGCCACCTGAGTGAAAGGGATTGCTCCATACAAAGACGTCACCAAAAACTGGTAGAAGAATCCCCGTCTCCTTTTATGACGCCGGATCTAAGGTACAGAATGGGCGAAGCTGCAAAGAAAGCCGCAGGAGCTATTGGGTATGAAAGTGTGGGTACCATTGAATTCCTGGTTGACAAACACAGGAATTTTTATTTTATGGAAATGAACACGAGGATACAGGTAGAGCATTGCGTAACGGAAGAGGTGACCAATTTCGATCTCATTAAAGAACAAATTAAAATTGCTACCGGTGATGCTATTAGTGGGCAGGATTATGAACCCCAGGGCCATGCTATCGAATGCCGTATCAATGCGGAAGATCCTTATAATGATTTTCGCCCAAGCCCTGGAAAAATAGCTGTATTGCATCAACCCGGTGGTCATGGAATTCGCATCGACTCGCACGCATACGCCGGATACGTTATTTCGCCTTATTATGATTCAATGATCGGAAAGATCATTGCAGTAGCCCGAACAAGAGAAGAAGCCATTAACACCATGAGCAGGGCATTGAGTGAATATGTGATCGAAGGAGTAAAAACTACCATACCCTTTCATCAGCAACTCATGCGCAATGAAAATTTCAGGAGTGGAAATTTCAATACCAAATTTCTCGAGAGCTTTAAAATGTTATAGATTTTTTGCTACGGATTACACAGATTAACACGAATTAAAATTCGTGGTAATTCGTGTAATTCGTGGCAAAAATTACGAGAACTGCCGTATCAACTCATCCATTTTTTCTTCCACTTTGTAAATGGAACTGAGTTTGCGGATCACCGCTTCGACAACCGCATCAGGGCAGGAGGCGCCGCTTGTCAGCAAAACGGTAACAGGTCGATGGCCTGGCAAAAAACCGGCTGTAAGCAATTCCTGTTTGGTATGAAAGTCATAGTGCAGAATATTTTCTTCCGATATCAGATTTTCTTCTGATTGAATAAAATAGGTGACAAGTTTTTTTTCACAGAGTTCCACCAGGTGCGTGGTGTTCGAAGAATTGTATCCCCCAACAACAATGGCAAGGTCTGCCGCTGCATCCAGCATTCCGGTAGCGGCGGATTGATTATCGTTTGTGGCATAACAAAGCGTATCTCTTGTATCAGCAAATCGCTCCCCGACAGTTTCATCATTCAATCCATATTTTTCTTTCATGGTCAACTTTAAGAAATCGGCTATGGCCTGTGTATCGGTTGCCAGTTGTGTTGTTTGATTCACCACTCCTATTCTTTGTAAATGGATGGTTGCATCGAAACCGGCAGAAAATCTGCCATTGAATTCATTATACAATTCAGCTGCAGGTTTTTCTCCCCTGATATATTTTCCCAGTTCCACTGCTTCATTCATATCATTGACTATCACAGAAGGGGCATTTAAAGAGGCATGCGAAAACGTGGCCCTTGTTTCTTCATGTTTAGGTTTTCCATGAATGACAATGCTAAATCCTTTTTCGGCGATCTGGTCGCTTCGGTTCCATACCTTTTCTACAAAAGGGCAGGTAGTATTGTATTTTTCCGTTGTGATTCCAATCGAATTGAGCTCTTTTTCTATTTCCAATGTGGTTCCGAAAGCAGGAATGATGACTATATCCTCGGCCTGAAGATCCTGAAATGGGATCATCTGTTTTCCCTGGGTATCCTGTAAAAACCGTACGCCTCTTTCCCGGAGATCGGCATTGACCTGGGGATTATGGATCATTTCACTTAAAAGAAAAATACGCTTGCCCGGATTTTCATCAATTGTTCTGAATGAAATTTCAATAGCATTTTCAACGCCATAACAAAAACCGAAATGCCGGGCTAAATAAATGCGTAAAGGACCGAAATCGAGCAGGGTAGCAGTAAAATCTTTTTTCATTTTATCCAGTTGCCTTCGCCTTCCTTTAATGGCATTGATCAGTGGACTTCTGTATATAATGGGAACGTTGAATGTTTTCATAAAACAACTTCTGATTCAGCTGATTTGACTGATTCTATTTCCTGGCCTAAAAAAAGTAGACAATTCACAGCGCATTCCTAACGCATGCATCCAATGCTGTATTTAATTCTATCGCTGGCTTATCCGTACGGCATATACAGAACCAAAATCAACTTGCACCAGGATATAAAGAAACCTTAAACCTTAAACATTAGACCTTAAACTTCGAATGCAAAGATACAAACTTGCCCCCATCAGCACGATGGTCTAAATTCGTGGTACATTTAAAAATATGCCACATTCATTTTCGCCTGTAGACTGGAGTTTTAATACGAACATGTACGAAGTGAATCTGCGGCAGTATACGCCGGAAGGCACATTCAATGCATTTGCACAGCATCTGCCCCGGCTTAGAGATATGGGTATTGATGCGCTGTGGTTTATGCCCATTACACCTATCAGCATAGAAAAAAGGCTGGGAACGCTGGGAAGTTATTATGCCTGTTCAGATTATACAAATACCAACCCTGAATTTGGCACCGTACAGGATTTTAAAAAACTGGTACAGCAGGCTCACCTTTCCGGTTTTAAAGTGATGATTGACTGGGTAGCTAATCATACAGGCTGGGATCATGTATGGACCAAAACACATCCTGAGTTTTACAAAAGAAATGCAGAGGGCGATTTTTACGACAGTAATAACTGGCAGGATGTGATTGATCTGAATTATTACGATCACGCCATGCGAAGGGAGATGATCAAAGCCATGATGTTCTGGGTTACGGAATGTGATATTGACGGGTTTCGTTGCGATATGGCCCACCTGGTACCATTGGATTTTTGGCGGGATGCAAGGATTTCATTGGATGTTATTAAACCCTTGTTCTGGCTTGCAGAAACAGAACATTTCAATTACCAAACTGTCTTTGATTGCAGCTATGCCTGGCATTGGATGCATGAAACGGAGAGATTTGCCAAAGATCAGATCGGTGTTCCGGATCTCATGAACAACTTACGGATATATGAACAAAAAACAAGGCCTGGTGCATCTTATTTATTTTTTACAACCAATCATGATGAGAATAGCTGGAACGGAACAGAATATGAAAAATACGGCCCCGCAGCCAGGGCCTTTGCTGTTTTAAGTTGTACCTGGAATGGCATCCCATTAATCTATAGCGGACAGGAAATTCCGAATATGGAACGTTTGAAATTTTTTGATAAGGATACTATTCAATGGACTGAAAAAAATCTTTTACACGATTTTTATAAGATTTTATTGCATTTGCGAAAACGAAATCCTGCCCTGAGGACAGCCGATATTAATGTGATCACTACATTTATTAAAACCAATGCTGATCAGTTTCTACTGGCATGGCGCAGAAAATTACTTGAAAAAGAAGTATTGGTTTTTTTGAACCTGTCTTCGCATGACAAACAAGTCTCACTGGAAGATGAAAGCATTTACGGCATCTACACAGATGTCTTTGAGGGCAGCGCCGTCGATTTTGCAAGCAGCAGATCCGTTCAAATGGGTCCATGGCAGGCATTGGTCCTCGAAAAATAATTGACGCAATCGTTCAAGTTGTTCTCCTCCGTTCCCTCAGTGGTTAAATTGGTCTTAAACACAAGGCCTCTTCGATGCTAGCTTTTTTTAACCACAGAGGCGAAGGAGGTATACACGGAGGACACGGTTTAGAAATGCATCTATTCATTGAATTCGGATACCTACAAACAAAAAAAGCCTGAACAAAAATGTTCAGGCTTATCATTGAAATGCGTAGTTTATTAATTTCCGCTACTCAGGTTCAGAACGAAATTATATACTCCTTCATAACCCGGATAAATCCCTTCTACTTTCACGCTCGAAGCACCATCAAGCACTTTTCTAAAATCTTCTATTGAATTTATTGCCTGATTATTCGCTTTTAATATTACAAATCCTTCCTGCACCCTGACCTTACTCATCAATCCGCGACCGCTGATTGAACGGATAGCCACTCCGCCACTGATGCCTAATTCCTTCGCCTGCTCTTTGGTGACAGTTTGAAGTTCCGCACCAAGTTTGTCCAGAACAGATGTTCTAACTATTTCCATAGTGCCGGTGCTGTTACGCAATGTTACAGGAGTAGTGACTTCTTTACCTTCACGCACGTAGCTGATATTGATCTTATCACCGGGACGGTAAGTTGCAATCTGCCCTACCATCTCAGCTCCACTTATTACAGCAACACCATTGATTTTAGTAATTACATCACCTTTTTTAATTCCGGCCGCAAATGCTGCACCGTCTTTCGGAACCTCTATGACAAATACTCCACCTTCATCATCTTTGATGCCTTCACGGGCTTTCACTTCATCGCTGAGATTTTCCCTTGGATACTGGATACCCAGGTAAGCTCTCTGAACAGTGCCGTGTTTCATCAGGTCGGCAATGATCTTCTTAACAATATTCACCGGAATAGTGAAAGAATATCCAGCGTAAGCCCCGGTAGGAGAAGCAATGGCGGAATTAATGCCTATCAGCTTTCCATCGGTGGTTACCAGCGGACCACCACTATTACCCGGATTCACCGCTGCATCTGTTTGCATGAACGATTCTACGGGCGTACTGCTTTGACGCCTGTTTATTTCAAGTGTTCTGCCTTTTGCGCTGATAATTCCCGCTGTGACGGTTGCCTCGAGATTAAGAGGGTAACCAACCGCTAAAACCCATTGACCAATCTTCACGTCATCCGAATTTCCGTATAACATGAAAGGCAATCCTTTTGCTTCAATTTTCAACACTGCAATGTCGCTGCTGGGATCAGCCCCGACCAATTTGGCCTTAAAAGACCTTTTATTGCTTAAGGTAACATTGATATCGTCTGCTCCATCAATAACGTGATTGTTGGTAACAATATACCCATCTTCACTAATTACAGCACCCGATCCGGAAGCCATCTGTGGCAAAGAACGGGAACGGTCGCCAAAAAAATCATCCAGGTCTAAATCGAACATATCTCCAAACGGGCTACGCTTGGGAAGATTATTACTGGCAGTTCGGTTTGTTTTTGTCTTAATATGCACAGTTGCCGGAATTGCAGCGGATGCAGCAGGAATAAAATCAATACCGGCATTTACACCTGATGCCCCATTAAATCCAGCATAATTAACCGGTACTTTTCCGGAGTCATTTGATCCGGATTTGTAAACATAAGAATCATCAGCAGCAAATTTTTTGTAACCCATCAGGGTAACCAGGGTTGTGGTGGCACTGATAACCACCATCGCCAGTATCTGTTTAAATTTCATATGTTGTAAAAGTTTAATCGAACTATTGTTTCAAATTACATGCCTACTACAAGCAAATAAACGAGACAAAAACTGATAGGGCTTTACCGCAAATTCAGTTTAACATATAATTTACTAAAGGCTTCGTACTTGCCTGCAAATTTAATAAAGTTCGGCTCAGCAAGCCTGGTATTTCATGACAATTGTGAAAACACAGACAAAATGATTGACAAGTTTTCATAAGTCCCGCAAAAATAGCATGGTATCGACCCCGTCCGCATAGTCATTCAAGCCTGGGTATTGTGCAGTTCCGAATGGCAGATACCCTTTACCCATGATACATTGAATATCCTTATTGCCCGCCAGGGATGGTATAACCTTTTCCAAATCACTATAAAACTCATAATTCAACCGGCTTATTGCTGAAAATTCCGATGAGTGTTCATGAAGAATAATGGATCCATTCGTCATGTAATACTGCTTGTTCATGATTAGTAGTGCCAACTGGTAATCATAATTATTTCTGTACTTATTATGATCGGCGAGATAAGTATATTTTTTAAAGGCCTCCAGCATGGGAACAAAGTCGTATTGCTGGGGCACATATACTTTTGTCACGTTCCGGCAGCCGAGGCCGAAATACTGGTATACATCATCTGCGAGTTTGAAAAGCTCTTTCATCGTTTCGTCTCCAGACAGTATTCCAACGGAGGTTCTGTTACGCCGGATGATATGAGCATATTTACCGAAGTAATATTCAAAATACCTGGATGAGTTATTGCTTCCTGTCGCAATGTATGCATCGCAACCTTTCAACATATCGGCGAAGGAAACAAGATCCTGTACACGTCCGTCCAGGCCATACATGATATTAACCAGATGCCTGATGAGGATTTCATCTTTTGATGAGGTCTTAATGGTTTGCCTGTGGCCCGAAACGAATACACATAGAAAATCATGAAATCCAACAAGCGGAATATTGCCAGCCATAATGATACCCACATTTTTGGGAGTTGCAGTCTCTTCCGAAAAGTCATATTGATCAATCCATTCCTGTAATTTATTTCTCTGTAAAAACCCGGTTGAAATATTGTGAAAGGCAAGCTTTATGAATTCGGGTGTGAACCAACCGTTTTCCCGATGAGCTTTTTCAAGAGCGTTCAGCCAATTCTCATTATCCGACAAAATATAGTTCCCAAGCTTTTCTAATAAATCAAGACGTTGTTGTAAATACATTCCACCTTATATTTGTCGTGCAAAAATAACTGTAATCAACCCATTAAAATTTCAAAAAACATGGCTATAAAAATCACAGAAGAATGTATCAATTGTGGTGCCTGTGAACCGGAGTGTCCAAATAATGCGATCTATGAAGGCGGTGTGGAATGGTCCATTTCTGACGGTACTACCATTAAGGGATCTTACACCCTTCTTGATGGAACTACAGTGGATGCCGAGCAGCGCCTTCCGCCTGTTGCTGTTGATACATATTATATTACTCCCAATAAGTGTACAGAATGCCAGGGTTTTCACGAAGAGCCGCAATGCGCAGCCGTTTGTCCGGTTGATTGTTGCATTCCGGATGAAATGTATAAGGAAACAGTTGCCGAATTACTTGCAAAAAAAGAAAAGCTGCATATCTGATTTATTTTTCAGGTGTGCATAAATACCAGGGTTAAAATTTGCGTGAAATATACTAATTGAAGTAACTTACTTATACTAAATAGTACTTGTAGCTTAACTGCTACATCTTTCTGGCGGGTGATATTTCCCGTCGTATAAAGGTGAAGGGATAACGTCCTTCACCTTTCTTATTTAATCCTGTTCTGAAGTTTTTATATAATCCCGACGATCATAGCCGCCATGCAGAAAATAGTTTTCTGAGTTTATTTTTAAAATGGATATTTGGCAAATTTTTCATCAATCCCTTATTATACATGGGCCTTCCTAGCATAGCTTTTGTCACAGGTGGTTATTCGGGCGAATCTGTGATCTCTTATAAAAGTGCCGAGACTATTGAAAAAAACCTTGACAGGCACAAATACAATGTTTACAAGATCGATATCACGCCCGGCGGATGGTTCTATCATCACAATGGAACAAAGATCCCCGTTGATAGAAATGATTTTTCGCTGTCTATTGAAAATGCCAGGATACAATTCGATGCCGTTTTGATCGGGATCCACGGTACTCCGGGTGAAGACGGGAAATTACAGGGGTACTTCGACCTGATGAATTTGCCTTATACTTCTTGTGATGCGGCAACTTCCGCATTAACCTTTAACAAGCGTTATACCGTGGCGGTTGCGGCTTTTGCACAGATTCACGTGGCCAGATCATTGCATCTGTTCAAAAATATTCCGGTTAGCTCCGAACAAATATTGGCTCAGTTGCAATTGCCTGTATTTGTGAAACCGAACAACGGTGGCTCCAGTATTGGGATGAGCAAAGTAAATGCAGCATCCGATATTTCTGCGGCAATTCAAAAAGCCTTCCAAGAAGACGACCAGGTTTTAATAGAAGAATTTATCGCCGGCCGTGAATTTACCGTGGGTGTATTCAAAACGGTAGATGGGATTATCGTTCTACCCATTACGGAAGTGCGATCAAAAAAAGAATTTTTTGATTATGAAGCCAAATACCAGGGAATGAGCGAGGAAACGACCCCTGCTGTAGTAGACGAGCCTATTGCTGAAAAGATCCGCTCAACAGCCAGGAGGGTGTATGAAATTTTTAATTGCCGGGGTGTGGTGAGAATAGATTTTATTTATAATGAAGCAAAGCAGCAGCCCTATATTTTAGAGATAAATACAGTTCCGGGGCAAAGCGAAGCAAGCATTGTACCCCAGCAGGTACAGGCAATGGGCTGGTCACTAAAAGAATTCTATTCAGCACTTATTGAAGATGCCCTGGCAAGAAAGAATAAGCCTTGATATATGCAAAATGGCAACAGATACGTTATTATTCATTCGTATTTTATTAGCGTCCATCAGTCCTAATTAGCGTTAATTCGTGTTATATGGTAAAATTCATACGCGGTAAACCACTTTGGGTTCATATTCTTGTTGCGATTGCATTGGTCTTCATTTTACTATTTCTATTTTTATGGTCCCTGGGTTTTGTTACCAAACATGGAAACACCCTCACGATCCCTTCTGTTAATGGAAGGTCGTTGGCAGATGCGCAAAAGATATTAGAGGAGAGAGGATTTGAAATTGAGATCCAGGATTCTGTTTTTGTTGATACGGCTGCGCCACGTTCTGTTTTGCGCCAATTTCCGGAGGCAGATGCCGTAGTGAAACAAAACCGGACCGTTTATCTTACTATCAGCAGGGCAGTGGCACCTACCATAGATATGCCTAATCTTGAAGGAGTGAGTTTCCGTAATGCCGAAATGGTATTGCGCCAATATGGTCTCAGACTAGAGGATACGGTATTCAAACCCGATTTTGCCAAAAATGCCGTTTTGGAACAACAATTTAATGGGGAGCGAATAAAACCAGGTACCAAAATAAGGATGGGAAGTGGAATTGTACTTATACTTGGCAGTGGTTTAGGCCAGGATGAATTTAGTGTTCCGGATATGTTTGCCTTAACATTTGCAGATGCCAAAGCTTACCTGGAAGCCAGTGGATTGAATTTAGGAGCTCCTGTTTTTGATCCGGACGTGCGGGACTCTTCCAATGCATTTGTTTACCGCCAAAGTCCGCAGAGGTTTACCGAAGACCGCCGGATAAATCGAATCCGGCAGGGACAATCCGTTGATGTTTGGTTAAGCGTTCAGAAACCGATCAGGCAGGCAGACTCTACTTTACAGCAGCCCGCTCCGGGTACGCCTACACCAAACCAATACTAAAATAGATTGCATGCAAAATATTACGATTGACGAAGTCAAAAGCCGCATAAATGCCGGAGAGAAAATAAACCTGGTCGATGTAAGAGAACCGGGAGAAAATGCAGAATTCAATATCGGCGGCATTTTGATACCGCTCGGCAAAATCCAGATCATGCAGGTAGATGAGATCGAAGATCTGAAAGAACAAGAAATAGTTTGTTATTGCCGTAGTGGCAACCGGAGTGGACAGGCATGCATCATCCTGGACATGCTTGGCTTTAAGAATACAAAAAACCTGGCGGGTGGTATGTTAGGCTGGCAGGAGAAATTTGGAACGGCAAAATAAACGACTTACTGAGAAACAAGTTTCAGGTTCGGTTCTATTGCCCAGGAAGTAAATTGTTTTTCAATCACCGGAGCTTGTGCTCCGCCATCATGAACATAATACCTGAATTTCGCCCGGTAAAACGCGCCCGGTGCAATAAAAAAAGGACCATCCACCACCGGCGAATAAGCCCAATAAGGCATGGAAGGATGAACCCGAATCGCCTGGGGATACCTGAAATTGGATGGATGATTAAATACTGAAACACCGGCTGTTCCCTCATCGATCTTGCCCGATGCGTCTACCCATCTTGCATGCGTTGCATTGGCGCCTGAATCCCTGATCCCCTCACTCGTAAGAATGTTCCAATGCTCTTTAAAATTTTTTGGGTCTTCGCCATTCCATTTCCGGCTTCCACGGAATGCAAGGCCGCCATAGTGATACGTGTTTAAAAACAAAGTATCGTTTGTAGTATTCTGTTGTTCTGATTCGAGGTCAAATAAAAAATAGTCGTCAGAAGGATAGATGGTGAGCGTCCATTTTTCTTTCAACACTTCACCAAATTCAACGCTTTTATGCCTTAAGCTGGTTTTAATTTGCGACACCACTGGTCCATGTATTATTTCAAGCAACTTTACATGTTCAACGGTTCCTTTTTTTGAATGCTGGTTCCAGAAATCAACAGAAGCTTTTTTGAAGGTTGCATTTGTCCATGCAGTAAAGATGGCATGTTGGTGTAAATGACCAAGTGGAAAATCATCTGTTAAAATCTTACCGGAAGGAGAATAGAGGGGATGAAGAAATCCGCTTCTCCTGTAATACGATGGGCTATCCGGTGGTGGCATTGCTTCTTTAATATGATAAAAAAAAACTGGTTTGTCTTTTACTTTTACCAGTAATCCGTTTGGTTTTTTTTCTATTAATATTGGGGGTTGGTTATTATTTTTCTTTTCAGGAACGATCAGATATTTATGGATTCCGATGGCCATTTTTTCTTCGGAAATGAATACAAGTGTCATGCTATCCAATAATTGGGCAGGGATGGCTGTCTGCGTTGATTGATTAATAAGTCTGTAAGAAGTATTTGCCGGCAGAGGTTTTTCCAATTGAACACGCACCGGAGTGGCGGGTTGATCTGCCACAGCCACAGAAATATGAATGAATACTTTCTGAGCAGAAGAAGTATAGAAAGCAATCAACAGAAGGAAGCCGGTAAGCTTTTTCATGGTAGATAATTCCACCTTAAATTACATGAATTTGTCTGATTGGCTGAAGGGTTGCCACGGATTACATGGATTAGCACGGATTAAATCCGTGCTAATCCGTGGCAAAAAAATTGACTTAAAGTTTGATGTTCAATGCCATCATAAGGTTGGTGCCTGCCATCGGGTAATAATAGTTTTCGGTTGTTACCGCCCCGCCAGCCAGGTAGCTGAAGCTGTAGCCGTTCGGTTCATACTTTTTATTGAAAATATTATTCACCAGTAAAACAAGGTTGGATTCTTTAAAAAGAAATCGCTTCAGCGTATAAGTAAGTCTGATATCCTGCACATAGTAAGGATCTAAACTTCGGTTTGTATTGGAAGTATTATCAAGGTATTGCCTGCTCACATATTTGCCGGATAAACTGATCTCGGCATTTTTTATGGGAATAAGGTGGAGCGCCATGCCACTTACCAATGAAGGAGAGAAAGAAATATCGGTAGATGTATATGGAATCGATTTTTGTCCGCCATTATCATAGTCATCATAATATTCCGTAAAATTATCGATCCGGTTCCTGCTCCAGGTTGCATTTGCTGAAATAGACAGCCAGTCAGAAATTTTTGAACTTCCCTGTAATTCAATGCCGAACCTGTAACTGGCGGCAATATTTGTTCTCGCATATGCACCCACGTCATTTACTTTGCCCGTAAGTACTAGTTGATTGTTGTATTTCATATAATACAGCGTGGCACCCCAGCTATTCAATGCGTTTTTCTTTTCGATGCCCAATTCAATATCATGCAGCCGTTCAGGTTTTGGCTGTTGTTGTCCGGCTTCAAAATCGTCACGATTGGGTTCTTTATTTGCAATTGAGTATGAGGCATACAGCTGGTAGTCCTTATCACTATAAGTCACTCCTATTTTAGGATTTACAAAATGGTAATTATTCCGGGATTTTAAAGCAGGGTTATCTCTGAATCCACCAATAGCATATAACACTTTCCTGTATTGAACATCTGCAAAGGCTTCCAGTTTTTCGAAGAGTTTTCGTTGATATTTTGCGTATACATTGATATCGGTTTTATATGCGTCAAGATCGTACCATCTGTGATCATCAGCGACACCTGCCTCTGCCCATATAACATGGCCGAAATGATTGCCATCATAGCGTGTCCATCCACCACCTATTGTGAGTTGGTGAGGGATGGTTTTATAATGGAAAGAGATAACCTGGCCGTAAAAATTATTTTGTAACCATAAACGACGAATCAGATCTGTCTTAAACATGGTGTCATTGCCCTGAATAAAATCCGGTAAACCATAGTCTGCATAATTTTCTCCTGTCTTATATTGCTCATAGTATCCTTTACCCTGCGTTAGAAATAATGCGGTATTCAGCGTTATTTTGTTATTCAGTTGGTGGTTGACGAATAGTTGATAATGATCCTGCCTGTAATTATCCGTTTCATCTTTGTAGGGTTCATCTTGTTTTTCTGTGCCGGCATAGTTAACAGTTCGATTGTCTCGCAGGTCTGTTTCCAGTACGCCGTACCATGCCTGGTAGGTTTTTTCCTTTCCTGACAAAATATTTACCCGAACAGACGTTTTTTTATTGAGATAAGCTCCCGAAAGGGAAAAGGACTCCAGATCGGTGCTTGCCCTATCGATGTAACCATCGCTTGAAATTTTTGAAAGGCGGGCGTCAATCGTGAAATGATCATTGATCAGGCCGCTGCCCAGCTTAACAGTATGTTTCCAGGTATTGAAAGAGCCATAACCATTATTGATCTCACAGTAAGGATTTGTGTTCACCTCATTCGTACTGAAATTGATGGTCGCACCAAACGCCCCTGCACCATTTGACGAAGTTCCTACACCTCGTTGGATCTGAATATTATTTATGGAAGAAGCAAGATCGGGCAGGTTTACGAAAAACAATCCCTGCGATTCAGCATCATTGTAAGGAATGCCATTAATCGTCATATTGATCCGGGTGGCATCACTACCGCGGATTCGTAATCCGGTGTACCCGATCCCGTTTCCGGCGTCAGAATGAACGATCACGGAAGGGGTCTGGTTCAAAATAAAAGGCAGGTCCTGCCCGAGATTTAGTTTTTCAATTTCCTTTTTTGAGATATTTGTTTTAGTAAAGGGCGCTTTTTCCCCTGCCCTTGTCGCCCTCACTTCAACCGGCTGCATAAATAGGTTGATCCTTTCCAGTTTAAAGGCTGTTTTTTGACCAGTGGGCTGAATGCCGCCTTCATAGGTTCTAAACCCGATGGCTGATATCCTGATGGCATATGTCCTTGGCTTTAATTTTTTGAATTCAAATTCGCCGGAATCGCTGGAAATCAGAAACCCTGCATTGTCAAGTTCAATAGTAGCCGACGCAATGGCTGCGCCGGTAGCGGCATCTGTTACTTTACCGGGCAGGTTTTGTGCAACAACTGTCCGGGTTAATAATAAGTAGCAAATCCCAAAAAGCATTTTTTTCATTTACTGAAGATTTAATTGAAAAAATGATTTAAGAGAAATGCTGCGAAAGCGAAGTGTAGAATAATAAGCTGTACTACCTTCCCTGCGCAGGCATTACCCTGGTCAGGTTCAACGGGTCTTATCTCAGCCTACACTAAACTTAGTGGAAGCACCCCGGGAATCTGAAAAGCGCTTCACAGAAGTAACTGTGAAGTATACAAAGATAAGGGCATTTTTTTTCTATTAATTGTAACATTTTGGTTTAGCCAACCGTCAGACAGGGAAGTTTATTGTTTGTAGCTTGTCGTTTGTGGTTCTTAGCAAAAAGATCTTGATTTTTGTTTGAAGGATAGTAGACAGCCGATTAAACCACAAATCATCACCCTTGCAACATTTATTCTATAACGCTGTCTTTTAAAAAATAAAAATTATGAAGGTTTTCAGATTACTCCCGCTTGTTTTATTGGTGTCCACTTTCCTGATGGCTCAGAAACAAGTCAATGATCCCAATGCAGAAAGCCGTGATGTAAAGGGATTTCATGCCGTTAAAGTGTCTACAGGTATTCAGCTGATGTTAAGTCAGGGTAGCACTGAAGCAGTTGCAGTCAGTGCCAATTCTGATGAGCATCGTAATAAAATCAAAACCATCGTAGAGAATGGCGTATTGAAGATTTATTACGACAATGATTCATGGAAGTCCTGGAGAAATGGCGATAAAAAACTGAAGGCCTACGTGTCCGTAATAAATCTGGATGGCCTCGATGTTTCGGCAGGAGCCAGTATTATCATAGAAGGCACGGTTAAAACCAATAAACTCAGCGTGGATGCATCCAGTGGAGCCGTTCTCAAAGGCAACATAGATGTTACTACTCTTACTATAGATCAGAGTAGCGGCTCAGTGATCAATCTTTCCGGTACCGTGGTCGACCTGAGCATCGATGGAAGCAGCGGAAGCGTTCTCCATGGTTATGATCTTACCGCGCAAAATTGCGATGTTGATACAAGTAGTGGCGGAGGCGTGCAGGTTACTGTCAATAAGGAGCTTTCAGTTGAAGCCAGCAGTGGTGGATATGTAAACTATAAGGGCCAGGGAGTCATCAAAAATATAAAGACCAGCAGTGGTGGAAATGTGTCGCGCAAGGGATAATTTTATTTATTAACAAGAAAGCCATGCAAAAAATATGTTTATTGCTGCTGATGTCTGTTTTATCAGGTGTGATGTATGGACAGACAAAAGAAGTGAATGACCCCAATGCTGAGGTCCGTAATGTGAAAGGGTACCACGCCATCAAAGTATCTCATGCGATCGATCTGTATTTGAGCCAGTCCGAAAATGAAGTAGTCGCAGTTAGTGCCTCTAAAGAAGAGTACAGGAACAAGATTAAAACCGAAGTGGAAAATGGAGTATTAAGGATATGGTACGATAATGATTCCAAATGGTCGAGGGGCGATAAAAAATTGAAAGCATATATTTCTTTTAAAACTTTGGATAAGCTTACTGCTTCGGGGGCCAGTGATATTCGCGTGACAGGAATCATAAAAGCCAATGAGCTCGGGATTATATTGTCTGGGGCCAGTGACTTTGATGGCGCGATCCAGTCAAACTCCCTGACAGTTGCCCTGAGTGGCGCTTCCGATATGACCGTTACCGGTTCGGTAACCAGCTTAAAAATAGAGGTAAGCGGGGCCAGTGAATTTAAAGGATACGATCTTCAAGCCGATAATTGTTCGGCAAAAGCAAGCGGCGCATCTGATGTAAGGGTAACAGTCAACAAAGAATTAAATGCGCAAGCATCAGGAGCAAGCGGCGTTTACTATAAAGGAAATGGTGTTATCAGGGATATAAAGACAAACGGAGCAAGCAACATCAGTAAAAAAAGTTAAGATAGTTTTAAGAATACGACCAAGAGGGCCGAATTTGTGGCCCTTTTTCATTTTGTGTTTGGATAGAAAGTCATCAACCCTTACCTTTGCTCCCCACATCGCGAAGTAGAGCAGTCCCGCAAGTATGGGATCGGGCTTAAAGGTGGACAGAACTAAAAAATGTTTAAAATATTATATCGCGAAGTAGAGCAGCGGTAGCTCGTCGGGCTCATAACCCGAAGGTCGGGAGTTCGATCCTCCCCTTCGCAACAACAAAGCCTCTGAAAGGAGGTTTTTTTATTTCACGCAGATTTTGGATTCATGAGTGTTATTAATGAAGTGTCGTCGTGTAAATAATACACTGCACGATCAGGAAATGAACCCGCATCAGGCGGGCTTTTTTATTTTTTACCTTTGGTGACTTTTTAAAAAATGAAATCAGGTTTCGTAAGCATATTTGGCAGGCCGAATGCAGGCAAAAGCACTCTTCTGAATGTGTTGATGGGAGAGAAACTGGCCATTGTATCACCAAAAGTTCAAACGACCCGCCATCGGATCAAGGGTATAATCACTGAAAAGGATTACCAGGTTATTTTTTCTGATACGCCTGGCATCATCGAACCAAAATACAAACTGCATGAAAAAATGATGCAGGCTGTAAAAACGGCCATGGAAGATGCTGACCTTGGTTTACTGCTGGTAGATATTAATGAAAAGTGGGAAGAGGTAAATATGGTTTTTGAATCACTGCATCTAAAGGTTCCAGCAATTGTGGTGATCAATAAACTCGATAAAGCAGACAAAGCGAAACAAGACAGCGCATTTGCTTTTTTCGGCGTAAAGAATTATTGCAAAGAAATTATTGGAATCTCAGCGTTGAAAGGATCACAGATCGATGAACTAAAGCAGGCTATATTAAAATATTTGCCCGAAGGCGAGCCTTTTTTTGCAGAAGATGAGATGACGGATCTGCCTACCCGTTTTTTTGTAGCGGAAATGATCAGGGAAAAGATTTTCAATCTTTACCAGGAAGAGATACCTTATCACACGACGGTGATCGTGCACGAATTCAAACAAAAATCTACCCTTATTAAAATAGTAGCCGATATCATTGTACAGCGCGAAACCCAAAAAGGAATTTTGCTGGGTGAGGGTGGCAAAATGATCCGCCAGCTTGGAACCGAAGCCAGGAAAGATATTGAACAATTTGTTGGACAAAAAGTTTTCCTGGAACTGTTTGTAAAGGTGCGCCCTAAATGGCGCGATAATGATTTTATGTTAAAGGAGTATGGCTACCATTAGGTGAATGGTTAATGTTGGATACTTTAAGTGAGAAAATGTTCAATATTCACGATTCACCATAGACCATTCACCTAACACCCACAAATAAATAAGAAATGCCGGGATTTACTGTTGCAATAGTAGGGAGGCCAAATGTTGGCAAAAGCACTTTTTTTAATCGTTTGCTCGAGCAGCGCAAAGCCATTGTGGATGATGTGAGTGGGGTAACCAGGGATCGTCAATACGGGGTGGCTGAGTGGATAGGTAAGTCGTTTAATGTTGTTGATACCGGAGGATTTGTACCAAAGAGCGAAGATGTATTTGAGAAAGAGATCAAAAAGCAGGTGCTGATTGCAGTTGAGGAGGCCAATGCGCTGATCTTTATGGTGGATGCGGCAACTGGTATTACAGATCTGGATGAGGCGATGGCGGATGTTTTGCGCCGATCTTCGAAGCCGGTACTGCTGGCCGTGAACAAGGTCGATAACCACGATCGCTTACTGGAAGCCACCGAATTTTATGGGCTGGGTTTTGATAATATCTTTTTCATTTCCTCCATGACAGGTAGCGGCAGTGGGGAATTGCTGGATATGCTTGTTTCTTTGATAGAAGACGATTCAGCCAAAGCGCTTGATGAATCCATTCCCAAGTTTGCGATCATGGGGCAGCCAAATGTTGGAAAATCATCTTTGTTGAATGCATTAGTAGGACAGGAAAGAACGATTGTAAGTGAAATTGCAGGTACTACCCGCGACACCATTCACACACATTATAATTTGTTTCAGAAAGAATTTGTTTTGATTGATACTGCAGGTATACGGAGAAAAACGAAGGTGCATGAGGACCTTGAGTTTTATTCGGTGATCCGCGCCATCAAGGCAATGGATGAAGCCGATATCTGCCTGCTAATGCTTGATGCCACGAAAGGGATCACCGCACAGGATCTGAATCTTTTCGGTCTTGCTGCTAAAAAGGGTAAGGGAATTGTTTTGCTGGTGAACAAATGGGATCTGGCGGAAAAGGAAACGAACACAGCACGTGATTATGAAAAGGAACTGAAAAAACGAATTGCACCTTTCACAGATGTTCCAGTATTATTTATTTCGGCGAAAGAAAAAACAAGGATATTCAGGGTGATTGAAGAGGCCCTTGAAGTGTATACTAACAGGCAGCAAAAAATTTCTACTTCTCAATTAAATGACCTGATGCTTAAATCCATTGAAGCCTACCATCCGCCTGTTGTGAGAGGCAATCCAATCCGTATAAAATTTGTAACGCAGCTACCCACACATGTTCCTTCCTTTGCATTCTTTTGTAATTATCCGGAAGATGTAAAAGAACCTTACAGGAATTATCTTGAAAACCAATTAAGAGAGCATTTCAATTTCAAGGGAGTTCCGGTGAGGATATTCTTCAGGAAAAAATAATTAAGCTCATCTGCTGAAAGTAATTATTACATCAGAACCTTTACCTTTGGCGAGTTCAAATTTAAAAGCAATACAATGAAAAAATTATTTGCAATTCTGATTGTAGCAGGGATCATGGTTGCCTGCAATGACAATGGCGGAACTGAGGAATCAACTGGTGATTCAACGAGGCTTCCGTCTACTGTATCGCCAGCAGATACATCAACCTTTCCGGTTGATACGCCTACCCGCCCGGCAGATACCGTTATAAAGAAATAGCTGTTCAAGAATTTTTTCTTCTTTTCCTCACTCAGTAGTGAGGATTTTTTTTTGCCAAAAAGACGGGATGGTGGGTGGTCAATGGTGAATGGTGAATGAGTTATCTGTTGCTTGCTTTGTCCATTTTCGAATCTTCAAATTATTCCTTACCTGTCTTTTGTTCCCGCGACAGAAAAAAACAATAATCGCTGTTGTTTTAACTATATTCTCAGTACCGGGTGCTATTACATTTGTGATACGCCTTCTGCTATTAGAATTTTTATCCCCTTCCATAATAGCGCCCTGCCTTCCTGAAACGATATTATAGTCAAGCTTTAATTGCAACCGTATGCAAAATTTATTTGTTTGTTTTCTCACAGTGAGAAATATAGCTGTCATCGTTTCTGTCATATCTTTTTGTGCATCGGCAAATGCGCAGGTCACATGGGATGGCGATGCCGGTGATGGACTATGGAATACCCCTGCTAACTGGGTAGGAAATGCGATTCCGTCTAACACCGATGATGTTCTGCTCGATCATTCGGTCGTCAATGTCAATTACATTGTTACACTTCCAGCAGGTGTGTCATCGGTAGCGGTTCGTACCCTAAGCATATTTCCTGCGGTTGGCCGCATCATCGAAGTATTATTGCCCGTTAGCAATACTGCTATTCCGGCATTTACTGCCATTGGTTCAGTGTATGGATTGATAATTCATCCGGGTGGCATCTTCAGAAATTCTTCAGGTGCATCGGCCGGAACGCCGGTAAATATATCAGATTCAATTAAGATCAACAATGGAGGTCTGTATGTTCATAACACGGGCAGGGCCCATGCATCGAATGTCACCGTGCTGTCGATAATGGCAGGAACCGAACGGGGAACGTTTGAATTTGATGTTCCCGGCAGCGCTGGATACACTGTTTCAATAGCAGGTCGAACATATGGGAATATGGTATTATCGGCAACGGCGGCAGGAGGGCCAAAAAGCTATACCTCAACAGGGATCACAGCCGTAAATATCAATGGCGAATTCCGGATAAATCACGGGGTTAACTATAGCCTCAACTTTAATGGCGCATTCATCATACACGGAAGTTTTTTTCACCACGGAAACATTTTTGATATCTCCAGCGGGCCGCAAAGCAATCGTATCAACCTCAGGGAAAATATGTTTCAATCTGGTATTATAACTAAATCAGGAACCGGCCTGCCGGTGTTGGAATTTAATGGAAACATGAACCAGGATGTATCTCTTGTCGGAAGTATTACCGGAAGCAATACGTTCCGGATAAACAATGCGGCAGGAATCACGCTGCAGAGCCCTGTTTCAATTTCGTATAAACTTGAATTAATAAAAGGAAATATAAGAACAACCTCTGCGAATATATTGGTGATGCACGATAACAGTATATGCGTCGGCGGGTCGTCCAGCAGTTTTATAGAAGGTCCTTTGCGAAAAATCGGGGATGATGATTTTGATTTTCCGGTCGGTAAACAGGCAGATTATGCACCTGTTTCGATTGCAGGAGCGGGTGGAACCGTAACAGATGAATTCGAGGCGGAATATTTCCACGGAAATCCCACCATTATTTTTGGAAGCGCTATTGAGGCACCGCCGATCATCCGTGTAAGCGGGTTAGAATATTGGAACTTACGCCGCAATGCCGGCATCGCTTCCAAAAAAATTACATTGAATGTAAGAACGTATAGTAATGCTACCCTGCTTGAGAAATTGATCGTAAGCCGTTGGGATATGCCCGGAATAATTTGGAGAAGCGAAGGAAACACTGCCTTTTCAGGCATTGCATCGGGCACCATTACCAGTGGCGACGTTCATTCATTTGGAGTTTTTACTATCGCCAGCACCGTTGCAAACCAAAACCCATTGCCACAATCACTGATATCGGTAAATATAAAAAATCAGGATGCCAACATCCTTTTGTCATGGCAATTAGACCCTTCAATAAATGCAGACCATTTCGAAATTCAAAGGTCTGAAGATAATATTCATTTCACTGTGGTAAAAAAAATAGAAGCATCACCCAACACGTTTAAATATCAATTTTCGGAAAAATTGCCTGTGCAGGGTATTTACTACTACAAATTGAAAGTCACGGAAAAAAATGGAAATACCAGGATCAGCAGGTTGATATCTGTTTCCTATCGGAAGAGTGGTATCGAATTGGTAACTGTTTCAGGCTTTATTTTTCACAACATGATAGGGCTTACCATCAGCTCAGCAGAGAAAGCGTTGCTAAACCTGTATATTATAAATGCAGAGGGGAAGATCGTTCAGAGAACTTCAACAGTTGTGCATAAAGGTTCTATGAAGTTGTCGATGGATATTTCAAATATGCCGGCAGGGATTTATTACCTGGCCGGCTCGGCGGGTAACACGACGACAAATATCATCAGGCTAATAAAATTATAGTGCGTTAAAACCTGATTGCTCAATTACCCGCAGGAACCGGGATCTTATTTTGCCTGGCTTTAGTCGATTTTGGAGCCATTTTTTTAAGAATGCCGCCTATCTTTTTTCTGTAAGTAGCTAACAATCCGGTTTCCTGTTTGATGAAACTGTTTCCATCGAGGCTTCCCAAAATCTTATTCATTTCTTCCTCATTTTCATACACCATTCTTCTGAATGGATTTTCATAATCCTTTGCCCTTGACTCCTGGATTTGAGATAGCATCCATTCCCTGACATGAATGTTTTTTTGTAGCAGGTTACCGAACACCGATTCGGAGATCTTTTTTATGTGAATGCCGGTTGATTCTTTTAATGCAGCTATAGCGTGATAAAGTTTCTGTTGTTTGTACACTATTCCCTGTTGTTCGTAAAAATCGTGTACATCATTCCAGCTTCTTATTTTATTAGATTGAATATTCTTTAATAATTTTTCAATTTCTGATTGAGGTATTAGTTGTCCGCCGATATTCAGCCAGCCAGTAAGAATAGGTCTCGAAGGTAAACTGTCTTGTATCGCCTCAAAATTTGCAAAGTCATTTTCGTCGAAATATTCTATCAACTGATGTACTGCATAATAACTGATCAGGTCTTTAAAAATATGATAGCAGGGCAATACTTTTACAAGTCGAACCAGCCGGCCGCTATTTTCAAAATTTACACCTACAATATCCAATTCATTTACAACAGTCGAATTTGATTCCAATAGCTCTTTGCCAATAGATATGGCCTCTTCGTCTGAAATATTTGCCTGATCCTTTTCCTTTTTAAGATAAGCCAGGCCGGTAAGCTTTTGGAAAAGGCTGAGAGAATGGACAATCTCATTAATCGTATCGGGTGCCAGGAAATTAAATTCGATGTTTTGTATTTTATTATCCCTTTTGTCGCGGTCAACATATTTCCATGAATTACGGGCCAATGCATACAGGTTGTAGAGGAACCAGTATCCGGGCATCACTACCAATTCATTTTTATGCACTTCATTACTGACCAGTGAAAAAGGGGTAGGTATATTTAACTCCGCCGGATAATCGCCCTTTGCAAGGATAGCAAACGATGCAAATTTGGAATTATGTTTCAGGCTAACACATAAGCCGGGCCAGAAGCCACGTCCCGCAATCATTTCTCCATCTGCGCCTCGTGAATTATGATTGGAACCGATGGTAGCCCCCGCAGCTATATTGGTTTGACCATTCAGCAATGCGGCGCAGAGAAATGAATTGTTATGATGCTGTTCGTGCGAAGGAAAGATAAGAGAGTTCAACACTTCGCAACAGGAGATGGTTGAATTATTGCCTAAATAAGAATTGATAAGCCTTGCACCATATTTCAATTGTGAATGGCTTGCCATAAAAAAACGCACCGCCTTGACTCCATAAAAAATACGGCAGCCATGATCAATGATGCCGTTCACCAATTCACAGCCTTCGCCAATCTGCGTCATTGCTTCCGCAGAAGAATTGATCGTGACATTTTTTATTTTGTTGGCTCCTTTTATATATGCATCACTGCCAATATTGACATCTTTTAAAATTCTGCAATTTTTTATAACAGTTCTGTCACCGATAGTACCATAATAACCTCTTCGATTGTCAAATTTTTTGGTACTGAATTCCATAAACCTTTTCTGCAAGATCTCGTTATCGCGAAAACGGCTCCATAAATACGCATCCCCGGGTAACATGCCGTCGAAAGGCATAATCTTCCGCCCTCCGTTTTCATTACATACTTCCAGCCAGATACGGATTTCTTCCGCTTCACCGTCTTTTACAATACCGTTTCCGAATTTGGCATAGTCTGTCGTGGCTGCTTCATTCACATTTATAATGATAACTTCATTTCCAACAATATAATGAGAGATATAGGTAACATTATCGATAACCACATTATCCCCAAAATCGCAACTGATGATGGTGCTGTTATAAAACCCAACAGGCCTTCTTAGATTCTTAAATTCCATGTAGAAAGGCTCCAGTTTTCCAATGCGCACAAGGCCGTAGAATTTGCAGTTTTGTACCAGTTCGGGATTAAATGCATTCGACACAAAAATATTGTTCCAGTTATCCGAAGTATTGCGGTTGCGTACGAGCACCTCAATTTCATATGCCGTCAGCTGGCGGTATTGTATGCCATTCAGATTTTGCTGGTTGCGCAGGTAATATTCATTTTTACCCTTCGGAATAAAATCTGCGGGAATAAAATTGTATCCTAAACTCTGAACTGGATTTTTCTTGATCGTATTCATGTTGGTGAATGGTCAATGGTGAATAGTGAATCTCAGCTACCGGTTATAAGCTACGAGTTAGATGATTGACACAAACTGTAACGCACAACTTAGGAAAATTATTTGTAGGTGGTAAAAATCTATTAGGCCTTTAGGTACAGATCTTCTTTCCCTGGCCATTTATCATCTTCTGAACGCTGTATTCTGAATTCAGAATTCAGAATTCAAAATTTTCCCAACAATTACTCAACGGTAACTGATTTCGCAAGGTTACGGGGTTTATCAACATCATATCCTTTGGCAACACCGATATAGTAAGCCAGCAGTTGCATAGGGATGGTACTTAGCACAGGAGCCACAATTTCATCAGCTTCAGGAACACTTATGACGTCATCGGCCATCTTTGTGATAATCTCATCGCCTGCTGTAATGACTGCAATCACCTTACCTTTTCTCGCTTTGATCTCCTGGATATTGCTGACAATTTTTTCGTGATAAGAATCTTTGGTGGCCACAAAAACAACGGGTAAGGTCTCCTGCACCAATGCGATAGGGCCATGTTTCATTTCGGCTGCAGGGTATCCCTCTGCATGTATGTAGGAGATCTCTTTCAATTTCAGGGCTCCTTCCAGCGCAACCGGGAAGTTGTACCCTCTTCCAAGGTACAATGAATCCGTGGCGTCCTTATATTTATTAGCTACCGCCCGGATGGCATCTTTTTCTCTCAGCATCAGGGTGATCTTATCGGGCAATTCCTGTAATTCATTTAGTAAATGCAGATACCTTTTCTGGTCGATGGTCTTTTTTTCAATCGCTACTTTTAAAGCAATCATCATCAAAACAACCAATTGCCCTGTGAAAGCCTTTGTGCTTGCAACACCTATTTCGGGGCCTGCATGTGTGTAGGCGCCGGCATGCGAGATTCTAGCTATGGAAGAACCCACAGCGTTCACCACTCCAAAAATAAATGCTCCATGCTCTTTGGCTTTTTCGATGGCCACGATTGTATCCGCTGTTTCCCCGCTTTGAGAGATGGCTATGATCACGTCTCCTTTATGAATTACAGGGTTCCGGTACCGGAATTCGGATGCATATTCCACTTCAACGGGGGTCCGGCACAATTCTTCAAATATGTATTCTGCTATCAGGCCTGCATGCCAGCTGGTACCACAGGCAATAATGATGATCCGGTTCGCATTTTTAAATTGCTCAATATGATTTTGAACACCTGCCATGGTAATTGTTCCTGCTTCGGCATCTAATCTTCCCCGCAAACAATCGAAAATAGTATCAGGCTGTTCAAAAATTTCCTTAAGCATGAAATGATCGTAACCGCCTTTTTCTATAGCTGCTAGCTCCAGATCGAGCTTTTGAATAAATGGAGTTACTTTTTCATTACCCAGGTTTTTTAATATCAGTTCGTCTGATTTGATTATGGCCAGTTCGTAGTCATTTACATACACCACTTCCTTGGTATATTCAATGATTGGCGTTGCATCAGAGGCAAGGAAATGTTCCCCTTTTCCGATCCCGATCACAAGCGGACTTCCTTTCCGGGCGGCTATTAACGTATCAGGATTATCTTCATCTATAATTACGATCACATAAGCACCGACCACACGTTTGAGTGCGATGCGCACAGCCTCTTCCAGGCCAGATTTATTATTGATCTGGATGTCTTCAATAAATTTCAATAATATTTCGGTATCAGTATCACTGCTGAATGTGTAGCCTTTATTTTCAAGTTCCTGTTTTAGCTGTCCGTAATTTTCAATAATACCATTGTGTATCATTGATAATTTGCCGTTTGCAGAAACATGTGGATGCGCATTACGGTCACTGGGTTCGCCATGGGTGGCCCATCGCGTATGACCGATCCCTATTGTGGCGTGGAGGTCTTTTCCTACCAGTGTCTCTTCCAGGTCTGCTACCTTGCCTTTTTTCTTGTAAACTTTTAGTCCACTGTTTAGCAAAGCCACGCCTGCGCTATCATATCCGCGGTATTCGAGTCGTTTAAGACCCTTTAAGATGATAGGATACGCCTGGCGCGGACCTATATAAGCCACAATTCCACACATAGAGTTTAAGTGTTAATGTGTGCGAAAATAGTGAAATAGATGGGTTTTTAAAATGGCCCGCGGCCTTAGTACATTGAAAGGTTCAAAGTTTATATGATTGAAGCATTGACTCTTTACGCGATCTTGCACTTTTTCAATCGACAAATGGTCAGACGGAGACCATCAGACCAAGGTTTATTGTTTGAGAAATGCGAGTAAGGGTGTTATGAACAGGTCAAAAGCTTCAATATGGGGAAGATGCCCGACGTTCTCCAGCTCAACCAATGTTGATCCGGCAATCTTGCGACTGGTTTCCTTTCCCAATTTTGGATAGTTCCCCATAGTCATGCGTACTTCTTCCGGAACTCCCTGCTTGCCCAATGCAGTTCTGTCCAATTGTCCTATGATCAATAGGGTAGGCGTTTTTATATTCTCAAATTCGTACAGAACAGGCTGGGTAAAAATCATGTCATAGGTCAAAGCCGCGTTCCAGGCGACGGTTTTATATTCAGGATGAACCGACCAGCCTGCCAGCGTGGTCACCCATTTCTCATATTCTGGCTTCCATTGCCCATGGTAATAATTTTCCTGCTGGTATTTTTTGATCTTTTCATAATTCTGACCCAGTTCATTTTTATACCAGGCATCCACTGACTGATATGGCGTTTTCAGTTTCCAGTCTTCAAGTCCAATCGGGTTTTCGAGTATCAATTTTTCTACTGTTCCCGGAAACATCAGTGTAAAGCGTGTAGCAAGCATGCCACCCATAGAATGGCCAAGCACAGCTGTCCGCATTATTTGAAGGGAGTCTAATAGATTTTTTGTGTTCAGTGCCAGCAATTGAAACGAATATTGAATATCCGGCTTAGATGATTTACCAAATCCCAATTGGTCCGGGATGATTATCCGGAAGCCTGCTTTCTGCAGTGTTTCCGCTGTTTGTTGCCAATAGGCACCGTTAAAATTTTTTCCATGAAACAATAGAACCGTGTGTCCATTGGCTTGTTCGGGCCTGATATCCATAAAAGCCATCCGGTAGCTTTTTTGTTGAACTGATAGCGTAATGAATTTCACATCAAATGGATATTGATAATTTTCAAGCAGCGGATCCAATGGAGTGATTTTATTTTGCTGGGCGTTGATTTGATTTTGCGATATACCGCCAAATACCGTAGCTAACAGTAGTAAAGCCCAGGTTTTCATGTATACATTTTGATATGCAGAACCAAATGCAATAACCCTGCCTTTCAATACACACACTCCGGTTGAGTTGGTATAATTTTTTAATCTTCTATAAAAATTTTAGCATGAAACAGTCAGGAAATCAAAATATAAAGCAAAGTAAACAGCGTATTGCAAATAAACCCAGGCCTGAAATAAGAGATAATTTAGATAGCAGGGAAAATGAGGAGCAACTGACAAAGGGTGATGACATTACACATAACCAAAAAGAAACAAAGGCCAGGCATCTGAAAAAGAAATAAGTAAGGGTAACAATAGTGCAATTCCTTTTACACATTGCTTCCGCTCTATTCAACATTTAGAGGGTAGGCTAATATTGTGGGCGAAATAGTTACATGACAAATCCCATCGGCCATTTGTACAACGACTTAAATGGGTTCAACATCTTCTTGTTTTTTTACTATACCGGGAAATCACCTCCCCGGCAATAAAGTATAGCTTGTACAATGTCTTATCTAAACAGCTATGACTGGTTTTAGCGTATTTCTACTCAATGTCGTAAAGGAATAGCCTGTGAATAATATTTGTGTCCATAGCAACCAGATTTAGTTCCAACATCATTATTATTTGATAAATTACTATTCTAAACCAAAATTAATGAGCGAACAACCCACCCCACTCACGGTCATTATCCGTCATACCAGCGGATCAAAAAAAGGCCAGATCGAAAAATTTCCTGTCGGTAATGATTTTCAAATTCGCATAGGCAGGGGACCTGATAATAATGTTTCTTTTGATCCGGTTAAAGAAGACACCATCAGCCGCGAGCATTGCATCATCCGTCTTGAAAACTTTTCAAGCGATACCTTTCAAATCATAGATAGTCAAAGCCGTAATGGAAGCTATGTGAATGGCACACGAATTACTGAAAAGACGACCATTTTTGCCGGCGATTCGATTAGTCTCGGAAAGGACGGCCCCGCCATGGAATTTGATGTTGATCCACGTCCCGCGTCGCATGTGAAAAAGACCCGTGTATTGGATGTAGTTAGTAAGGAGAGTGCTACGAAGGAAACAAAGGTTCATGAAGCAGGTTCAACAGCACAGAAAGCAGCACTGCCAAAAGAAGCAATTGGTAAACAAACCATGCAGCATATGCTGCAGCAATCAGAAAGAAAAAGCAAAAAAGGATTGTGGATCAGTATTCTTGCTTTATTAATTCTGGGTGGCACAGCAGGATGGCTATTGTATAAGCGCAAGCCAACCGTGATAGTACAGAATAAAATTACTAACACCGCTCCTGCCTCTACAGCCATGAGTGTAGCCCAGATCGCAAAGGCCAACGACAACAAGGTTGTTTATATCGAAATGGGTTGGAAATTGATACTGACTCAAACTGGCGATCAGCTTTTTCATGTTTACCTGCCGATAAAGGAAGGTGGCCAATCGAGATATGTAGCATGTTATGTGCGAACCAGCCAGGGTGCCATTGAACCATACCTGGCCACGAAAAGTTATGCTCCGCGGGATGCATCTCTTGAACCGATCGGCGGTTTCGGCAGTGGAAGTGGTTTTGTAGTAGACGAGCGCGGATTCATTATGACCAACAGGCATGTAGCTACTTCCTGGCTCACTTCCTATCATTTTCCAGATCAGGCTTTTCCCGGTTTGTTACTCGAATTTGGATCGAAAGGAGATCTTGTAATCTCCAGCAATTCAGTGTCCCGCGGAGCCTTATCCAATTGGGTTCCGGCTGAAGCGATGAATTATAACCGCCAGTTATTGGAATCCGGAATAAAAGGAATAGACGGAGAACTGGCATATCTCGACGTTACTTTTGCAAACAATTCACTTCGCACACCTGCCAAGGTGGTTCGAATTTCGAATACACATGATGTGGCCATGATCAAGATCGATCTGCCTGAACCGCTTAACAAAGTGACAATGTTGGATAACTATAAGGAAATTGAAACTGGAAGTGTGGTAGTAGTAATGGGTTATCCCGGCATGTCGCCCGATCAATTTGTAGCCAACCGTTCACAGGACGCTTTTAACCGTAATCCCAATGTTGTAAAAGTGCCCGTGCCTACCGTGAGCACAGGCAATATTGGCCGTCTGGTAAAAGGAAGCGCCGGCACCACCAAAGTTGATGAATACCTCAGTGTTATGGGCGATTATTATCAGCTTACGATCAATTCAACCGGACCTGGAAATAGTGGTGGTCCTATGTATGACGACCAGGGCCGTGTCATCGGGATCTATTCTGCAGGAAGCGAAAAAATGTCTTATTCCATTCCTATAAAATATGCCATAGAATTAATGGGAAGACAGGCTGTAATAAAATAACCTTTCAGGAGTAAGGGTCAAATGGCAAAAAAGAAAATCCAGTAATCCTTTTTTTGCATCATAAGCAACAAACCATAACCCGCTCCCCGCAAGGGGTAGCGTGGATATGAGTGATATGCTTTTATGGAGCATGCATGCAATCATATTTGTTTTTAAGATGAAACTCATTAACCGGCAAAATATATCATGAAATTTCTTTGGAAAAAAAATAACGGCAAAGCACCATCAGATGCCCTTGATAATTCACCCCCGGTAATATCATATGCCTGTAAAGTATATGCGATTTCTGAAACCGGCCCCACACGTAGCTCCAATGAAGACAGCATACTCTATGCCTATCCCAAAGGACACTTCCGAACTTTCTTTGGTATGGTTGCGGATGGTATGGGCGGCCATCAGGCGGGAGAAGTTGCCAGCAATCTGGCATGTGAAACAGCCCGGGAATATATCCATGCTCATTCAGAAGAAGCAAATATTCCCGCTATTCTTGAAGGTTGTATCCGGGCGGCTCAGGTTGCCATCGTGCAGGCAGCCGAGCAGAACAGCCTGCACAAAGGAATGGGCACAACAGCCACGATGGTTTTCATTCGCGATGGGTTTATGTATTTCGGTCATATTGGTGACAGCCGACTTTATCATTTTAAAAACAATAAACTTGTACAATGTACTTCCGATAATACGCTGGTGAATGAAATGGTGAAAGAAGGAAAGATTACGGAAGCAGAAGCAGTTCACCACGAGATGAAACATGTGTTAACACAGGCATTGGGCACTGTAAAAGAAATAAATCCGGAACTTGCATTCACTGGTCTTGGCATTGAAACGGGTGATATTTTCTTTTTATGTTCTGATGGAATCTATGATGTTTTACAACCCGTGGAGATCGAAAGCTTGCTGACTATGGGATCGTCTCCATTTGCTATAGAATGCATAAAGGCTCTTTGTATGCAAAGAAAAGCGTCTGACAATTTCTCGGCAATGTTAGTAGAAATAACCACTGAACAGCAATCGATGGTTCCGATTACGAAAGAATTAAATGTAATGACATGAACGCTGCCAATAATACACAATACATCATTCAGCGAAAGCTGGGCGAAGGGGGTATGGGTACAGTGTACCTGGCCGAGGATACGCTGCTCGAAAGACTTGTGGCCATTAAAGAATTAAACATATCGGCAGCTCCTGTTTCTGAATCTGTCGGTAATCGGTTTCAGCAGGAAGCACTTGCTTTGGCCAAGCTGAACCATCCAAATATCACCCATTTATATGCGTTCATTCCTAAAGATGATACTTACTGGATGGTAATGGAGTATGTTGATGGAAAAACGCTGGAAGAATGGTTACAGGCACGCGGTTCTATGCAGCCCGCTACAGCATGCAGCATTCTCGTTCAAATCCTGGATGGATTGCACCACGCACATCGAAAGGGTATTATACATCGTGACCTGAAACCTGCTAACGTCATGATATCCGAAGAAGGAGAAGTGAAGGTCATGGATTTTGGAATTGCGCGGATACGTAATTCACAACGCATGACGCAGCATGGAAAATCGGTAGGAACACTGGAATACATGGCGCCCGAACAAATACAGGGAAAAGAAGGCGATGAACGAACTGATATCTATGCCGCCGGGAATATTTTGTATGAATTACTTTGCGGACAACCACCGTTCAGGGCCGATACCGACTACCATTTGATGAAAGCAAAACTGGAAGAAGCACCGCCCATTTTGCCGGCGTTGCTAACAGTTGCCCCGGCATTGAAACAAATAATCCTACAAGCATTATCCCGCCATCCGGAAAAACGTTTTGAGACCGTGACCAGTTTCAGAGATGCACTTAGCAATTGCATGCAGCACTCATTCTTAAAAGAATCTGCGCTTATCCTGGCATTGACCCAACCGGTTTCAAAAACACTACCTTCTCATCATTTACAAACAAATACAACAATAAGCAAGTGGAAATCTGGTGCGGCTGCTGTATCGGCCGGACTTTTAAACAATCTCTCTTATCATAGTAAACAGGTTTCAGATCAATTTGTCAGGCTTATTTCAGGTAAATTAAATAATCGCGCCGAAAACAGAACTCATAAGAGCGGGATAGCGGGATTTTTTTCACGCGTTCAACAACTGGTCACTGATAATGCACTTGCGTTTTTATTGGTGGTGGTTTTGCTATGCGGCATATTGTTGCTTTGGAATTATTTTTCAGATGAACCTGTTGATTATACCGGAAATAAAATACCCGATCCCTCTGTGAGTGTTGAGGATAGTCTGGATGAACAGAGTAAAAATCGGAAGAACACCTATATCATAGAAACACAGCTCTCAAAGGTGCCGCCGGTTACAAGTGGGGAAGGAGAAGGCAAAGACAATTCAAAAGGTAAAACCCCAAAAGAGAAGGCCCGAAAAAAAACCGATGATGCTCCCGAGGATAAAAGTTCAACCGAAACGCCTGCTGAGGATGACAATGTAACTGAAACCCCGGTAAAATCGGATCCAACGCCTGCCAGGCGCGAACCAACCGGACCTGTAACGATTCCAAGCGGCCGGTCGATCAGCCTCGTACTGGATGAAACCCTGAGTTCAGAAGAACCGGGCAGAGATGGCGACGCAATCAGATTGCGTTGTACGGAAGACGTTATTGTGGAAGGCAGAACCATCATTCGAAAAGGTGCCCATGCAACCGGAAAAATTGTGGACGTAGTACCAGCGAATAAGCGTAAACGGGCCATGATTGGATTTGTAATCCAAAAGGTGGATGGTTCTAATGGTTCTACTATCAAAGTGCATTCGGAAAGATTTCAGATGATTGCAAAATCTCCTGGCTCACCTGTTGCTTATCATTCAGGTGACATTTTCCCTGCAAAATTGGGCAGGGGAAGATTCGATTAACCAACCTGATTCGAATGCACTTCATTCTGGGCATGATCGATCTGATTTTGTTGTGTATTTCTATCTAACCCAAGTTGCTCGAATTCATAGCGTGGGATGTGCCCCGTAGGAGCACCATCTTTCTCGCCTGAATCTCCAAATTGAAAACGTTTGAAATCGATTTCGGACAAAAAATATTTTTTTGACTTGTACGATCAAAAGATGCCGCTCCTACGAAGCGGATCCACGGTTGGGATGTCTTTTCTACAAAGATTAAACTCCTGACGGAGTTTTTTTTGTGCCGATGGTGAAACCTTGTTTTAAGAAAAGCTCCATACCTTCCGCAGAGTTGTTTCTACAAAGAGTAAATACCAGAAATCCTGATGAATGAACAAGATCATTCCGGTAAAAAACTGAATTTAAAACACCCCATCGTTGTGTATCGTTGTAGACCAAATCATAGCTTGGTTAAATCAATAAAATCATTCCAGTAAAACCGGATTTAAAACACCCCATCGGGGTGTACTCTTTGTAGACAAATCATAGCTTGCTTAAATCAATAAAATCATTCCAGCCAAAACCGGATTTAAAACACCCCATCGGGGTGTAATCTTTGTAGCCAAATTCATAGCGTGGGATGTGCTTCGTAGGAGCACCATCTTTCTCGCAGGAATATTTCCACGAATGCTAACAAGCTCAACAACCTGGAATCTTTCACGATTATTCTAAGAATTTTTGAATGTCCGAAAAGGTTTGGACAAAGCAAGTTTGATCATTTTTTATTTGGTAATGGAATCGGCAAACCGCATAAGAGCCTGCAGTAACTGTGCTGTCTTTTGTCCAAATAAGTCTCCATCTTTCGCAGAAATATAGTTTGAGTTGACCTCTAGTTGAATGCACGGAATGCCTTTCCTAGATACGAATTTGGTGATTGTTTGATTTTGTTCTGCAGAAAAGAAATCCTGAGATTGATTTATAAGTCCCTCATTTTTTAATGCCATTTTTAGGGCGTTAAACAGATCCTTTCGATTCAAATAAGACTTACCGTTCATTGTGCCAAAGTCAACGTCATAAGGACGAAAGGAATTGGAGCCATGGAGATCAATAACAATCACTGGCTTTATTTTGGCGATAATTTTGGCCAGTGAATCTTTAAATTCATTCTGGTCTTCAAAATTCGGATCCGATGGAGAAAGAAAACTGGTATATAAAACAGGAACTTTAAGCAATTTATTCAATTCAATCACTATCGAGCCTGTTCCTGCGTCTGCCGGCTTGATCTTTCCTTCCCGAATATGGGCTGTCGCATGTCCTGCTATAAACAGAATTTTTTTATTGCCTGTTTTAAATTCAAAAGATTTAGTGTTTACCGGAGCGGGCGTTGAGCCGTTTTCCGAAAACTTCTTTTCAAAGCGGATAATACTATCAACATTATCAGGAACAACCCTTGCTTTTGGAGGTAGGGGATTCGGTTGCGCTTGCAAACCCAAATAATACAATGTGATTAATATAGTAAAGTACAACCGCATATTGACTCAATAGAAGGGTGTGGAATATTTCTTTGTCAGCGAAAGTTTTTTTCGGATGAAAAATAAAGGTAAGTCTCGGGGCGGCATTTGGCAATACCACAAATAGGGGATTTTAAACCAGGGCATGATTGCTGCCGCAGATTTAATCGAAAAAATCCATGGAAAAATAAATGTAAAATGAATGATACAAATCTGGCAATATTTTTAAAAAACTTTGATGCGCACAACCTGTAATTATTTCTTTACAAATCTTTCACTCACCATCAACTCTTTACTTCCTGATACATATTTGTAAAATCCTTCGCCGCTTTTTACACCGAGGTATCCGGCAGTTACCATATTGCTCAATAACGGACAGGGAGCATATTTTGGATTTCCAAGTCCGGTGTATAAAACATTCAGAATGGAATGACATACATCCAGGCCAATAAAATCGGCGAGTTGTAGCGGACCCATGGGGTGGGCCATACCTAGTTTCATGATCGTATCAATCTCCTCGATACCTGCTACACCTTCATGCAAACTATAAATAGCTTCATTGATCATGGGCATTAAAACACGGTTTGCAATAAAACCTGGATAGTCATTAACCACGCAGGGAACTTTGTTCAATTGTTTACTAAGTGAAACAATTTTTTCCGTTACGTTTTTTTCAGTGGCGTATCCGTTGATGATCTCCACGAGTTTCATCACTGGTACCGGGTTCATGAAATGCATCCCGATTACTTTTCCGGCCCGGTTTGTAGCAGCGGCTATTTTGGTGATAGAGATGGAAGAAGTATTGGTTGCCAGAATGCAATGTTCGGGTGCTTTTTCATCCAGTTCTCTGAATATCTTTAATTTCAATACCTCGTTTTCAGTTGCAGCTTCAACAATAAGTTCTGCCTCTTTTATACCTGCCGCAATATCGCTGTGTATGCTGATGTTATCGAGCGATGCTTTTTTTTGCGCTTCCGTCAAAGTGCCCTTAGCTACTTGTCTGTCGAGGTTTTTAGCAATGGCATGCAGTGCTTTTTCCAATTGTGCGGTATATATATCGACCAGGTTCACCGTAAAACCTGATTGCGCAAAAACATGCGCTATCCCATTTCCCATAGTGCCTGCTCCTATCACTGCAACTTTTTGAATCATTACCTACAAGATTTAAATTTGAAAAAACCTAACGTATACCTTTGGGACTTCGTGGCTATTGGTTAGCCACTAAGGCACAAAGACACGAAGAAAGAATTACGCAATGACAAGCTAAAAATTTTAAAAAAACTTCAAGGTCTATACCAGCATGGAAAATAGAGTTGTAAAACTAAGTACATTCATGCATTAATTTTTTTTTATGCGCCTGGTAGCTGCATCCATTGATATCCAAACGAAGCCCGACAGGATATTGCAGGCTTTTTTGCGGCAGGAGCATCTTCGCAAATGGTGGGGAGTTTCAAGATCACTCATTGAGCCCAAAGCCGGGGGATTATACACGCTCGCCTGGGAAATCAGCGAACAGGGTATTAAGTATGTTTCTTCGGGAATTATTGCAGAACTAATACCATCGGAATACCTGATGATCCGGAATTTTGTGTATCTCAATGCCGAGAAACAAATATTAGGCCCAATGGAACTGGAAATTGACCTCTTGGTTGCCGATGAAAACACAACAAAGGTCGGGATTGTGCAATCCGGTTATCAGTTTGGTGGAGATTGGGATTGGTATTACAATGCAGTTGTACAAGCCTGGCCACAGACACTGGAGCTATTAATGAACTATCTGACTCCACAAAAATCATCAACTAAACAGTAAGAAATATATCCCGCAAAGACGTGGAGTCGCCAAGGAAGAATTCTGTACGCCTCTTCGTCTTTGCGAGATATTATTTTGCTGGTTGGTATTTTCAATTAGCCTCCAATCGTTCGGATCATGGTTTCTTCTTGTAGTCTCCCCGTTTCCATGCCTTGATAAATTCATTCCAGGCGAAGGGATTGAAAATGTTCTGAGGCGGCGCCTGGCCGGCATGATAGTATCTTTTGGCATTATTGCGAAGGGTGTAGCTGGTTGCTTCGCCGCCATCGGCGGGGAGCGATTTTGACAAAATGCGCCGTTTGGATTCTTCCGTATTTTGGCGGGCAATTTCAATATTGTCGTCCGGTACATCCGTATTCAAAAAATCTCTTTCGAATTGTTCACGCGTTGGACGGGGCTTGATAATGGTAGCCGGTAAATAAACCGTATCTGTTACCATCAATTGAATCATGCTGTATTGATTGCCTTCGATATCTCTTGGAATACTTACCAATTTAGGCTTATAACCGATAGAAGAAAATTCAATCATATCTCCTTTTAGCACCACAATGGAAAAAACGCCCTGATCGTTGGTCATGGTACCTCTGTTCTGACCTTTCACAACAATACTTACTGAAGGAATTCCCTGCAAACTGTCTGCAGTCATTACAACGCCGAATAACTGCACCACAGAATCTTTCAGTTTTTCAAACTGTGAATTGGCAATGAAAGGAGTAGCAATGGCAAACACGAAAGTGAAAAGTAAAATTCGTTTCATTGGTTTCAAATATACAGACTAACCCCAAAATACATAGAAGAAATGAAAGCTCTAATGGTTAATTTTGCAGCCAGATTGGATTTTTAACAAAATACCTAGAAGATGACGAAAGAAAAAGTTTTAGAAGCCCTGAGTAATGTGCAGGAACCTGATTTGGGGAAAGATCTGGTTACCTTGAATATGGTGAAGGATATCGAGATCAAGGGTAATGATGTCTCCTTTACCGTGGTTCTCACAACTCCTGCCTGCCCCCTGAAAGATATGATACGCAATGCCTGTATCAATGCAATAAAGATTCTTGTTAATAAAGAAGCGACTGTGTTAGTAAATTTTACTTCCAATACTACCAGCAATCGCAAGGACGCACAGGCTGTTTTACCGAAAGTAAAAAATATTATCGCCGTAGTGAGCGGAAAAGGGGGAGTAGGAAAAAGTACAGTAGCTTCCAATCTTGCACTGGCGCTTTCTCAGGGTGGAGCAACTGTTGGCCTGATGGATGCAGATATTTACGGACCGAGTATTCCAATTATGTTTGGTGTACGCGGTGAACGGCCGATGATGATGAACCATGAAGGAAAAGGAATGATCGTTCCCCTGCAGCGATATGGAATTAAATTGATGAGCATCGGGTTATTGGTAGATGAGAAAAACGCCGTCGTATGGAGGGGCCCTATGGCAAGCAGTGCCATCAAGCAGTTTGTTACAGAAGTATTCTGGGATGAGCTTGATTACCTGGTCATAGATATGCCACCAGGTACAGGAGATATTCACCTGACGTTGGTACAAACTGTTCCTGTGACCGGTGTTATAGTTGTAACCACTCCCCAGGATGTTGCCCTGGCTGATGCAAAGAAAGCGATCTCTATGTTTGGGCAGGCACAGATCAAGGTTCCCATAATCGGGTTGGTGGAGAACATGAGTTATTTTACACCGAAAGAATTACCTGAGAATAAATACTACATTTTTGGAAAAGAAGGGGGAAAGCGGTTGGCTGAGGAATATGATATTCCTTTTCTGGGGCAGGTTCCATTGGTGCAAAGTATTCGCGAAGGGGGTGATATTGGTATTCCTATCATGGTGAGTGACGATGAACTAAGTAAGCAGGCTTTTCTTGAATTTGCAGGTATAACGGCGAGGAGTATTTCCATGCGAAATGCACAGCTGCCTGCGCAGAAGGTGGTTGAAGTATTGGAGTAATGCGTTGTGACATTATGCAAATAGCGGTCATTTCTCAATTTCAGGAGATGTGTCCCTATCGGTCGACATGACAATCTCTTTTTTGGGTACGCATATCGAAAAGCGGATTTCATTTCGAACGGAACGCTAGGATTGTTACCAATTAACGGTTGTATTTTCATTGATTGATACAATAAAACAAAACTTTTCATATCAAGCGATAGGGAACATTACCGGAAATGGTGAAATGTACGCAGAAATTTTTTTAATATCTTCGCGCTCATGTACAGCCTACCTTATTACACAGAATCAGATCAGGAACTTGTATTAGCATTCATGCGCCAACACCCGTTCGTTTTTTTGGCAGGATCTGATGCTGATAGCAAGCCGGTTGCTTCGCAGGTGCCGGTGTTTATTGATGAGCGTGAGGGAAAATTATTCCTGAGTGGCCATATCATGAGAAAAACAGACCATCATACAGCATTTATTCATAATCCTCATGTTTTGGCTGTGTTTACCGGACCTCATACCTATGTAAGCGCCAGTTTGTATACCGAACAGCAAACAGCTTCTACCTGGAACTATATGAGTGTACATGTAAAAGGGATTCTTTCTTTTACAGGCGAACAGGAATTGCTGGATATATTGAAACGCACCACCAACCATTTTGAAAATGATCCCCATTCGCCATCTTTGTTCGAGAAATTGCCGGCAGATTATGTTCAAAAAATGGTGGGAGCAATCGTTGCATTTGAAATAGAAGTGCTTTCAATAGATAATGTATTTAAGCTTAGCCAGAACCGCGATGAAAAAAGCTACCATTCGATCATTAATAAACTGGAACAATCGGATGAAGATTCCCGACAGATAGCGGAAGAAATGAAAAAAAGAACTTCACAATTATTTAAAGCAGAAGCAAACCGTTCATAATTTTCACTCCGTAATCTTGTACAATGAAAAGGATCAGGGAGTTGATAGAATTGCTATTGGTCATCGGAATTGTTGTAGCCTGTCATGCGGCAAAAAAGCCCATCTCTTCTATGTTACCTGTATTCGATAAACAGGGCCACCGGGGTTGTCGCGGACTGATGCCGGAGAATACGGTTCCCGCCATGATCAAGGCGCTGGATCTGGGAGTCACAACTTTGGAAATGGATGCGGTGATCACCAAAGACAAACAGGTGATCCTGTCGCACGAGCCATTCTTCAGTAGTGATATTACTACCCGCCCAAACGGGAAAGCTGTTGAAGCTTTCGAAGAAAGAAGTCTGAATATTTACCAGATGGCCTATTTTGAAACACAACAGTTCGATGTAGGCATAAAACCACATCCACGATTCCCGCAACAACAAAAATTACCGGCAAAAAAACCTTTGTTGTCAGATTTGATTGATACTGTTGAAAATTATTGCAGAATGCGCAATCTCCCCTTGCCGTTTTATAATATTGAAACTAAATCGCAACCGCTCACCGACAATATTTTTCATCCGGCTCCCGAAGAATTTGTGGAACTGATCATGAGCGTGATAAATCAAAAGGGAATTACCGAAAGGGTCATCATTCAATCTTTTGATTTCCGTACACTTCATGTTCTCAACAAAAAGTATCCCCTGATAAAGACAGCTGCCCTGGTGGAGGATTTTGATAAACGCGGATTGGACACGCAACTCAATGAACTAAGCTTTCTTCCTACGATATACAGTCCCCACTATTCATTGGTGAACACAGATCTCGTCAACAAATGCCATACTCAAAAAATAAAGATCATTCCCTGGACAGTAAACGATACAGTAAAAATTACCGAACTGAAACAAATGGGAGTAGATGGAATAATTACAGATTACCCGGATTTGTTTTTCAGGTGAGTTGTGATAGCATGCTCAACGCTCAACGCTTAACGCCCGATGTTCAATACCTGTACTTTAATAGATAATTAATATTTGAACCTTTACATGGTTTCAAATTTTCCATTATCCGTGCTAATCCGTGAAATCCGTGGCAAAATTTTCGATTTCGTACTTCGCACTTCTTATTTCGTACTTATTCGTAGGTTTGATCTCGTTAAAAAGATCAAATGAATTTATCACTCGAAGGAAGAACGGCGGTCGTATGCGGGAGTACCCAAGGCATCGGATTGGCTATTGCGGAGGAACTCGCATTACTCGGCGCCAATTGCATATTGCTTTCCAGGAATGAACCTGCATTAAAGGAAGCTATTCAAAAATTAGACATTGCCAACAGGCAATTACATTCTTATAAAGTAGCTGATTTCTCACAACCTGAACAGGTAAAAAAGGCAATCGACGAACTCATTGCTTCCCAATCTATCCAGATTTTGATCAATAATACCGGCGGTCCCCCACCAGGGCCTATCATCGATGCAACGGACGATGAATTTATCAGCGCCTTCAACCAGCATCTCATTTGTAATCATATTCTCGTACAGGCAGTCGTACCCGGAATGAAGCAGGCGGGCTATGGGCGTATCGTCAATATCATCTCTACCTCTGTAAAAATTCCTAATAAGAATTTGGGTGTTTCAAACACCATTCGTGGCGGCGTAGCCTCATGGGCAAAAACAATGGCGAATGAACTAGGTCAATTCAACATTACAGTAAATAATGTTTTGCCAGGATATACGGGCACCCAACGTTTAAAAAGCCTGATAGAAAAGAACGCCGCAAAAAGAAATGTAGGTAGAGAGGTCATTGAAAAAGAAATGATGCACGAAATCCCTATGAAACGCTTTGGCGATGCCGCTGAAATCGCAGCCATGGCTGCGTTCCTTGCAACTCCGGCAGCTTCGTATGTAAATGGAGTTAGTATACAGGTGGATGGAGGGCGAATAGGGTCAATATGAACTGCTGATTTTGCTCATTGAGGTGATTAGCTATCATTTGCTACGGCATATATTTTACAGATGGATTATTTGATTTACTATGGAATTTGAAAACTCTTTGGCTTTTGCAGAAGCAATGGATGCAAATGATGAACTGGCTCATTTCAGAAGCAGGTTTATAATTCCTGAAAAAGATGGTGAGGAGCAAATATATTTTCTGGGAAATTCACTGGGTCTTCAGCCAAGATCCACACAAAAATATATTCAACACATACTCGATGATTGGGGCAGATATGGGGTAGAAGGATTTTTTACCGGTAAAACTCCCTGGTATCATTATCACGACCAACTGGCGTATACGTTATCGCTGATTGTAGGAGCATTGCCACATGAAGTTGTGGTTATGAATCAACTTAGTGTTAATCTTCATCTGATGATGGTGAGCTTTTATCAGCCAGAAGGCAGGCGAAATAAAATAATATGTGAGGCCAAAGCATTTCCGAGTGATCAGTATATGTTTGAAACATACCTCAGGCATCTTGGATTAAATCCCGATGAGATCATTATTGAAATTGCAGCCCGCGAAGCCGAGTATACCATCAGAACAGAAGACATTCTTCACGCCATTGAAGTACATAAAAATGAGTTGGCCCTGGTGATGTTTGGCGGTGTTAATTATTATACTGGCCAGGTATTGGATTTAAAAACGATTACTGCTGCGGCTCATCAGTCGGGTGCGAAAGCCGGGTTTGATCTTGCCCATGCTGCCGGTAACATCCCTCTTTTATTGCATGACTGGGGTGTGGATTTTGCCTGCTGGTGCGGTTACAAATATCTTAATTCCGGTCCAGGTGCTGTAGGTGGGGTTTATATACATGAACGGTTTCATCATGATATTTCCCTGCAACGTTTAGGAGGTTGGTGGGGTTACGATAAGGAAGCCCGTTTTAAAATGGAGAAAGGTTTCAAGCCTGTATTGAGTGCAGAAGGCTGGCAACTGAGTACACCATCCATGATATTATTTGCCTGTCATAAGGCAGCCCTGGAAATCTTTGAAGAAGCAGGTTTAGAAAAATTATTCATGAAAGGACAACAGTTGAGCAATTACCTTTTGTATTTGCTCAATGAAATAAATAGTCGATCAAAAAATAAGTCGATCGACATACTCACTCCTCAAACCGAAGCCGGAAAGGGTTGCCAGGTGTCGATGTTGATGCTGAAAGACGGAAGAAAAATATTTGATGAACTTGGAAAGCAGGGAGTCTTTGCAGACTGGCGTGAACCCAATGTGATCCGTGTAGCACCTGTTCCATTGTATAATCGTTTCAAAGAAGTATGGAAATTTGCTGAAGTGATGAGGAATTGTTTAAAGTTTAAAGTTTGAGGTTTAAGGTTAGACGTAGGATTTTGAACTATTCGCCATTACAAAGACGTTAAAATTAACCTTAAACAGTTTTTTAAGGTTAGAAGTATGATTTGAACTATTCACCATAACACAATCGTTCAACCTTAAACTTTAAACTTTAAACCTGAAACTTTCCAATCCGCATTCTAATTATCTTCGCGACCATGACACGTCAGCAACTCATTGATCAGATCAGGCAAAAAAAAACATATTTGTGTGTTGGATTGGATACAGATATTACTAAAATTCCCAAACACCTTTTAGCTGGTAGTGATCCTGTATTTGAATTCAACAGCCAGATCATTGACGCAACGCTCGAATACTGTGTAGGGTACAAGATCAACACAGCTTTTTATGAAGCACTGGGTTTGAAGGGATGGGAGGCAATGCAGAAAACGGTTAATTATATTCCTTCCACACATTTGAAAATTGCAGATGCTAAAAGAGGCGATATTGGAAACACCTCATCCCAATATGCAAAAGCATTTTTCGAAACACTCAACTTCGATGCAATCACGATTGCTCCCTATATGGGCAGCGATAGCGTAATGCCTTTCCTGGAGTATAAAGATAAATGGGTTATCCTGTTGGGCCTTACCTCCAACCCGGGGGCAGCTGATTTTGAATTAAAAAAAATACTAACTGAAACTGATGTTCTCGATGAAGGTATGCATATTGTTAAACACCAGACCAATCACCTGTACGAAGAAGTTTTAATGAAAGCCAGCACCTGGGGAACTCCCGAAAATTTGATGTTTGTAATAGGAGCAACACAACCCGATGAATTTATAAACATCCGTCGGCTAACTCCGGAACATTTCTACCTGGTGCCCGGTATTGGGGCCCAAGGTGGCAGCCTGAAAGAAATTTCGGAGAAAGCGATGAACGGAGACTGTGGTATCCTGGTGAATTCAAGCCGTACAATCATTTACGCCTCCGGCAAAGAAGATTATGCTGAAAAAGCAGGAGCCGTAGCTATGGAATATCAGAAAGAAATGAAAAGGTATTTGCTACGAACTGAAAATAGCATATAGAGGATTAAAGACCCACAAATTATTACTCCTAAACGCCAGCCAGATTTGGCAAAATCTTTACAATAAATGGTAGGCTTTATGAGTTATCAGTTGTAAAATATCTATGCTTCGAAGAACGTCGTGTTTATTGATATGCAGCACTTTATTTTTATTTTATTCCTGTCAGAAAGGAGATGTTACCGGTAAAACTCCTCCTGTAACCAACCCGCCAGCAAATTCCCCGGGCACTGTTAATGAAACAACCTTGCTACAATTGGTAAATAATGTGCGGCAGGCAGGTTGTGCCTGCGGCTCTACTGTAATGCCGATTGTTGCCGCAGTTACCTGGAACGACCAGTTGGAAACAGCTGCTCTAAATCATAGTAATGATATGAATTCAAACAATTATTTCAGTCATACAGGCTCAAGCGGTTCTACTGCCGGCCAAAGGATTACAGCTGCGGGGTATAACTGGAAAGCCTATGGTGAAAATATTGCCAAAGGGTACTCCTCTGAACAAGCTGTAATGGATGGCTGGCTGAACAGCGAAGGTCATTGCAAAAATATTATGAGCCCTCTTTTTAAGGAAATGGGAGTTGCCCGCGTAGGAGCTTACTGGAGCCAGGAATTCGGTAGCCGGTAAAAAAGTACGAAGTACGAAGTTAGAAGTACGAAGTTTACAAAAGACTTTAGGTAAAATTTTTGGAGGGTTTCTTCTTCAGACTTCGTATTTCCCACTTCGTACTTCGTACTTCTCACTTCGTACTTCTCACTTCGTATTTCTCACTTCGTATTTCGTACTTCAATTGCCATCTGGTTTTTTGGATGCCGTTAAAGGGCTGAGCGGCCAGTATAAATCGGTAACGGGATCCGGCTTTGCTGGATCAAATGCTTTTAAATCCTTCTTCAAATACTTTGCAATACCAAGATTATTTTGCCTGATACCGTTTACAATGCAACGGGCAATTTCATAGGCGCCGTATGGATTAAAATGGGTGTTATCATTTAATTCTGTTCTCTGACCCGGAAAACTATTAGCCGGGTAAATTACAAATGCTTTTTTTGATTCATCAGGCCCCCAGGCTTCGTATAGTACCTTACTCATCGCATTCAGGTCGATCAGGGCAACATTTTCTTCCTTTGCAGTTTGACGAACAGCTTCCGGGTAATCTCCCAATGTCTGAATAATATGACCCGCAGTGTCGAAGTGGCGTCGATGCATGGATGTGATGAGCACCGGGATGCCACCCTTGTGTCTGACTTCAGCAATGAAAAATCTCAAATCTTTTTTGTAGCTGGTAAACGCTCCGATCCCCTCGCCCCGTTGTTTCTGGTCGTTGTGTCCAAATTCAATGAAAGCGTAGTCGCCGCGGTTCATAAGGCTCAACACTTTTTCAAAACGTTTTTCGGCAATAAAACTATTTAATGATTCGCCCGATTCGGCATAGTTTGCAATGCAGATTCTTTGCGGTTCAAAAAAGGCCGGGATCATTTGTCCCCATGCAGCATAAGGCTCTTTATCCTGGTCCACAACCGTTGAATTGCCGGCAAGGAAAATCGTAACCATATTGCTATTTGCCGGATTGATCTCGATCGTATTGAGCTTAGGTTCTACCCCATTGAATTCAAGTGTCAGTTTATTGTCCCAATGCAAAAAATCTCTTTCACGGCTTTTGATCTTCACCTTGTTTCCAGTAGCTCTGATGAGTGTATCCCGGATATGCACGGTGAACTCAACTGTTTTTATTTCATTTTGTTTTGTCACCACTCTTTCTATCATCATGCGCCTGCATTCTGCGCGTACGGCCATATCAGAAATCCCTTCAATGTCTCCCAGCCTGAGTACTACATTGTAGCTGCCTTCTGGCAATTTTATGGAAAACATGTATGGCTTTTTACTCGTTACGAAGCCGTCTGCCACAGCGTTATTCGTGGTTCGTGATGTTGATGTAACAAGGGAGCCTGGTTCAAAACCGAAGCCTGTTGAATCATTGTAAAAGGTTGAAGAATTTATTTTTTTATATCCTGGTTTTGCAGATGAACCGAAATCAAATTTCATAGAAACAGGCGGATTACCCGTATGGATCGACTTGTTTGAATGCAGACGGGTATCAACGATACATGGCTGCAAAAATAAAAATGAAAGGATGATGTTCTTAATTTTCATGATGGATTACAATTAAATATCAGTTGCCTTATTGCATTTTAGATTATTTGCTTTGAGCTACCTGGTAACACCGGTACGGACAGGCCGGATTATAGTTCAACCATTGCTTTGATAACGCCTGTGGCAGGATTGAGCCAGCTTTCAAATTCATTTTTGACATCGTCGAAAACAACACGATGTGTAATATATGTTGTTGGATCAACATGCCCGTTTTTCATTGAATTCATTACATGTTCAAAATCCTGGCGTGTGGCATTGCGGCTGCTCTTTAAGGTTGCTTCCCGTTTATGAAATTCCGGATGACTGATGCAGATCTCTCCTTTTTGCAATCCAATCAAAACATATCTCGCCCCGTGTGCCATGTACCGGAAAGAATTGTTGATCGCATTTAAATTGCCTGTTGCATCGATCACAACAGTTGGCATATCGCCATTTGTGATCTCGTTTAATTGTTTTGAAACATCTTCACTTAGGGCGTTGACGGTGTGTTCAACCTTCAGCTTTTCTTTACAGAATTGCAAGCGGCTATCATTGATATCCAGTGCAATCACTTTTGCACCTGCAATTGCTGCAAACTCCATTGTTCCCAGCCCGATGGGCCCTGCACCTACTACCAGAACATATTCGCCGGATATAATTTCTGCCCGTCTGATTCCATGCACACCTATGGCTAATGGCTCAACTAATGCGAGTTCATCAAGACTGAGTTGCTGACCATGTATCAGGGAGTAGGAGGGTACAATGAGGTATTCTGCCATTCCACCATCAATGTGCACCCCACAAACTTTAATATTCGTACAACAATTTTCCTTTCCGGTTCGGCAGGCGATACATTTTCCGCAATGGAAATATGGTATGAAAGTTACCCTTTCACCTTTCTTAAAATTCTCGGCATCGCCCGATATATATTCTGCGGCCAGTTCATGACCCAATATCCGCGGGTAATTAAAAAAAGGTTGTGTACCCTCAAATGCGTGTAAATCGGTTCCACAAATACCAATCCTGCTGATTTTTATCAACGAATAGCCTTCTTCGGGCGAAGGTATTTTGATATCACGGTATTCAAATTGCCGGGGAGTTATACAAACCAGGGATTTCATTCTATAAATTATTGTATTACGATCTCGTATTTCGGCCGGTAGTTTTTTAAAGGTAGTAATGTAATATGTTTGATCAGCAAGTTTTGCAGCACCGGTTTCTGACTGCCGACCCCTTATTATTATCATCCCATTGGTACCGATTGTGCAGGTGCCGCCTGCTTTTGAGATATAAGTTGTTTTACTTTTTGATTTTAGTCAGGAGGAAATCAGGTTGTTTTGGCGCTACAAGAATCTTTCCATTGATATCAAATACGATTTTTACCAATCCCGGCTTTTCGCGCCACGGCGATTGGTTATCATTCCCAAAGTAGGTAGTATACCATGATCCATTCTTTGCTTTAAAAAAATTTGTTCCCCCGGCGCAAGGAACTGATTCATGACGCATTTTGTAAGGCCCCCATATATTATCGGCTATCGCAATACAGGTTGAGTAGCGATCTTCATAATTATCAGCGGCACCTAGATAATATTTGCCATTGGCTTTAAAAAGAACAGCGCCTTCATGGCCAAGATCATTTGAGCCCCGCCTGATGCATTTGGCTGCATGATGTGTTGAATCATGATCAGGATCTTGTAAAAGTATTTGTTTCATAGGAACTGCAAAATCGCTCATATCGTCTTTCATTAATCCTATTTTCGAGGCCCCTGAATAAGTAAAATATATTTTACCGTCATCATCTTCAAACAATGTGGCATCAATGCCATTTACAAAAGGTTTTTCCGGAGAGGTGGTATGCACGTACGGCCCTTGTGGTTTGCCGGTTGTGCTTTTTAATATAGCTATTCCACCAGGGGCCATGCTTAGGCAGATATAATAATTTTCTTTCAGGTAATGCAGCTCTGGCGCCCAGACAGCACGTGCCGGCTTACCATGAAGGTTTCGCCATTTTCTTTCCCAGGTGCCTTCTTTTTCTATATTCCATACAAGACCCATGTATGTCCAGTCTTTTAAATTTTTTGAACGCCAGAGTTCAACGCCATCATTAAATGCCCAGATGTTATCTCCGGTAGAACCGGTCATGTAATAGTTTCCATCGCCGCCTACGCAGACGACTGCATCACGTATATGGGCATCCCATATTGGTTTGATGGAAGGCAAAAGTCCTTTCAAAATGGCCGATCCTGTTACCTGTTCTTGTCTCATGGGTTTCCAGGCAGGTTTTGACGCTGTGCCCATATACATCACGCCGTCTGATCCGCTACGCCATCCTCCCCACCCATTACCTTTTACCGGTATACCAGGGCCTGTAACGCCATCACCCGATCTTAAAACACTATCGATCCGTTCCTGAGAGAAATTAGATTCGCTTTGCGCATTGACGAGGAATGTTGAAAATAAAGATCCTGATAAGGTCAGGATTCTAATAAAAATGACAGTTTTAGCAAGAACCATTTAAATAGAATTATATAAACCATTTGATAACCCTGAAACCGGAACAGAATATTTTAATCTGTTTTAAAAGGAGATGCAGGCAGACCCGCTTTATTAAATAAGTTTGCGGATGAATTTTTTGCCCATCCATAACGCACTGCAACAGGATTTGAAATTGTTGCGCTGTAAATCACAACTGAATTGCCATCAATCCTGGCATCTGCCCATGTAAAGTTTTTATCAGGCCCGGCAATAGCAAAGCCATACAGCGTATCGCCTTTCACTTCTAAACCATTTCCTGCATTTTTAAAATGAAGACGGATTTTATTTCCTTCTACTGTCATTTTTTCAAAAACAGGTCCTGAATAAACTATTTTTTCTCCATACACCAATCCCAATGCTGCGAGTGCTAAACGCCGGCCGATCTCCTGCTTGTTTTTCGGATGAATATTTCCCGGATCACCGGGATCAGCGTTGTCGATTGCAACCACCATGGCTGTATTCGGGATAGAAAGATTTTGCAGCTGAGCGTCTCTCACGGTAACCATCGGATCATTTTTAACCGGTTCGGTGACTGCTTTCTGATGATTGGCTAGTTGAACATATATAAAAGGGAAGTTGCCCATGCCCCATTGTTTTCTCCAGTCCGAAATCAATATTTCCATTATGTCTTTGTAAATAGTTGCGGTGGGTCCATTGGATTCTCCCTGGTACCACAGCGCTCCCCGGATACCGTAAGGTACCAGCGGAGCTACCATGCCATTCCAAAGAACATAAGGATTGTGCTGATCAACGGCGGGATTTGGATTTCTGGGGCCGCGTCCCGGAGTTTTCCCCTCTGCTCTTGCTTTTGCAGCTTCTTCCCTGAATTTTGCCAACGCTGCTTCGTATTTTTGGGGAGCTTCAATATCGGCATAATAACGGTTAAGCCTGGCCTGGAAACTGTCCACCAGATAATTTACTGTGGCGTTTTGCTGCAAAGCCTCCTTCCGTATCCACGCTTCGGCTGTACTGGCGCCATATGCTGTTGTGATCAGCCCAATTGGAATTTTTAATCTTTTTTGAATATCTCTTGCAAAAAAATAGGCGGCTGCAGATAAATGCCCTACCGTTTGTGGACTTACTATTTCCCATTTACCTGTGACTTTGTTCTGCAGGTTTTCGTTGGGAGTAAAGTCAACATCAAATACACGGATGGTTGGGTAGTTGGCCGCTGCCACCTCTTCCGCTTCATTAATAACTCCACACCAGTACCTGTCTTCTTTGGCCACTGTCATGTCCATATTTGATTGTCCCGAGCAGATCCACACTTCACCAACGTATACATCACTGATGGTAATTGTGTTCTTGCCTGTGACTGTCATCTTATAAGGTCCGCCGGCAGGAAGTTTTGCGAGGTTGATCTTCCAGTTTCCATCCTTATCGGTAATTGTTTTTACAGTTTGATTGTTAAAAACGATTGTAATATTTTCTCCGGCATCGGCAATGCCCCATACAGGAATTTTTATATTACGTTGTAGTACCATATGATCTCCAAACGGGCTCGCCAGTTGGACATTTGCAAAAACCGGAATGCTAAACAATAGTGTAGCAAAATAAATAGTGGATACAATCTTTCTCATGCCAGGTTTATTGTTGATTCAATTACTTTATCCAATGCATTTTGAGTTATTTCGGTCCCTTTACAATTATTTTTTCAGTTGAAGCGAGCTATCGTTTATTTCAAACGTATTACCCTTGAGTAGATTGATTATTTCTGCTCCGGCCAGTAAGACGGGCCCATACCCATGAGCTGCATATACATTTACTGGGCGGTAATAATAAAAAGCAGGATCGAAAGCCATGCCTGTTCCAACACAGGTTCCTTCAACCTGGCCTTTCGCATTTACTTTGGTTGTAACGGCATTCCATGCGAGTATTGCCATCGGTGCGTAAGCCAGTTTATCGATCCATCCTTTATTCGCAGCCCTTGCAAGGCAATAAGCATAGATGGCCGTGGCCGATGTTTCCAGGTAAGAATCTGGTTTATCTAACAACTGGTGCCAGAATCCTTCACCCGACTGGTAAGATGCCAATCCTTTTGCATGATCCTGCAACTGTTGTAACACCTGCTTTCTTCCCGGATGATCGTCGGGTAACACTTCAAGTAATTCGCACATTGCAAGAATCGCCCATCCATTGGCGCGTGCCCAATGAAACTGTGGGTGGGTTTCCATTTCCTGTACCCAGCCGTGCATGTAAACACCTTTCTCTTTATTGAACATTCGTTGAGAAAATTGCAGGATTTGTTTTACACAATCATCATAATATTTTTTATCACCCGTAAGTTTACCCATCTGTGAAAGCGCCGGGATGCTCATGTACAGATCATCGAGCCAGAGCGTATTTTTTTGCGGCCGGTTTCTTGCAAGCGTGCCATCATTCAAACGGAATTCTTTTGTGCTGATGTATCGGGCAAAATTATCGATCCATGGCCGAAGGGTAGGAGCAGAACCTGTACGAACTGTTTTGATCATCGCGGCACAGATGGCGCCTGCATCATCCAAAGCACGTGGTTCAATGATGGACCGGACTGGATTGGGAGACCTGGGATTCTTATCGAAGAATGGTTTCAGTGCCGGTACCACTTCTGCAATGAACTGCATTCGCCTGGTTGTATAATCTGTAAATTTCTTGTCACCGGTTGCTTCGCCTGCAAGCAGCATTCCTGCATAAGTGACTCCCCACTCATAACTTGTAAGGCGGAAATCGCCCTGTTTGAAAATGGTTGCGGTATCCGCTTTGCTGATAGCAACCGCCTCGCCGGATTTCCTGTTTGCAAGTTCTACCGGTGTGGCCGCATCGAGATAAGAGAAAATCTTATCAAGAACTTTCTTCACGCTGTCAACGGTTGGAGCACCGTAAGGAATTTTATAATCAGGCCGCAGTGCATGAAGAGGGGTTGTTACATCATTGCCCCTGTTTTGAGCAAAAGTTGACAAACTCAATTGTAGTAAGAATACAAAAAAAACAGATCGCCTCGGAGTATTCATTTTTTTTATTTATTGTTAGTAGATAAAATGGATTTTGCAAATTGCTGGAACTTGATTTTTTGTTAGTATGTGAATCTTTGTGTCTTAGTGTCTTCGTGGCAAAATTGTTTTGCCACGAAGACACCAAGACACAAAGTTCTGCATAGATTCTTACAACCCGTTTTTAAAAAAATGGACGGTCAATAGAAATTGACACGTCCTAACCAACGATTGCGAGATTCTTATGATTAATAATTTAATAGCCTGGATTTTGATAGGCTGCTATTTCTGTGCCTGTCAATGGATTGCCATTTTTTGTTTGTGAAACAATCTGCGGCAGCGGTATCGGTCTTAATTTATGATACGTTTGTACCAGGGGTGCATCCGCATTAAATGCTTTCGTTCTTTCAAAAAAAGTTTCCGTACGTGCAAGGTCTTCCCAACGGAAGAGTTCTCCGCAAAGCTCTCTGGTTCTTTCATTCAACATAAAATGAACGAACCGGTTTGTTGCACTGGCCGGATATACTTCGCTAGGCGCATTGGTAGTCCACAAAGTTGCCGTTGCCAGAATAGCCGGTTCAGTGGTTGTGAGATCATTGAATGCCCCGCCGTAAAACATCCAGTGATGCGGATTTTTTGGCTCGCCTGCTTTATAAGCGGCTCTTTTTCTAACAATATTGATATTCACCAGGGCATTGGCAATGTCTCCCTTCCTTCCATACGCTTCCGCTAAAATCAAATAGGTTTCTGCAAGACGGGCTAATGTTCCATTCCGGATGCCTCTGGCCTCATTGGGAGTATTTGTAAGCCTCACCCCATCTGCAAATTTTACCATGGTCAGGTATTTATTATCAGTAAATTCTGTAAAAACAGGTGATGCGGCATTTCGTTGTTTGTATCGTGCATAAATCCGGTAATAGCGAAGTTTAGCGCTATCGGCACTGGTCAATGGGTTTGCGGGCGTATTTACAATAAACAATGCGGCAGTATCTCCCAGTCCTACCCTCGGCTTTCCAATTACATCCGATGTCGGGGCATCAGCGGCGGTGAAAGTAGGAAGGCTGGCATTAGAAGTTACGTTCCGGTAGTAGGCTGTTTGGAATGTTTTAAAGAACCTTGAATCATTTACTTTATCAAAAACGTCCATTGTGTAATCTGTAGGACGCAACCTGCGGAATGGGCGGCCATTGAAAAAATCCCTTGTCATACCCGGTATGGCTATTCCTGCATCATATTGAGTGGGGTAAAATAAATGAGTCTGATTATTTAATGGATCTGCCAATGCCAGTGTGCTGCTGAACTGTGCGGCGAAAATGATCTCATTACTGTTGTTATTTGCAGTGATCGTTGCAATTGTTGCCACGGGAGCCGAGCCATCTGTACCTGCACGCGGAACAGTGTGTGTAGCATAAGCAGTATTGAACAGATTGGCGAAGTTTGATTCCAATGCATGGCCACTCAAACGAATGACTGAGTCAGCAAAAACGATGGAGCTGTCCATATCCGTTGATTTTTGTCCGCGTGCTTCAGCAACGGCGCTTCCTCTTGTTAAGTAGGCTTTTGCTAAAAAATGATAGGCAGCGGCCTTTGAAGCACGGCCGATCTCTGCTGCCGGCGCCCGCCATGGCAGTGCGGGTCCTGCTGTGCGCAGATCATTTATGATCAGGTCATACGCTTCGGCAACGGAAGCCCGGGGAAAATCAGATTGAACCTGTTTGGGAGACTCAGTGATCAACGGCACTCCTCCGAACTGCTGGATCAATGTGAAATAGAAATAAGCCCTTAGAAATTTCAATTCAGCGATCCGCAGATTTTTTTGTGACTGCGTGCCGAGTTTGGTTGATATTGGGTCTGAAAATTCATTGATCAATTCAATGCCAAGATTGCAGCGATTGATACCGGCATAAAAATTAGACCATAACCCGTTTAGAAAACCGTCATTGCCATTTGGATTTAAGTTGGAATTGTAAGTATTGTAATGTTCATTGTTAAACTGATCACCTAATCTGAATTCATCCAAACCAAAATTCCACATAGCGTAAGATTGCTCACCCTGGAACTTCCATTTTAGAGGAACATAGGCAGATTTTACGAGATCTTCAAGACCCTGATCTGTTTTATAATAATCCTGTGTCAGTGTAGTTACCAACTCTTCTTTAATGAACTTTTTGCAGGAGGCTATTGTAAACAAGATCAGAACAGCCACGCTCATTATTAATTTATGTAAAGCTCTCATTATAATAATTTTGAAATAGTAATTGTTGAATTTTAAAAACCTAATCTTACTCCGGCAATAAAACTTCTGTAGCTATAGGAATTCGGTCCTGGATTACCGGTACTTGCGGCAAAAGATTCCGTGTATTGGATGGTCTCCGGATCATAGTCTGAAGCGTCATGCAATAAGAACGGGTTCACTGCATTTACATAGAAAGCCAGGTTGCTGACCTTAATCCTCGAAAGAACAGTCTGCGGTAGTTTGTATGTTAAGGAGATATTACGCACTCTTACAAAACTTCCATTTCTGTAACCAAGGGTCTCCCAGTAAAGAGGGATATCCGATGTACGGGTAGGTTGTTGATATTCGTTCGAAGGATTGGAAGGTGTCCAGTAATTGACATAGTTAGACTGGTAACGGCCCACCAGGCCTGGCCTTGGTACGCGGTAAGTGCCTCCTTTGCGAACATAGATCAGGAAATTCAATTCAAAATTTTTATAAGAAATAGTGTTTGCAATGCTTCCTGTCCAATCGGCATTATGTGAACCCAGCACCATTTTATCAGCTCCGGTTATTAATGTATCTCCATTAGCATCAAGTACTCGTATTTTCCCGGGACGGTAGGCTGTGTTGGCGGCATTGTTACCTTTTTTCCATAAATATTCTGCCAGGTAACCACCTTTTGCCGTGTCACCATATTGATAAATTCCAACCGGCTGGTAGTTATAATAGGCCCGTATTGGCTGACCTATAAAAAGTAAGTTAGCAAGGTTGTCATTATTCGTTTTTCCATCAATGCTTACAATCGCCTCTTTGTTTTTGCTGAATATAATATCCGTGGTCCATCGAAGCCCGCCTGGCGTGTTCAAATTAGTACTGCTTAATGCAATATCAACTCCTTTGTTACTCACTTCTCCAAGATTCACGAGTATATACGAAACACCGTTCGTTGCCGGTATTGTCAATCGTTGAAGCTGGTTGATCGTGTTACTCTGGTAAAGGTCAATGGTTGCATTAATGCGGTTATTGAACAAACCAAATTCAAGACCAAGGTTTTTAGTGGTCGTTATTTCCCAGGTAAGATCGGGTACAGGAAAGGTAGTTGGTGCAGTGCCGATGGCCGCTGTTCCATTTCCCCAATTGTAAAGCGTAAATGCAAGGGGCCCGCCGGTCTGGTAAGGGCCTATTGAAGAGTTACCCACTTTTCCAATGCCCACGCGAATCTTGGCGCTTGAAAAAAATCGCTGCTTATTAAAGAATTCTTCGTTGTCAAGTCTCCAGGCAACGGCTGCAGATGGAAAATATTCTCCCTGGTTTCCTTCGGCCAGTACGGAGGAATTATCGTACCGGTTACTTAAAGTGATCAGGTATCTGTTTTTGTAACCGTACTCAAGTCGACCCATATACGATAACAATTGCGAAGCGCTGTAGTTGCCGCTACCTGTTATAGTTGCCAGTGTATTGTTCTGTAAAGAATACCATTTTTGCTCTTCAAAAATTAAATTTTGAGCAGACATCGACAGGGTATCTGTTTTATTCAGGCTTTGCATTTCATGCAACAGGGTTACATTGAACTGATGGTCTTTTCCAATTTTGAAGTCGTAGTACAACAGGTTATCATATACCCATGATGTGCTGTTTGCAACGGTATAACCTGCATTTGCGAGATTCCCTTGCCGCACAGAGGAAAGTGCGCCATTAAAAGTACCCTGCCGGGTGTTGCGTGAATCGATCCCGAAAACGGTTTTATACTTAAGCCCTTTGAACAAAGTGATTTCTGCATAGATATTTCCAAAAACGCGGTTTGTTTTGATCTCATTCAATACGGTACTTACATCATTCAAACCATTCACGATTTGCTGATCATCATTTGGATAGAGATCAAATTTACCCGTGGAATCATAAGGGCGTGTAAATGGCAGCTGCCCCGATGCATTGCCATAAAGGCTAGTGCCTACGTTCTGAACACCGTTTGAATAAGAGATGCTGTTTCCAAAAGTCAGGAATTTAACGGGCCTGAATTCAGAATTGTTCCCTACCGTATATCGCGTATAATCCTGGCCGTATTCAATTCCTTTTTGTTTAAAATAGGAGCCGCTGAAACTCGATCTTATTTTCTCGGTTCCTACAGATACATTAATGCTATGTTGATTGGTAATTCCCTGCCTGATCGCCGCATCTTGCCAATCAAACCCTTTTATCCTGGAGGGATCGTAGGCATCTACCTCCGTAAGTACAGGCAGGCCAAGATTTGCCAGCAGTGTTCTTTCCTCGGGTGTTGTAGGTCGTTTTGCAGCAACATAAGTATTGGTTGCAGTATTGAAAGTGGTGAACTGGTAGGCGTCTTTAATAAAATTCCACATGGCATTACCGGTGTTGCCTCCAAAAAGCTTTACATCGGCTGCGGCATTGGGGAAATAATTATTGGGCGCTGTGGTACTTTGTGCAAAATTATATACCCTATCGGCGATAAAAGCCTGTCTCCAGGCATCCGCCAATTGCGGGGCGTTGAATACCGGGAGATGCTTTAATATATTATCAAAAGAAACGTTACCATCATATTGAACAGATATTTTACCAACCCTGGCTTTTTTAGTGGTGATCTGTACAACTCCATTAGCTCCTCTCACTCCATAAATCGCGGTTGCAGAAGCGTCTTTCAAAACATCCATCGATTCAATATCGGCCGGGTTCATATCATCAATTGTATAGGTCACGGGAATGCCGTCTACCACAAACAAAGGTTCATTGGATGCGCCCAAAGATCTGTTACCCCTTATCCTCACCCTGGAACCCGAACCAGGTCTGAATGAATTAGCCATTACCTCCACGCCCGGTACACGTCCCTGCAAGGCCTGTGAAACATTCGTAGTCGGTACAGAACGGATCTTTTCGGCGTTAATGGATGCGATGGCGCCAGTAACATCCGTTTTTCTGCGGGTGCCATAGCCCACCACCACGACGCTTTCCAGGTCGTTATTTGAAATAAGAGTGATGGAGAGGGATGTACGATTATTTAATACGATCTCCTGTGTCTGATAACCGGTGTAGGTGATCACAAGAGTTGCATTGCCGTCCGGCGCATCGATTGTAAAAGCACCCTGAGCATCTGCCGTGGTTGACAAATTTCCTCCTTTCACAGAAACAGTTGCACCTGCCAGTGGCTCTCCTTTATCGGTGAGGATTTTTCCTTTGACCTGAATGGCGGCCAGTCTGAAATTACCGGTCGAACCAAGTGGGTTGTTTTTTAAGAAAATGGAGTAATAAGCCGTTTTAACCGAAGCAAGTAAAAAAGGATCTTGTGAAAAACTTTGTACCGGATATAATCCGGCAAGTAATATCACGCCAATAATCCTGCGATTAGGCATTTGTTTTTTCATATAGCAGTAGTTGAATGTTGAAACTGTTACAATTTATTTCACTGTTGACTTGAAATCATCCTGCGCTATCCTGAACAAAATGATTTTCGGATTTTCTCACCAACCGTAATCCGCATGGTTATTGAATGTCACGTTCTGGGAACGATTGCGTAAAAAATTGAATCAACGGAGATTATGTTGTCTCTTGCCAGTTTATTTGCAGCTCGGGATGAGATCACAAGCACTGACTGTGGGAACGATTGCGTAAAAAATTGAATCAATTTGTGAGGTACCGTTTTTTTATTGAAATCAAAAGTTGCATTCAACAAATTTAATCCGGTTTAAAAGGAAATTTATCAATGCCATGCAGCTTTTGCTGTAAAAAGATAGTCTCTCGTTATTGTTTATTTTTTGAATTATACACGCTCTTAAGAAATGCCATTCTCTATATTGAAATCATTAATTGACAGGATACTTCAGGATAGTTATTCCTGAAAAATAAAGCTATTTTGTATTCAGGTTCTTCCTTATATCTAGCGAAAAAATACAGTAATCCATAACCGAGGATCTCAATTGATTTTTATTAACCTAAACTGGCTTGTCATGAATTCTGATAAAATCCTTTTTATTACGTAGCAGAATTTTCTCCTGAATATTTTCCCTGCTATATTTTCTCTGATTTTAAATCCGATAAGCACTGGTTTGTTAATTCTCTACAGGAAAGTTGATACCTGTGCAGAACCTCCATGTGTGAAAGTTATTTCGAAACACGGTTCACTTATAATATTGATTACACTATGAATAAATTGATACAAAGATTCTTCCTGTTCTTTGCACTCATCTTGTTGATGATAGGCTGCCGTAAAAAAGCATTCGATGACTATTATGGCCGCCCCGAAAATCTGGAAGGACCCATCTATCAACAACTGGAAGCCAAGGGCAATTTTAAAACTTTACTCACTGCAATTGATAAGGCGGGCTATAAAAATACACTTGCTGCCGCAGGGTACTGGACACTTTTTGCGCCACATGATTCCGCATTTCAGGTTTACTTTGCGTCGAAAGGCATTGCAGGGATCGATCAGCTTGATTCTGCAGCCTGTCGGCAGATCGTTACTTATAGTCTGGTCTATAATGCTTTTAAAGTAGAGCGTTTGGACGACTATCAGGCAGGAACCGGGTGGGTGCCTGGTGCCGCCTGGAAAAGGCGTACTGCACATTATACATATGTTTACGACGGAAAGGATACCAGCGGTAAGGATATGAAGTTGGTTGCGGCAAACAGAAACGGGACTTTATATGTTGAATCTGATAATAATAATAAATACATACCCTATTTTCTCGATGAATTCATGCGGCAAAATAATTTGTCGCCGGCTGATTATAATTATTTCTATCCTAATACTCCTTATTCTGGTTTCAACATTGTGGATGCTGTTGTTACAGAAAGGGATGTTCCTGCCGAAAATGGTGTTATACATGTGGTGAACAAGGTCATCACGGCGCTTCCTTCTATCGATCAATACTTAGGGTCAAAGCCTGAGTACAGTCTGTTCAAAAGCATTTTTGATAAATTCCTCGTACAATACATCTTGAATCCTGCAATCACACAGCGATACAGAAATACAACAGGCAGCGCAAAAGATGTTTATACCAAAGTGTATACAGCCACCAGTGGTCTATTGGCTTTTTCACTTAATAACGAAAACCACCTGTTATCGGGGAACGATGCGCAAACAAAAAGTTATACCATTTTTGCACCTACCAATGATGTGTTGCAGGCCTACATCAAAAATGTGTTGCTTGAAAACTACCCCGCGAATTCGACGCTTGATATTTTTGGCCGCGAAAGCACGATCATTCTGGACTTCATAAACGCGCATCTTTGGCAGGAAGCCGTATGGCCAGGCCGCTTCGCCAGTACTGCCAATTTTCTGGGCGAAGAGGCACGGTTTAATCCTACAACCGATGTTGTAGACAGACAAATACTGAGCAACGGTATCTTTTACGGAACTAAAAAAGTGCAGGAGGCAAACGTCTTTACCAGTGTGTACGGAAGGGCATACCTGGATCCGAAATATTCTATAACGAGAAAGTTGTTGGACTTCGAGTTAAGACCGGTTGTGTCAGACGTATCGCGGTATTTTACTTTATTTATGATCAGCGACTCTGTCTGGAATGCCAATGGATTTTTTGCAGATGCGAATCAAAGTGCCGTCAGCCAGGAGCAATGGCGTTATACTCCACCTGCTCCGGCTACGCAGGAAGTTACATCAACAGCCCGCAACAGGATGATACGTATTTTAAATCTGCATGTGGTTCCTCATGACCTGCCCTCACAGGTTCTTAATAGTCTTACGCCAGAGGGGGCTGCCATGACGATCGGTGGAGAATATATTGGCTTTAAGAACAATACTGTTTATTCTTCCGGTAACGTTGATACCAACAATGTGGTGAGGATCACAAGTACGAAAACCTCAAAAAATGGCCGTGTATATTATGTTGATCGCTTACTGACCTTCACCCCCAACTCAATCGGAGCCAATATCGAAAAGTTAGGGACGCCAACCGCTTCCCAATATAATTACTTCTGGCAGTTCTTAAGAAATTCGACAATCTGGGAAAACAATGCTGCAAAAGATATTACGGGAATTCCCGCCGGATCTTTCTATACCCTCTTCATACCCAATAATGCAGCTATCATGAATGCAGTAAGGGATGGAATACTTCCCGGGAACAGAACTACCGGTGCACCTGCTTTCAATCCCACCGTTGCACTAGAGCGGGAACAGGTTGTGCGGTTCCTTTATTATCATTTCTTGGATAAGCGAACCGTTGCTGCCGATGGTGATGACGATGGAAGCGGATCTTTCAATACCCTTCTTAAAACAAATCTCGGCGACCCTACTTCCATATTTGTAAACAATGCGGTGGGATCCATGACACTAACCGATATGAACAATCGCCCTGCAAGGGTGATATCTCCATCCAGCTACTATCTTGCAAACCGGATGTTTATTCACCTTATAGACAACTATTTAAAATACTCGATATAAAGCAATCATCATGAAGAGAAATTTCAGAAAAGTTTGTTTTATCATGCTACTTACCACCGTATGTTGTGTTGCGGCCATTGCACAAATACAGAATGTTATTAAGGGTAAGATAACCGATGAAAAGACCAGGCAACCCATTCAGGGTGCCTCTATCTCGGAGGTAGATGCTGACGGGCGTATTATTAAGGGCGCCGTTACCGACATTGAAGGGAACTATATAATAAGAATAACAAATCCTAAAAATAAAATTTCCGTTTCCTATGTGGGTTATAAAACCACCAGTGTCAATATAAGCGGGAAAACAACGATCAGCTTTCAGTTACAAACGGGTGGCGCCGACCTGGATGAAGTAATAGTGGTTGCATCACGTAATATGGATAACGGAATGGGATCGGTTCAGGAAAAAAACCTTACAACGGCTGTCGCAAAAATCGATGCAAAGAATCTGGAAGAAATGACGGCTCCCAGTATCGATGGGGCCCTCCAGGGGCGCCTTGCCGGTGTAGACATTACGGCTACCAGTGGTGATCCCGGGGCGGCCATGAATATCAGGATAAGAGGTATATCGTCTATCAACTCGAACGGAAATCCGCTGATTGTTGTAGACGGAATGCCCTATGAGACAGAGATCCCCGGAGATTTCAATTTTGGCTCGGCTGATGAACAGGGGTACGCACAATTGTTGAATATCTCACCCGCAGATATAAAAGATATTACGGTTCTGAAAGATGCAGCTGCTACCGCAGTATGGGGTAGCCGGGCAGCAAGTGGCGTCCTAATCATTACCACTAAAAGAGGTGCAAGGGGCAAACCAAGTATCGGATACACTTTTAAGGGTTCTGCTTCCATTCTGCCTGATGCGCTTCCGATGCTAAATGGCGACCAGTATTCAACACTGATTCCGGAAATATACATGAACCGTAACGGTTCAACACTTAACACGCAGCAGAGTCGGGAGTTTAATTATGATCCGAACGATCCCTACTGGTTTCATAACTATAGCAACAATACCAATTGGGTAGATGCCATTAGCAGAACAGGTCACCTACATGATCATACGATCTCCATGAACGGGGGAGGCGAAAAGGCGAAGTATTTTGCCTCTGTCGGTTATTTCGACCAGAAAGGTGTTACCATCGGCACCTCACTAAAGAGGATCAACGCACGCATTAACCTGGATTACACCATATCCGAAAAGATTAAAATATTTACCAGTATTGCATATACGCACACAGACCAGAACCGCAATTATAGCGACAACCTTCGTGAGATTGCTTACCGGAAAATGCCGAACATGAGTATCTACGAGTATGATGAATTGGGCAATAAAACCCCTAACTTCTTTTCACCGGCATTCAATGTTCAGGGCCAATTTTTCGGTATTGATGATAAAAATAAAGTCGTTGGCACCGTTAATCCTGTAGCAATGGCTTCAATGGCTAAATTCAGGGTATTGGGCGAAAGGGTGGTACCTCGTTTTCAGATCAACTATGCCATTCTCAAGAATGTGCTGAATGCAAGTTTTGATGTGCAATTTGATATCAACAACACGCAGAACAGCAGTTTCCTGCCTCAGATTGCCACCGGTCGTCCAAGTACGGAAACGACAGTAAACAGGCCTTACAGCGGTGATATAGATTTGTTTAATGTAGCCACCAGATCCACCCTGGTTTACTCACCTCAGTTAAAGAACACCGATCATGTGATTTCTGCAAGCCTTAATGTTTTTACCAACGATTATACCGCGGTGACACAGGAAATCAGGACTTCCAATACTGCTTCCTCTTTACTGGAGGATCCCGCTTCGCCTTCGCGTACCGTAACCGGTGATATTCGCTCAGGTACTGCCAAAAGCAGATCCGTAGGAGCCGTGATAATCGGTCACTATTCCTACGACGATACCTATCTGTTTGAAGCAACTCTTCGTGGGGATGGAAACTCCAAGTTTGGCCCTAATTATAGATATGGACTATTTCCCGGGGGATCTTTCCGTTGGAGGGTATCTAATGTAGGTATTCTGAAAAAGGTTAAGCAGTTAGACGATCTAAGCTTCCGGGTAAGCTATGCACTTTCCGGAAATGCTCCTCGCAGAGATTACACTTTTTATAATACATACAGCACGTATAGCTGGGCCTACCAGGGTCAAACGGGTGTTTTCCCATCAAGGATGGAGCTTAGAAATCTTAGATGGGAAACCGTTCACGGATTCAATACCGGGCTTAATGTTAGTTTGTTCAAAAACAGGGTACGTGCAGATGTAGATATCTACCGCAACCGTACAAAGGATCTGTTCTTTGACAATCTACAAATTTCCTCTTATACAGGTTTTAGTGCCGTGAATATGAACGTTGGCACGATGGATAACCAGGGCTGGGAGATAGCAATTTTTACAATTCCTTTCAAAGCAAAGGATCTAACGATCGGATTTGATTTCAATATTTCACATAATGAAAATATTATCAGGGAAATTTCCGAGTTCTATCCAAGTACAAAGGGAAACATTGCTCTCAATGGAGAGTATATGCGTATTCTGCAGATAGATAATCCCTTTGGCTCTTTTTACGGATTCAAATTTAAGGGTGTTCATAAAGACAAGGCATCTACACTGGCAGTGTCTGGCGGCAAACCCATTACCGGTCCAAATGGACAGGAGGTGTATATGCGCTTCAATTATCCATCTGTCGATTATATTTTTCAGCCGGGCGATGCTATTTATGAAGATGTCAATAACGATGGAAACATTAATTACATGGATGTGGTGTATCTGGGAAACAGCAATCCCAAACTAACAGGAGGTTTTGGCCCATCGGTTACCTATAAAGGTTTTAAACTCTCATCTTTCTTCAATTTCCGTTATGGGTACGATGTGGTAAATGAAACAAAAATGAGAACGTCGAATATGGCAGGCTACGATAACCAAAGCACGGCAGTACTGCGCAGATGGCGCAAGGAAGGGGATATAACGGATATGCCAAGAGGCATTTTGGGTGGCGGGTATAACTGGCTGGGTAGTGATCGCTATGTTGAAGACGCTTCTTTCCTGCGTTTCCGCACTGTAACTGCACGCTACACTTTTCAGGAAAAATTTATCAGTAAACTCAAAATAAAAAATCTTAGCGCCTATGTAACTGTTGAAAACCTGTACACATGGACTGGCTATACCGGGCAGGATCCGGAAGTAAGCACACGTGGTTCTGATCCTTTCCGTGTAGCTGCTGATATTTCACTTACACCTCCAACAAAAGCCTTTACCCTGGGGTTGGTTGCTGGTTTCTAAAAACGATTATACCATTAACAATGAGTGTAAATTATTAAACACATCACCGAAATGAAAAAGCTGTTAATATATACTTTCCTGGTTTGCTCGATTAGTGGTTTAGCTGGTTGCAAAAAATGGCTTAACCTGAAGCCCCAGGATGGAATAGTGGGAGATGAATTTTGGCTCACCAAGGAACAAGTGGATGGCGCTGTAACGGGGGTGTACACATCCATACAGGCCAGTACCGAATTGTTTTTTATGTGGGGAGAAACAAGGACCGATATGGTAGCCCCGGGCTTTCGTGCAAGCCAGGATGAGCAGGACATTGTAAACCTGAACGTGTTGGCTACTAACCGTTATGTAAACTGGCGTTCTTTTTATGAGACTATCAACTACTGCAATACAATCATTCAGTTGGCACCGGGAGTACTGCTAAAGGACAACACATTTTCCGAAGCCCAGCTCAACGTGGCCGTAGGGCAGGCCCTTGCCATCAGGTCGCTGATGTACTTTTATCTGGTCAGAAGTTTTCGCGATGTACCTCTGAAATTGAATGCAACCGTAAGCGATGAGGACATTGTGTCTATACCAAAAGCCAGTGCTGATAGCGTACTGGCACAGATTGTGGCAGATCTTAAAAAAGCGGAAACTGACTTACCGGCCACGTATGGAAATGCTCTTTTTGACAAAGGGCGTATGACACGGTATGGCGTCAACGCTTTGTTGGCCGATGTATACCTATGGATGGACAAATACAATGAATCTGTTGCAGAATGCAACAAAATAATTAATTCGGGTGGCTTTGGCCTTGTAACCGGGCCAGATTTCTTCAACAGCGTTTTTTTCGGGGGCAACTCAAACGAAAGCATATTCGAACTCCAATTTGAGTTCCCGGTGATCAATCCTTTTTTTACAATGCATCAGACACAGAACCGTCGTTGGGGTGCTGCTCCACACCTGACAGATGTTGTGTATGGGATAGATGCTTTGAATCCAATACCACTGGTGGACGTGCGCGGCGACAATACATCTTATCGGTCGAGTGACTTTGTAATATGGAAATATATAGGTGCAAGTTCCAGTGGAACTACGCTGAGAACACTCGATCAATCCAATGCCAACTGGATCTTTTATCGCTACGCGGATATATTACTCATGAAAGCAGAAGCCATTAACCAGTTAGACCAGCCTTTGGAGGCATCACGCCTTGTAAAGGTAATCCGGACTCGTGCCAACGCGATTGACTTCAAAATCATGGATAGCACCAGCAAGGGCAGCATGACAACATTTATCCTGGAAGAAAGACAGCGTGAACTTGCCTTTGAAGGAAAGAGATGGTACGATGTGCTGCGCAATGCTAAACGTAATAACTACGCAAATTTGAATTACTTAATCGATATGGCTTCGATAAGTCTTCCTTCCGACAGGCGGCAGGCGGCTTTTAATAAGTTAAGGGATAAAAACAGCCATTACTTTCCAATCTATTTTTATGAAATACAAACAAATAAATTATTGGAGCAAAATCCCTTTTATAAATAGATAACATGACTTGTATATGAAATATAAATTTGCCCGATGGGTCTTTTCCATTTCTCTTTTGTTTATTGCCGTTTATATGAGTGGTTGCAAGAAAACAGCGCTGAGATTATCAACAACAGAAGATGTAAATGTGGTGGGCTACCTTAAAAAGAACGCTGACTCTTTTTCTTTGTTCAATCTGATTCTGGACAGAACGGAGACCAGCGCTTTCTTAGATGCATACGGATCATATACCGTGTTCGCACCAACGAACTCCGGTGTTAAAACATGGTTGTCATCTGTAAACGCCGCCGACGTAAACGCTGCTGATCTGACTGTGTTGAAGGAGCTGGTCAAGTTTCATATTCTTGCCGATACCATTAACACCAGTTCTTTTAAAGATGGTAAACTACCTGTACCTACTATGCACGGACAGTTTTTAATAACAGGTGTTATAAACAATGGAGGTTTATCAAGTTACACGGTCAATCGCCAGGCGGCAGTTTCAAAGTCTAATGTGAAAGTAGGCAACGGCATTATTCACGTGATCGATCAGGTGCTGGTTCCTTCTAAAACCACTATTGCGCAGCAGTTAGAGGCAAGGCCTGAGTATTCTATTTTTTTACAGGCAATGAAGGAAACCGGCTATTACGCTGTACTCAATACGGTTGACCCCGACACAACCAAACGCTGGAAGACTGTTATAGCTGAAACCAACAAAGCACTTGCAGATAGCGGCATCGCCTCGTATAATTCACTCAAAGCCCGATATTCAAATACCGGTAATCCAGCAGATCCCAAAGACAGCCTAAACCTGTATGTAGCCTATCATATACTTAATGGAATTCAATTTTTGGGGGATATCATAACATCACCTTCTCACCTTACACTACAACCGCAGGAGGTTATCACTACTCAACTCATTAAGCAGGAGGTCGTCGTAAATGAAGCTGAATTTAATGGCAGGCTGGAACCGGGTGTCTTGCTGACAAGGAACATCAGCGATAATTCGGCTACAAATGGGGTATGGCACAGTGCCAGCGCCCATTTTGCAGCTAAGTTCCGTAAGCCAACCGCTGTATACTGGGACCTGGCAACCTTTCCCGAAATAGTGAAACAGACTACCTTTTATAAAAGAGGAACGTTTACATTTAATAAGAGCAGCCAGGACGACAGACCCATTAAGGATATTGACTGGCAGGTAAGGGGCGAAAATTATGTACGATATGAGTACAGCAGCAGCCCCACTTCTACCCTTCATCATTTCGCATATAATAACGATATTCTTACAATACCTCTGGGTGGAGGCACAAACACCAACAGGGCTGGCTGGATTGAATTTACTACACCGCCAATTATCAAAGGACGTTATAAAGTGTGGATCTGTTACCGCAACCGGAATAATGTGATCATTAACGTGTTCGTGAATGGAGAGCTGATGCAACGGCCCGTAAACCTGCAGACGAAATATCCGGGGGGAACTGATGCAGAACTCGAATCTTTAGGATGGAAAAGATATACAACAAACAATGCTGCCTATCCCAACCCTGATTTTACCGGCAGGCTGGTTGGTACGGTTGATATAAAAACAACACAAAGGCATAAAGTCCGATTTGAAGCAATAGCCAATACGAATAGGGACCTGCATTTCGATATGATCCATTTTATACCGGTGACGGACAATCAGGTGTTGCCCCGGTTTGCACCAGATGGTACGCCTGTTTATTTCTAGATAATGATTTTTATTTATTAATTCAGGAGGCTGGAACTCCATCTAAACATCGATAATGAATAGTAAGATTTTACAGATACTGACGGGAATGCTTTTTACCGGCCTTTTTTTAATCAGCTGTAAAAAATGGGATGATCATAACGCTGTCACCGACCCGAAGGCAGAAAAAGATCTGTTACAGCAAATCAGCGAAGATCCTGAGCTTGGCAGGTTTGCAGAACTTTTAACCAAATCGGGTTATGATAAAGTAATAGCGTCTTCCAAAACCTATACCGTGTACGCACCGTCGAATTCGGCCCTTGCTACTCTCGATCCGGCCATCGTTGCCGATTCGGCCAGGTTGCGCATGTTTGTCGGCAATCACATCGCAAACCAGCTTTACCCTACAACCTCCGTTAATGGTCAATTACGCCTGCAAATGTTAAGCGGTAAGTATAATAATGTGCAGGTAAAACTGCTGGAAGATGCGAATATTACTGCGGCAGATAAATATGCTAAAAATGGATTATTGCATATAATAGATAAAATGGTCCCGGCGCTTCCAAATGCCTGGCAGTTTTTAGAATCCGGCTCTCTGTCTCCTGTTAAACAAAAAAATTATATGCTTTCGCTGTTTGGTAAGGTGTTCGACACAACAAATGCGGAGCAGATCGGTGTAGATCCTGGTACCGGAAGGCCCATTTATAAGCCGGGAACAGATTCTGTAAATACCAATTTCTTTTGGCGAAATGTACACGACCTTAGAGACGAGAGCAAGCAATTTACTTTCTTTATACTCGCTGATGCTGCCTGGGATACTGAGATAAACAAGTTCAAACCTTTTTTTGTAACCGGTACTGCAGATAGCACAACCAATCTTTCAAGTAATGCAGTGGTACAAGATCTGGCTGTTGAAGGCGTTTATCAGCCGGGCTCAATACCCGATACGATCATTTCCAAGTTTAATGTAAAAGTTGGAATTGAAAAGAGTGCCATCGTGCAAACGATCAAAGTCAGTAACGGTATCGTTTACATCATGACCCGGATGAATGTATTACCGAAGCATAGATTTCAGCAATATATAATACAGGGCGAAAATTACAATTTTACCAGGATCGATCGTCGTGGCAACACCTTCTTTCGCGACAAGTTAAACCCGCTGACGGGAAAAGAATTCAGGGATGTTCTTGTATTTAACCATGGAGTTTCGGAGTTCTACCTGGGCTACCTTTTACCTAACGTTCCCTCGCTAAAGTACAAAGCGTACTGGGTTGCTTTGAATGACAATGTCAATAACTACACCGGCAATTTCAGTCAACGCTTGGGAATTGGCACTTTTAATTCCACACGCTTGCCGTATGTAGCCGTAACGCCCAACAATTACAGTGAGGTTTTACTGGGGGAGTTCACCCTCTCTACTTATTTCCCTGTTCTTGAGATTTTTCTTACGGCCGCTGCCAATACAACTAACAATACCAGTATGGTTACGGCTGATTATATAAGGCTTGAACCTGTTTTGTAAATTATTATTTTTTGAAAATATACTATAACAATGCTGCTTATAAGAAGATTTAGAAAATACATCGTTGCAATCTCGGCATTTCAGCTGATGGTGAGTATACTTCATGCACAGAATATGCCCGCTGTTAAAGATTCTGTGATGGTTATAGAAACAAACGTGCCGGAAAAAGGTGTAACGGTTACTGGTACTGTTACTGACGCAACAACCCGTAAATCAATTGCCGGGATACGGGTTCAGGTGGAAAATTTTTCTGCTGCCATTACCGATTCTACCGGGCAATTCAAACTTCAAGTACCATCATACACTTCTGCAGTTACAGTTGAAGGTGAGGGATACAATACACGCCGTGTCGCGTTGAAGGGACGCCGCTCAATTGCAATAGCGTTGCTGGATGATGAACATAAGTCATTTAGTGAAAAGGTAACGACACCCCTTGGCATTAAAAGCAAAACGGATGTTACCGCAGCTGTGGAACAGTATAATGTCAATTCGGGCTGGGCTCAACCGAATGAAACACCAGATGCTATTTTACAGGGAAGAATCGCCGGCTTATATGCGATTCGCCGTTCGGGAAGTCCGGGTGTAGGGGCTAATCTTTTTCTTAGAGGCTATAACTCATTATATGGAACGAACAAACCACTGATTGTAGTAGATAATATGCTATTCGATGCAAATGACTATGGACAAAGCATTATAGCAAATAATTATACCAATCCATTAGCGCTTATCGATATGAAGGATGTTGATAATATTACCGTATTGAAAGATGCAACGGCGATTTATGGAACAAAAGGTGCTAACGGAGCTATTATCATTACGACTGCAAAAGCCAAAACGCAGGCTACAAAAATTGATTTTGCCACTTATGCGGGGTTTAATGAGGCTCCTAAAAACCTACCGGTGATGGATGCAGCCGATTACCGGATTTATCTAAATGAAATATTACAGACCAAAGGGATGAGCAGTTCAGCGATCCAGGCAGAGCCGTATATGAACGATGATCCGCAAAATCCTCAGTACGCACGCTATCACTACAATACCGACTGGCAGAAAAAAGTGATGGAAAGTAGCATCAATCAAAGTTATTTTCTCAAAGTAACCGGGGGCGATAACATTGCAACTTATGGGTTGAGCATGGGGTTCACCCGCAACAGTGGTATTATAAAGGAGACTGATATTACGCGCTACAACACAAGATTTAATGCAGATTTTAATTTTACCAGGAAGTTTACTGGTGCAGCGAATCTTTCGTTCACCTATAACGAGCAAAATCTGAAAGACCAGGGAATTGCCGACAATACGGCTCCCCTGTACCTATCCCTTGTCAAAGCGCCGTTTTTGCACAACAGAGAACTCAATGAAAAGGGTGTGGAATCTCCCAACCTGTCAGAACGCGATACACTTGGTATAACGAATCCCTCCGCTATTATTGAAGGGATGCAGGCTTACAATAAATTCTACCGTTTTTTTGGAACATTTCAATTCAATTATGAAATATCAACTCATTTCAAAGCGAGCTCGCTGATCGGTGTAGTGTATGATAAAGTGCGCGAAGACTTTTTCGTGCCACGTAAGGGAATTACAGACGATACCCTTTCGAATGATATTGCCCAAAGCCGGATGGGCACGCAGGTTAAGCGGCTCTTTACCATATATAATGATACATGGCTAGCCTACAATACAACGGTAAACAACAAACACAATATAAACGCGAGGCTGGGGATTCGTAATCAGATCAATAAGGCAGAACAACGTTTTGGACGCAGTTTCAATTCTGCTACGGACGACCTGGTGAGTGTGCAAAGCGGATCGGCTGCTCTGCGCCAGGTTGGGGGCGGCATCGGTAACTGGAACTGGATGAATATTTATCTGGGAATAGATTATGGATTTAAGAGCAAGCTTTTTTTGACCCTGCACGCGGCCGTTGATGGCTCCTCTCGTTTTGGTGACGATGTTCCGGACGGAATCAGGACGAAAGGAAAGAATCTTGCGATCATGCCTTCAGTAGGAGCTGCCTGGTTGATTTCATCTGAAAATTTTATGGCCCGCTCTACCATAGATATCTTAAAGTTGAGAGTGACATACAGCATGACTGGTAATGATGATATCGGCAACTATAATAATCGTCGCACATATATTTCGCAAAACCTGCTTGGAGCACAGGGCCTTGTCAGAAGTGGAATTGGTAATCCTGCCCTGGGATGGGAAAACGTAAGAAAACTAAATGCAGGTTTCGATCTTGCTTTTTGGAATGAAAGGGTCAGCCTGAGTGTAGATGCTTTCAGAAACGAAACCGATAATATGTTAGTGTATCAGCCTTTATCTACAATAAGCGGTTTTACTGCCACGCTCACGAATGGTGGCAAGATGCGAAATAATGGAGTAGAGGCTACTCTTAACGTCAGGGTGGTGAACGGACGTAATTTTAAATGGGATGCAGGGTTGAATGCCGGACAATTCAGAAACAGGATCATCGAAATACCAAACGACGGTTTTATAACTGAATACGCGGGTGCAAGTATCTTAACCTACGAAGGTCTAACTGCCACACAATTTTATGGGTATACCACCAATGGAGTGTATGGAACAAATGCAGAAGCTGCTGCTATAAAGAAGCCAAATGCAGATGGATCCTATTCTAATTTCAAAGGTGGAGATGTACGATTTGTTGACCTTGACGGTAATAATATCATAGATGAAAGCGACCGCCAGGTGATTGGTGATCCCAGCCCGGATATTACCGGTGGTTACAATAACCGATTTATCTGGAAGAATTTCGAACTCAATACCCTGTTTACTTTTTCTTACGGAAATGATATTTTCAATTATTTACGCTACAGGTTAGAATCCGGAAGTGGTGTAGAAAACCAGTTGGTAAGTGTAAATAATCGTTGGCGTGGAGAAGGTCACATCACCAATACACCCAGGGCCAGCTGGGGCGATCCGATGGGCAATAGCAGGTTTAGTGATCGTTGGATAGAGGATGGCTCTTACATCCGCCTGCGAAGCTTGTCATTGCAATACAATTGGCCGGTAAAAAGAAGTGTGTTCCTGAAAAGCATCGCCGTTTACGCCATCGCAAACAATGTATTCACACTAACAGAATACAAAGGCTATGATCCGGAGTTTAGTGTAACGCCCAGTGTTTTTTCACAAGGTATCGATACGGGTCTTGATCCACAATTTCGGAGTGTGACACTGGGAGTTAGACTAGGACTATAAAACATGAATATTCTTTTTGCATAAAGACCCGTTGCTGTCAGAATGCAAAAAGGAAGAGTCAATAAACTATTTAATGAGTAGTAAAATGAATACGTTTAGATTAAAGAAAATACTGGTGCTTGCTTTGGTTATGGCTGGTATTGTTTCATGCAAAAAGCATTTTGACGTGTTACCAAAAACGGAACTGGACGCGAGCCAGGTGTACCGGGACGTATATGATGCTAATTCAGCAGTAATGGGGATCTATGGAAAATTCATGGGCCTGGCCGACCGGTACATCATATTAAATGAGTTAAGAGGCGACTTGCTGCAATACACTGAAAACGCAGATCAATTCCTCCGCGAGTTAAGCACCCATAATGTATCACCTGATAACCCGTATATTAATCCACGACCTTTCTATGAGCTTATTATAAACTGCAACGATGCGCTGAAGAACTTTGATATCATGCTTCAGAAGAAGACTTTAAAACAGGATGAATATAGCCAGCGCTATTCTGATATTGCCTGTCTTCGATCCTTCCTTTACCTCCAGTTAGGAATACATTATGGCGAAGTACCTTATGTAACGGAAGCACTCGAAAATATTACAGATATCAATGACCCAAGCCGGTTTCCAAAATTGAAGTTCAATGATCTTTTAGATGCCCTGATAAAGTTTACAGATAACCTGCCATTCCTGGAAGATTATCCACCAGCGGTAGGCAATAGTTTAAGTGCGTCTCTTAATATCTTTCTGGACAATTATTCAACACAAAAAATTTTCATCAATAAAAAATGTTTTCTGGGTGATTTGCATTTATGGAAAGGCAATTATAGCAGAGCCGCAACTTATTACAAGCAGATTATAGACTACAACGGATCAACGGGTACCGGGGAAAATTTCTTTTCACAATACCGGATGGGTACTTCCGATGCCAATTACTTGGTTGACTATTCCCGGGATGGTGATGCTTCCACGCTGATCATGAATGATGGATGGCGGGGGATATTTGACAGCCGGGCATTAGAAAATGAAAAGCGCTTTGGCCGCGAATGGTTATGGGCCCTGCCTTACGATAGCAGGTTTAAACCTGCAAATCCATTGATCGCGTTATTCTCGCCAATAGGCGGTAAATACCTGGTTAAGCCTTCCAAAACAATTATCGACAACTGGAACAACCAGCAACAAAATCCGGTGGCAAACGCCGGAGCCGGAACAGGGATACCTTACGATGCCCGTGGTTTGCTGAGTGTAAGCAACATTGGAGGGCAACCGGTGGTAATGAAGTTTATATATGACTACATAAATTATGCTACCAATACGCCCTATAATCCATTAAATAAAAATGGCAGATGGTTTTTGTACCGGCAGTCACACTTATATCTCCGGTTTGCAGAAGCCGCTAACGCGGAGGGTGCTATTGCGCCAGGGTTACATCGCCTTGCTTATGCGCTTTTTAATAATGGTCTCAGAACTAATTTTCAATTCCCTGCCGGCACACCGGCAGTGGACCAGGCAAAATATCAAAATACTTTCTTTTTGCCTGATGTGTATAGATTCGATGCCCGCCAAATCGATGTACCCAGTGCGATCAGGGGGCCACATCACCGTAACACGGGAATCAGGGGCAGGGCACTTCTGCGGAACTACCAGTTTCCCGTAGGCGCTGATAGTTTAACTGCAATTGAGACCGGCTTAATAGAAGAAGGCGCTTTGGAAAATGCATTTGAGGGTACACGATGGGCTGACTTGTTGCGTTTTGCATTAAGAAGAAACAACCCGGCGATCATTGCAGACAGGATAGCGGATAAATTAACGAAAGACGGTGTTGGTAATGCAGGTGCAGTACGAGCCAGGCTTATGAATCGTGATTGGTACCTCCCTTTCAAGTTACAATAACCGGATCCGCTACATGATTGTTTCTGTGGCTGTATAGTACTTCAATTCGATCAGGTCGGCGGGTAAGCTTTTTTTACTCCAGTACGGGTGAATGGCCAGAGCGGCTCCCAATGCGGATGCCTGGGCCATAGAAGCCGCATACACTTCCATTTCAGGATAAGCAGCCGCAAGCAGGTTCATATATACAGGATTTCTGCTAAAGCCTCCGTCGAGAAATATCCGTTTTACGGAACAATTCTTCAATACAAGATCGGTTGAGATGACCTGTTGTTTAATCAGATCGATCATTAATTGATGATAGGCTTCTGCGTAACTCGAAAAAGTTAAAAGGTCTCTTGCAGCGAACGCAGATTGTTGCAGCATTTGTTTTTTCTCGTTGCTCGGCGGAGGTGTTCGGTTTTGTAACCTGTTTACCGTTTCAATGTCGAAAAGAATGGTTTTGTAGAAATCATTGGCCACGTTAAACTGGGCTGCAAGCTTTTTCACCTGTTGTTCATGTTCATAACCTGCAAATAGTCGGGAGGCTTTAACCGGTTTTCCTCTGTATTCCATATAGCTCAGACAATCCTGCTGTAATTCTTCTGCAGTGAGATTTGTTTGATTGAATGGATTTAGGCTGATGCACCACGTGCCGGTAGAAATCAGTACAAAGGGCTCGGTGAAATTGGATAGGTAAGGTATCAATGCTGCGGAGCTGTCGTGCAAACCAATGCCGCTTAAAATAGGTTTCTTATTGTAGTCGCAACGCATAACCTGGTCCGACGGAAATATCGGTGCCAGCTGACCGCTGATCTCTTCGCGATATATCCATTCATGATAATGATTTTGCGAAAAGTTCCATAGCCCTGTATGACAACCGATGCTGGTAATATCGGAATATGGCCTTCCCGTTACCAGGAAATTGAGGTACTGGGGAAGATGTAGTGAATAATGAATTTTTTGGAAAATACCAGGTTTTTGATATTTCAGCATGTAAAGCTGTAGTCCGGAATTCAGATTGCCCAGTACCGGACTGGCCGTTTGCATTGAAAACACAAGCTCACTCCCGTAGCGATCGTAGAATTGTTGCTGTATGTTCTTAGGATATGGTTTTAAATAATTGTATAGTGGTGCAACCGGAGTTCCCTCGCGGTCTATATGTACGAAGCTGGCACCATACGCAGAAAAGTTCACTGCCGTCACATCAAATGCTGCCTGTGAAACCTGCTCCAGCGATCTTTGTGCCCACCCGGTTAGCAAAGCCAGATCTTCACAAGCATCACCATCTTCATCAATTGTCTCCGCAAAGCCTTCTGATTTTTCGTAAAGCATATTGTATTGCTCATCGAAAAGAAAAAGTTTCTTATTGGTTTTGCCAATATCAAAGATTGCTATGACAGGAGATTTATGCATGCAAGAAGGTTTTTCGGTCGACGGTCGATCAAAAGAAAACATTCAGCCGTTGTCGGTGTTTTCACCGACAACGGAAGTGAGGTTGAGTTGATTCTATTATTTTGCGATTGCCTTTTGAGAGTAACTGCTTCTTCTCCGTTGTTGTTGGTGAAAACACCAACAACGGCCCCGATGGTTTCGATATCAAAGATTGCTATGACGGGAGATTTATGCATGCAAGAAGGTTTTTCGGTCGACGGTCGATCAAAAAAAAACATTCAGCCGTTGTCGGCGTTTTCACTGACAACGGAAGCGAGGTTGAGTCAATTCTATTAGATTGCGATTGCCTTTTAAGAGTAACTGCTTCTTCTCCGCTGTTGTTGGTGAAAACACCAACAACGGCCCCGATGGTTTC